>PMTT01000775.1:420-6446 GCA_003167275.1 Bryobacterales bacterium | reverse complement strand
CCGCAGTTCTTCATCACCAGCACCGTGGAGGCGTCTACCGCCAGATCGTCGGAGTCGATCTCGGCGCGCATCTGCTGGTAGTTTTCAAAGACGTAGGCCTTGCCGCGGTGTTGCAAAAGCTGGGGCGATGCGGCTGTCTGCTTGAGCACGGCGCCATCTGGCGCCAGGTTGCCGTTCAAGACCACGGTGCCGCCTTCCGGGTACAGCGGGTTGGACATTCCCCGGATTACCTCGCGGTTGTGGCATACGGCCGCCGCCACGTTGTCGCCGACAGTCTTGCCGTTTATGGTGAGGGCGTCGCCGTGGAGCAGCGGCAGAATCTCCTTCATCAGCGCGGGCAAGCCACCGGCATAGAAGAAGTCCTCCATCAAGTACTGGCCTGAAGGTTTCACGTTGGCCAGAAACGGCGTGCGCCGGGAGATGGCGTCGAACTCCGCCAGCTTCAAGTCGATTCCCAACCGCCCGGCAATGGCGATGAGGTGCACTACGGCGTTGGTGGAACCCCCCAGAGCCATGTCCACCACGATGGCGTTCTCCAGGGCACGGCGCGTGAGGATGCGCGAAGGCCGCAGGTCCTCCCAGACAGCTTCCACGATCTGGCGTCCGCTCTGTTCAGCCATGGCCTGGCGGCGCGAATCGGGCGCGGGGATGCTGGCGCAGCCGGGCAGCGTCATGCCCAGCGCCTCGGCCAGGCTGGTCATGGTGGAGGCCGTGCCCATCACGTTGCAGTGGCCAGCGCTGCGGTAGATGCCGCCTTCGATTTCGCACAGTTGTTCGTCATCGATGCGTCCCGTGCGGTAAAGGTCGTAAAGCTTGCGCCCATCCGTGCCGGCGCCGATCTCTTTATCGCCCCAGCGCCCGTTCAACTGCGGCCCCCCGGTCACCATGATCGCGGGCAGATCCGCGCTGGCCGCGCCCATGATCTGCGCAGGCGTGGTTTTGTCGCAGCCGCACAGGAGCACCACGCCATCCAGAGGATTGGCGCGGATGGACTCCTCGACATCCATCGCCATCAGATTGCGATAGAGCATGGTAGTGGGCTTCATGTAGATCTCGCCCAGCGAAATGGTGGGAAACTCCAGCGGGAATCCGCCGGCGGCCCACACCCCACGCTTGACAGCTTCGGCCACCGTGCGCAGGTGCAGGTTGCAGTGGTTCAGTTCGCTCCAGGAGTTGCAAATCCCGATGACGGGGCGGTTCTGAAAGACGTCTGGTGTGAAGCCTTCGGCGCGTATGGCGGCGCGGTGGGTCAGGCTCTCATAGGTGGGTTGCGCGAACCAGTCCTGGCTGCGCAGCTTGAGGCGGTTAGTGGCCATTCAGGTATAGTAGCCCTCGGCGGGCACCGGGCCAAGCAGGTCAATTGGGGGCCGCTTCGATTATCCCGAGGATCTTGGGTACACTGGATCGTTTCCGGTTACGCCGTAATCCCTGCTCGATCACAATCTTCATGTAGTAAACTTAGTTGTTTCACTCATATGCAGCTCTCTGCAGGAGACCTCCTCGGCCCATACAAAATCGTCGCATGCATTGGCGCAGGCGGCATGGGCGAGGTCTAGAAGGCTCTCGACACGCGGCTCCACCGCACGGTCGCGGTCAAAATCGCATCCGAAGGATTCACGGAGCGCTTCGAACGCGAAGCGCGCGCGGTTGCCGCCTTCAACCACCCTAATATCTGCCAGCTTTATGACGTTGGCCCGAACTACCTTGTCATGGAGCTGATCGAAGGTGAGCCGCTGAAAGGGCCCCCTCCCAGTCCAAAAAGCCATCCCTTACGCGAATCAGATCCTCGACGCCCTCGCCGCGGCCTACAAGAAGGGCATCATCCATCGCGACCTCAAGCCGGCCAACATCCTGGTGACGAAGCAGGGAGTCAAGCTGCTCGATTTCGGGCTCGCCAAGCAGGAAGGCCCGGTCCACCAGAACGGCGACAGCACCGTCACGGCCACGCTCACCGGACACAACCAGATTGTGGGCACACTGCAATACATGGCTCCGTAGCAGTTGAAGAGCGAGGCTGCCGACGCCCGCTCCGATCTGTTCGCATTCGGCTGTGTTCTATATGAAATGCTCAGCGGCAAGCGCGCCTTCGCAGGCGACTCCGCTGCAACCGTGATCGGCTCGATCCTGCACCGCGAGCCGGAGCCGCTCGACCTGGCACCTCCGCTCGACCGCGTCATCCGCCGCTGTCTGGCCAAGGATCCGGACAATCGCTTCCAATCCGCTCGCGATCTTCAATACAACCTCGCGCTGGCGATCGAGTCGGACGCGCCGGCGGCCCCGAAAGCCGCGCCCGGTTTTCGGCTGCCCTGGATCGCCGCCGCGGCGCTTGCTGTCGTTACGGCACTGGCATTCTGGGCTCCCTGGCGCTCCGTGCCTGTTCCGGGGGCGCTGATCCGCATGAGCGATGAACTCCCTTTAGGCTACGAACTGGCCAACCCCCCGTTCGGCAGCAGCGTGTTCGCGTTATCGCCCGATGGCGCGCGACTCGCCGTCAGCCTCCGTGGTCCTGACCGCAAGACCCACATCCACACGCGGTTACTCCGAGAATCCACCCGGAAACTGCTCGACGGAACCGAAGGGGGGGTGTTCCCGTTCTTCTCACCCGAGGGCGCCTGGATTGGCTTCGTTGCGGAAAACAAACTGAAGAAGATCCCGGCGGCAGGCGGCACTCCTGTCGAACTCGGTCCACAATCCAATAACGGATTTCGCGGCGCCAGTTGGGGAAACGATGGCAACATCTACTACGCCGCGATCACGGAAGGGCTTCGGCGGATTGCCGCTTCGGGAGGTCCCATCCACTTACTTTTCTATCGGGACGCCCGGACTGGGCCATGTGGACTCCCGATAGCAAGTCCATCCTCTTCAGCGGAGGCACCGGGGATCTGTACTGGGTCGACGTGGACGGTTCGGGCGCCGCGGATGTAGTGGCCCGAGGCGTGTTCGTGCTCCAGGGACTTGCTTCTCTCTCCAGCGACGGCAAGACTCTGGCTTTCTCTCATTCCAGGCGTCAACCGGGCGGCAGTTACGAGCTCGCCACGGCAACCATCGAGGGAGAGAAGGGCCACCGAAAACTCGGCCCGGTCCAGCCACTCTTGAGCATGCCTTTCGACGAACGCCACCCCGCGCTGTCGCCCGACGGGAAATGGATCGCTTATGACTCAGTGGAGGCAGGCGCGGTTGAAGTCTACGTCCGCCCCTTCCCCGGCCTTGGTGGCAAGTTCCGCGTCTCGAATGGCGGCGGCATGCATCCCATTTGGTTCCGCAACAGCCGCGAACTCCTGTACCACAATCCGTCCACCGGCCGGGCGATGGTGGTGGGCTACTCCGTGAACGGCAGTGAATTCAAGCCTGGCAGTCCCGAACCATGGTCTAATACGCCGCTCCAGGGCAACCCCGTCTACCAGTTCTATGACCTTGCACCCGATGGCAAACGCCTGGCGGTAGTGGGACTCAACGACCAGACCGCGCCTGCCAAGCCGCCAACCAGTATTCGGTTTCTGATCAACTCGCCCGGCGAACTAGTGGGACGCCAGTGAAGTCCGTCATCACACGTGAGTATCTCTACTACTTCTTTAAGAGCATATCGCGGCTCGGTCTGGTTTCCGGTGGTTTCTGGTGGGACAGGCGGTTCCGCCTGTCTCGCCCGCTTGCGGGCGATTCTTTCCCACGTTCAGACGTCGCGGCACGGTTGGAGTGGCTTCGTGGGGCAGGCGGTCTCCGCCTGCCTATGTGGCGTTTCTTTCACACGTTCACAGGGAACTGGCCAACCAAATCTTAAAACTCAAATTGTGAAGGGGACGCTGTGCCCGCTGCCACCGCTGACTGATCAGATGGAAATACTCGCACGGTTGCGCAGCGATGCTGAGCGCTCACGCGCCTCCTTTCAATCCATTGACGCCGCCATCAACCTGCTCCGCGAATACCGTGCCGCCCTCATTAAAATGCAATGCTCGTAAAGCCCACGCCCGTAGCGATTGGCTCCTGGCACAGAGAGCCAATCGAATTTCCGCCGCCGTCACGGGCCAAATCGATAGCCACAAGCACGAGAGGCAAATCGAGGCTGTCGCATGAGCGAGCCCAATGGATGTACGCACGCCACTCAAACAGAGCTTTTCTCAATGGTCCTTCTATTCCATCTGTTCCACAGCGTATGATGTAAACATGTGAATGGGTTGGCTGCTATCGGGTTCGCCTCGCTTGGGCATCGGAACGCCCGGAAGACCCCACTTCGGCAAAATGCGCGGCAAATAGGAAAGACGAGATGGCAGAAAGGAGCCTGCGGAATGACGGCCCGTAAACTGATACAACTATTGGAAGCCTTGCCGCCCAATACGCGGCTTAACGTGGAACCGGCCGTCATATCAGCCCTCAAGGACAGCGGCAAACCGCAGTATGTTTCCGAAAAGGAGCAGGACAAAATCGACAGTGCGATCCTGCGGAAGAGATCCAAACGCCCAAAGTATGTCCCCTGGGAAGACGTGAAAAAGCGGTATGGCCTCCGGTGACTGGCAGATCATATTGGAAGCCGAAGCCGAACGCGACTTGGGCAAGCTCGGGAATCGCTCCCTCATCCAGGAGGCGCGGGAAGTGATCGACGACCTGCTGTCCGATCCCCTGCCGCCCGGTTCTCTCAAAATGCGACGGTATAAGGACGCGTACCGGGTGCGGTTCGGCGCGGATGCCTACCGCATCGTCTACCGGGTTGACGAAAAGCGACGGGTCATCCGCGTGTTTGCCATTGGCCCGCGCGGCAGTGTCTATCGGGGCATTCGAGGATGAAACGCGGCTCACCACCTCACCCACCACGGACCGGCTCAAAGGACTAACGAGGCCCGCCGGCCGAAATAGCCGGTCGCAGCACCTTCAACTATTTATTCCCCTGTCCTATCAGTCGTTTATCGCTCCAAGGCCGAGAACCGCGCATGCTCACCTGTTACCGTGCGGTTGTGAGGGCAAACTCTACCCACATATTCAGAATCCGCCGCCTGGCGCCAGGATGGGACAGGCGACCCACGACCGCGCGCTCGCGCGCCCCGCGCCCGCCGTCACCGGCCCACTCGTTTCCAGAGATTGGCTTCGTTCCGCACCCACCACGAAATTGGGTCCGTTCCGTAAACCTTCTTGCCAGGCAAAGTACGTCCTTCACACCCTTCTTTTCGAGCTCCAGCCGGCCGGATCGGAACTCGTCATACGTGCCACAAGCCATTTGTTATCGGCCACCTAACCCAAAAATTGGGTTTGTTTCGTATTCTCTCTCCAGGTTCCTTAGGTCCCCCGGCCCTCACTCCTCCAAATTGGGTTCGTTCCGTCAATTCCTCCCCAACCTATCCCCGCCAGAGACAGTTCGTTTCGTCAACGTCCCCCNNTCCGGGGAGTTCGTTTCGTCAACCTTCACCCCAGCCCGTCCGGGGAGTTCGTTTCGTCAACCTTCACCCCAGCCCGTCCCGGGGGGCGTTCCGTCAATTTCCCCAAACCATCCCATAACGGTCCCATATTTCAACTGAAAAGGACTTGTTTACCTGAAAATCTGTTATCATAAGTTTTCGAGGGGGTGTGGTGTTTCTCATCACTCGTAGGAAACAATTTGGTCCAGTGACCTTCCTCTGGGACGTGAACGCGCCGGATGTGGCGCGGGCGGCGCGTCCCGGACACTTTGTCATGGCTCGCATCGACGAGCATGGGGAACGAATTCCGCTCACTGTTGCAGATTTCAACGTGGACCGCGGCACCGTGACCGTCGTCATTCAGGCCGTCGGCAAGACTACCTTGGAAATGATGGCGCTCCGCGAAGGCGACGCCATTCTGGATTTCATCGGGCCGCTGGGACTGCCGAGTCACATCCAGAAGCTCGACGGCACCGTGGTGCTGGTGGGAGGCGGACTGGGCGTCGCTCCTATCTACCCGCAATTGCGCGAGTACAAGAACCGCGGCAACCGCACGGTCTCGATCATCGGCTTTCGCACCAAAGACCTGGTCTTCTGGGAAGACCAGTTCCGCGAGTGCAGCGACGACCTGATCGTCGCCAC
>PMTT01000775.1:0-410 GCA_003167275.1 Bryobacterales bacterium | reverse complement strand
GTCAGCCTGAACTCCATCATGGTCGATGGCACCGGCATGTGCGGGTCGTGCCGCGTGACCGTGGGCGGCAAGATGAAGTTCGCCTGCGTGGACGGCGCCGATTTCGACGGCCACCTCGTGGCCTTCGACGAGCTGTCCCTGCGGCAGAAGCGCTTCGAGCGCGAGGAGAAGGCCGCTCTGGAACGCTTCCGGACGGAATCGGTCAAGCTCGCCAGCCTGCGGAGCAGCAACGGGAACGGACCGAAACTGGTCTCGACCTGCGAAATACCGGAGCCCATTGAGGGGGCGCCCGGTCCGCGCATCCCCAAGAACCTTCGCACCATTCCGCCGGAACGCTCGCCGATGCCGCACCAACCCCCCGAAGAGCGCATCCACAACTTCAACGAAGTCACCCTCGGCCTCGATCTGGC
>PMTT01000851.1 GCA_003167275.1 Bryobacterales bacterium | reverse complement strand
CCCGCTGTCGCCCCTTGAATCGGAATCCGGCACGCAGCCACCAGGCCGACGGGGGCGTCGGCCGCGGACCAGGGGGTCCGCCCCACTGAGGCAGTTGTAACCCGATTTACATCCTTGTTTCACGTGAAACAGACCCGATTAGGGTGCTTGGGGCAAGCCGGCGAGCCCGCATCTGACGCAAACGCGTCCCCCGGCCCCTGTTATGATGTTCGGATCATGCGAAAAACAGCGTTTTGCCTCCTTTTCGCCCTGGCGCTCACCGCCGCCGCCCAGAAAGCAGCCAAGAACCCGCCGGCAACTCCCGCTCCGGCAACCCCAGCGCCGCAGAAGAACGACGAAGCCTACTCGGCTAAGATCAAGCAGTACACCACCGAGCCCTTCTTCCTGACGGAGTTAGTCGATCACCTGCCCGCCTCCGATACCGTGCCCACGCCTGAGAAGATCCTGGGCTACGCGATCGGCACCCCCAACAAGCTTACCTACACCAAAGACATAAACCGCTACATGCGCGAGCTGGAGAAGGCTTCTAAGCGCGTCAAGGTGTTCTCGATCGGTCGCTCCGAGGAAGGCCGTGAAATGATCCTGGTGGCCGTTTCCGACGAGGCCAACATCGCGAAGCTGGACCACTACAAGGAGATCACCGCCAAACTCGCCGACCCGCGCAAGACGCCCCAGGCCGAGGCCGACCAGTTGATCGCCGAAGGGCTCCCNNCTGATCCGCAACATCCGCAAGAATTCGATTGTCCTCATCACCCCCGTCACGGAAACGGACGGCCGCGACAACGAGGTGGACGTCTACAACTACCGCAAGGAGAACCCCGGCAAGCCGGCGCCCGGTCTGATCTATTGGGGCAAGTACGTGGCGCATGACAACAACCGCGATGGCATTGGCATGGCGCTGGCGCTGACCCGCAACATGATGGGCGCGTTTCTCCAATACCACCCCACCGTCCTGCACGATCTGCACGAATCCCAGCCGTTTCTGTATGTATCCACGGGCATGGGCCCCTACAACGCCTGGCTCGATCCGCTGGTGATCGACGAGTGGCAGAAGATGGCCTACGTGGATATCGAGGAGATGACCAAGCGCGGCGTTCCGGGCGTCTGGACGCACGGCTATTACGATGGATGGGCGCCCAACTACATGTTCTACATCGCCAACGGGCACAACTCCATCGGGCGCTTCTACGAGACCTTCGGCGGAGGCGGCGCCGATACGGGCGAGCGCACCGTGCCTGCGAACAGCACCAGCCGCACCTGGTTCCGCCCCAACCCGCCGCTGCCCCGCGTGAACTGGTCCATCCGCAACAACATCAACCTGCAGGAGAGCGGCATCCTGTTCGCCATGAACAATGTCGCCAACAACCGCAAGGAGTATCTCGGCAACTTCTACCTGAAGAGCAAGCGGAGTGTGGACAAGGCCAAGAATGAAGGACCCTCGGCCTGGGTGCTGCCGGCCGACGATCCTCGCCCCGGGCAGGCCGCCGAGGTGGTCAACCTGCTCCGCCTGCAGGGCGTGGAGGCCAACCGACTGAACGCCGATACCGAGGTGGCCATCAACCCCGAGGGCAAGAAACAGAAGTTCCCGGCCGGCAGCTACGTGATCCGCATGGATCAACCTTACAGCCGCATGGCCGACATGCTGCTCGACACACAGTTCTACAACATCAACGACCCGCCGCCCTACGACGACACCGGCTGGACTATGGGCCCCATGCACAACGTCACCACCGTTCGCGTGACGAAGGGCGATATCCTGCAGACGCCCATGACCATGCTCACGGAGGATGCCAAGCCGCAGGGCAAGGTCACGGGGCAGGGAACAGTGGCGTACCTGATCAACCACAACGCCGATCACACGCTGGCCACCTTCCGCTTCCGCCTGAAGGACATCAAGATGTTCGCCGCGGAGGAGTCCTTTAAGGACGGCGACCGCGCTTTCAACGCCGGCTCCTTCGTCATCAAGAGCGACGGGAATCCCAGCGACTTGCGGAGCCGCCTGGAGGCCGCCGCATCGGCGACGGGGATTACGGCTGTCGCGGCCTCGGCGCTTCCCACCGTCCCCATGCATGAGTTGGCTGCGCCGCGGATCGCCCTGGTGCATACCTGGACGAACACCCAGAATGAGGGCTGGTATCGCATCGCCTTCGACCAGACACACATCCCCTACGACTACATCTCCGATCAGAAGCTGAAGGAGATTACCGATCTGCGGTCGAAGTATGACGTGATCCTGTTCGCGCCCGTGGGCGGGACGGCGCAGCGCATCGTGAACGGCGCGCCCATGCGGGGCGAGCCTATCCCGTGGAAGAAGTCCGCGCTCACTCCCAACATCGGCGACTCGCCGGACCAAACCGACGACACCCGCGGCGGTATGGACTTGCAGGGCATTCTGAACGTGACGAAGTTCATCGATGGCGGCGGCCTGTTCATCACCATCACGGGAAACGCCTCGATCCCGATCGATTATGGGATCATTGACGGCGTCTCGATTACCAGCGCACCGGATCTGCATGCCCGCGGCACGGTGCTGGGAGCGACTATCGCCGATAAGCGCAGCCCCATCGCCTACGGGTATGGCGACAAGCTGGCGGTATACTACAACCAGAACCCCATCTTCCAGGTGGCTGCCGGCGGCGGCGGTGGACGCGGCGGTGGTGGTGGTGGCGGACGCGGCGGTGGCGGCGGGCGTGGTGGACGCGGCGGTGGCGGCGGGCGTGGTGGACGCGGTGGAGCGGCGGCCGGTGAGGAGGGCGCGGCTCCCTTCTCGAATCGGCCGAGCGGCCGGGGTGGTCCCGATGAGCAGGATATTCCACAAGGGCGTCCGTTGCAGATGGCGTCTCCACCCGCGCGGGGAGGACAGGCCCAGGCCGGCGGCGAGGATATCCCGATTGGCGATGCGGGCGGTGGTGGCGGCGGCGGACGGGGCGCAGCTCCGGTGCCGCCTGAGATGCGGCCTCGCGTGGTAGTTCGTTTCGCCCCTGAAAGCGAGCTGTTCGTTTCCGGCATGCTGGCAGGCGGCCGTCCCCTGGCCAATTCCCCGGCAGTGGTGGATGTGCCGCGCGGCAAGGGCCACGTGCTGCTATTCGCCAACAATCCCATGTGGCGCAACGAGACGCAGGGCAGCTACTTCCTGCTCTTCAACGCCATGCTGAATTATGACCACCTGAGTGCCGGAGTGCAAGCCGCTCCGACAGGCGGGAGAGGCGGACGGCGTTCGGGGGGAGGGCAGTAACGCATCGGGAAACACGGAATTTACCGCCGAGACGCAGAGACGCCGAGAGAAAGAAAAGTCAAAGTCAAAACCCGAGAGCGCCGAGGTAGCAGAGGTAACTTGGGCCGGGTGCGCGGGGTGGGAGAACGGGCGCGATCACTTGACTGGGACGTCCAGCAGGTGGTCCGGCTTGAACTGCTGGCGATCCCAGGCGGCGTGTGGGTCGAGCGCTACTCCCACGTCGTACCCGATCTCGACGAACCGGCAGTAGCGCACCTTGCCCTTCAGGCGGCATTGCGAACAGACGATCTCGATGTCCGTCCCGACTTGAATCGCTTCTTCCAACTGAAGGCAGGCTCCGGATGGCGAAATGTCTTCGAGGTTCGCAACTGCCTCCGCCGCAGGGCCGGCCGCTCCGGGCGTGACGATTGTCACCAGCTCGGAGCACATGTAACGGGGTTCGGAACGCCGCTCTCGCATCTCGTCCAATCATTATGATAGATCCAGGCGCACCGGGGCTGTGGCGCCCGTGCGGTCGACGGCTGGCTCGCGGCGTTTCAGAGCAGGCCTTCGCGGAACCTCGCGGAGTAGCTGCGGCTGACGATGAGCTGGGTGCCATCGCGCAACAGAAGACGCAGGCGGCCACTGCCTTCGGGGTGTAACTCGGCGATGCGGTCCAGGTTGATCATCGCGCTGCGATGGATGCGGGCGAAGCCGCGAGGGGCCAGCAGTTCCTCCATTCTCGTGAAGGTCTTCTCGATCAGGTGGGTCTGCCGCCCCACATGGATGCGGATGTAGTCGCCTTCGGCCTCCAGCCAGTCGATGGAAGAGACGGGGATGGGGACGATCCGTCCGCGGTCCTTCACCAGGAGCCTTTGCGGCGGGAGGTGTAGCACGTCTTCCAACAGCCGGCGGATGTCTTTCTCACGCCCCGAGGAGGGGGAGCAGGCGTCCAGGCAGCGGTCGATAGCCTGGTTGAAACGNNCGGACGGCGTACCGGTCGAATGCCGTGACGTAGATCACGCGCGGCAAAGGCAGTCCCTGGCGGTCCACTTCATCGAGAACCGCGAAACCGTCCAGGGCAGGCATCTCCACATCGAGCAGGACCAGGTCCGGAGCCAGACGCCGAATCGCCTCCACCGCCGCGGGGCCATCCTGGGCTTCGCCGAGCACACGGAGTTCCGGGCGCCGCGCGGCGTGGACCTGCATCAACTCGCGGGCGGGAAGCTCGTCATCCACGATCAGGGTTTTCAAGGAAGCTTCAGGCATGGTCGACGGCCACCGCGGAGTCGAGCTTCTGCTGCGGGATGCGAATGGAGACCTCGAACCCGCTGGGGTCCAGATTTCGCTGAACGATGGAGAAGTCCTCACCGTACAGGTTTTCCAGGCGCCGCCGGATCATGGAGAGCCCATGGCTTTCCCGCTCGTCCGTGGGAGGCGGTTGCGGGCAGCCGGGGCCGGTGTCGCGAACGGTGAACTCCAAGTGGCCGGCCCGTGTTCGGATCAAGACATCCACCGCGCCGGGTCCGGGCTTCGGAGCAATGCCATGCTTGATGGCGTTCTCCACGAGAGGCTGTAGCAGGAACGGAGGGACGGCCGAATCGGGAGCGATGCCGTTCGGTTCCATCCGGAAGGTCAGCCGGTCACCCAGACGCACTTTCTCAATGCGCAGATAGGTCTTAACGGTTTCCAATTCACAGTCCAGAGAGACCAGATTCTCCTCCGCGGCTTCCAGGGTCTGGCGCATCAACTGGGCCAGGAGATCGACCATTTCCTGCGCTTCCCGCGGCCGGGTCTCGATGAGGGAATAGATGGCGTTCATGGCATTGAAGAAGAAATGCGGCCGGATCAACAGCTTGAGCGCGCGGATCTCGGCATCGCGCACCAGAATCCGCAGCTCCGACTCACGGCGGATCTGCATTTGCAGCCGGCGGGAGGTCTGGACCGCGATGATGCCCGCGACCATGACCGCATAGGTGGTGATGTTCCCCAGGAGCTGCCAAAGGCCGGTGTCCCGAAGACGCAGGTCCGGGTTCCCCCCGGCGCAAAGGTAGAGTGTGCCCAGGTAGGCACCGTCCCAGACGGTCACCACGGCCAGTCCCAAGAGCAGGTGAATCGCGATGACGCGTGGGAGGCCATACGACCGGTTGCGGAGCGATTCGCAGATTTTCCACACTGGGATGGCGAGAACTCCGAGCAGCCCGTAGTAGATGGCCGCGCCCGCCAGAGCAAACGGGAGGTAGAGCCGCTCCTGGGCCGCCAGGACCGCAGCCTGCACGAGAGTGGCAGCGATCCAGATGGGCAGCGCGAACTGCACGGTTTTGCGGGATTGCCCGTCGAGGGCGCTCATAATGTTACTTTACCCCCCGTGCGCTCGATACACTGCCGGGACGACGATAATGCCGATGCCGTCCACGATTGCGTGCATCAACATACACACTGGCAGATTGCGGCGCCAGAGATACAGGATGGTGAGAGTGGCTCCTGCGCCGCCCACCATCAGGAGCTCCGGCGACAGTCCGACGCGTATGGCGTGGACAGCCGTGAAGCACACTGCAGACACCAGCGCGGCCAGCCGGCGCTTGCCAATCAGGGAAGCGAGTTCTTCCAGCGCAAAACCGCGGTACATGAACTCCTCGGTGATGCCGGCGGTCAGCACCAGGCCGGCTCGCAGCAACAGGGGGAGCGCGTCCAGTTTTCGAAGCTGCTCCCGCGAAAAAGGAT
>PMTT01000469.1 GCA_003167275.1 Bryobacterales bacterium | reverse complement strand
TAATGCAAAATCAGTTGTTCTTCACTCAGGTGATTCATCTGGCCGGACTCACTAAGGGCTCCAGCGCCCTTCTCAATTTCTGTACTGCACGGAACACGCTGTGCTTGGCCGCCCCGGGTTGACAATCGAGGACGCGGCTGACTTCCTCGATACACATGCCTTCAAAATGCCGCAGGACGAAGGCGGTCCGTTCGGTGGCGCTCAGGTCCTTCATGGCCTCGGCGACGCGTTCCCGGACCTCGCTGCTCAGCGTCATGCGCTCCGGGTTGGGATCGCCCGTGGGGAGCGAGAGAATGGGATCGTCCATTTCCGGATCGGAAGGCGCCAGGTTGGCCGACCTCCGTTTGCGGGAGCGCACCAGGTCCAGCGAGTAGTTGGTGGCGATGCGGTAAAGCCACGTCCCGAAACTCGCGCGTTCATCGAATTTGCCGAGTTGGCGGTAAGCCCGTAGGAAGCTTTCCTGCACCACATCTTCGGCGTCTTGTTCATTCCCAGTCATACGAAAAGCCAATCGGAAGAGAGCCCGGCCGTGGCGCTCCACCAATACGCGGTAGGCGTCGGTATCACCCGAACGCGCTTTGGTGACGAACACTGCATCGGTCAGTTCCATCCTGCTGTCCGTTAGACTACGGGGTTTTCAGGTAGTTAGCAAAATGGCAGGCGATCTGCTAAGGAGCGCCGGCGGTCTTGCCGTCGGTGATTTTGCCGGCCCGCGACAAGCTGTAGCGCCGAGAGCCGCGCCCTAAACCAGTCTTCGTGCACCGCAGCCCCGAGAAGAATTGATCGACATTTGGAAGTCGCAGTTTGCGACCTCCAATCCTTGGCGCAGCGAAAGGTGGCGTGGTTTTTGAGATGGCAACCTGGAATGTCATAGCCGAGACCTTGCAGGGCGCCATGACGCATGTCGTCGAACAGGCCAACTAAATTATTCCAGCCTATCGAAGTCATTCTTTTCCAATAGCTTACGGCGAAAGCTCGAAATTGGGAGGCGCATCTGGAGATTTTTTTGGGCAAGATGCGCCTCCCGGATTCCGGCTGGGGACGCGGGGTCGGGACGCGACTCCACTGGCAGCGATGTCGGGAACGGAACGGCGAATTTGCTTGGGATTCTGCATGGCATCCTCTAATTCCGGCATAGCACGCGAACATGGGGTATTCGGGCCTTCAGACCTGGAAGCGGTTGTAATGATTGAGGAAATTTAGATCGAGATTCTGTCACCGGGGTTCTGGATGGTGGATTGCAGCGAACGACGCAGGTCCTCTGCCACGGGGTGCCGGGACGGGATTTGGTAGAGGCTCAGGATCAGCTCGAACATCGTGTCGAAGTACTGCTCGATCTGCCGGAAGTCCGCATAGACGCGGCCGTGGAGCATCGTCGGGAAGGCGGTCTTGTCGGTGCCTTCCAGCAGCAACGGCAGGACAGCTTCCTTGCCTGCCTCGGTTCCCATCAGGCGGTTGCCGATCAGGTCGCCTTCAGCGGCCGTCACGTACGGGAGCATTGGGTCCTTATTCTGATACTTCGTCCAATAGAGAGGCGTGCCGACCACAAGGATGCGGTCGCACTCGCCCGCCCGCTCGATGAACCGGGGAATGCTGGCGCCGATTCGGCGGTTCTCCCATCGATCCAGCACCACAGTGATCCCGGCTTTTAGCAAATCCGTTGCCAGACTGTGCTCCACCCAGCGTTCGTGCTCCGGGTTGCCCCACGCGTAGCTGATGAAGCACTCCGGTGGAGCGATCTTCTGTTCCGTAATGTAGGAATTCCAGCGGAACACCACCTGCTCGAAACGCGATCGTCGATCTGCCACCCGGCGTTGAGCGTCCACGTCGGCGGCCTGCCTGCGGGTGAGTTGGATCGGGCGGTCTACCTTGGGCAGATTGACCTTGTCGCCGCACTACGCGCAGAAGGCGAAAGCCGCTCCGGCAGACACGCGGTCACGCACCACCGCGCGGTTCAACTGGTGGTCCTGGGAACAGAACACCGGTTCGTAGCGCTGCACAGTGAGGTTCCGGCGGGCCAGGAAGCTCTCAAACAGGCCCTGGAAAAGCGTCCGGATGGGCGCGCCCACCGTCCTGCCGTAATGGAGAACGAACTGGAGTTCGCCCTCCCGCTCGCCTTCCTGGCGGAAGCCGCACACCAGGCGATTCCCCACTTCGTATCGGGCCTGGTTCTTCCATTGGCTGGTGCGCGTAAACGTGTGTGTGTAGCCGAGAAGCACCACCAGCGAAGCGTACACGTTCTCAACTGCCCAGTGACCGTGTAGGCTACTGAGTCTTCGAGCGGCTCCTCATCCTCCATGGCGGGCCTCTTCAGGTTGATGAGCTCCGGAAAAACGAGGTACGTCTGGGAGTTGAGCGGGTCGGTTTCGCGAAAGCAGACGTTGTGCTCCAGGAAGAGAGCCGCGCCGAATCCAGGAGAACGTCGCGCTCGTCAGGAAGGAGCTTTGCCAATTCCGGAAACGCGTATTCGCCCGCCAAGAGACGCCGTTCCTCGATGGAGCCGAGACCCTTCTGCTGCCGCCGCGCTTCCAAGACGAAAGACGCCGCCAAGTTGTTTAGCAGTTCGGGCGCGAGCAAGATCCGCAACTCTCCCTGCGACGTTTTCAGCTTCGTCACATAGCCGTGGTTGGCGAGATGCCCGGTGGCCGTCAGCATCTCGGCATCGGTGAATTTCCACTCGCGGTCCGTCTCCTGGAGAAGGTCACGCAATTCCGCTGAGGTGAGAATCACCTTTCCGCGCCGACTGCTTTCTTTCAACTCCAGGACGTGGTCCTTGATTCGTTTGAACGTTTCCGTGGTGACCGTCGCGGGCTTCTGCTCCCAGGGAATCAGCGCCTGCACGCGCCCGATCAGTTCGTCGATACCCTCGCCGCTGAGAGCGCTCGTCGACAGGTAACCGCCCAGGCCCCGGTGCCGGCAGAACGCCTCGATCTCTTCGGTGGTGAGACGAGCGGTCCCGCGGTCCGCCCGTGCGGCCACTAAAATCGCTGGGCACGCCTCCGGGCCGTCCGCAATCGCGCGGCCAGCCTTCAGTTGCTTGAGCCAAAACTCGACGCCGTGCAGCGGGTCGTCGTGGTGAGTCGGATCGAAGAGCACCAGAGCCAAGTCCGCATCGTCGAGAAACAATGCGTGGATCAGCCGGTAGTCTGCCTGTCCGGCCAGGTCCCACAAGATGGCCTCGCACTCGGCGCCGTCGGCCCGTGTTTTTCCGAGCTGGGGGAGCAGCCAGAATCGCTGGCCGTGCGTCGAGGCGTGTTCCTTGAAGGCGCCGTGGGCCAGGCGCCAACCGAGGCCGGTCTTGCCCACGCCCGAATCGCCCACCAGGACGATCTTGGCGCTGGTGTAGGTGACCGCGGGCGCGGTTTGACCGAGCAGGATGGCGGGGTCGAGTTCCCAGATGTGGACGACACCAGCACGAAGTCCTTCTGGCGTTCGCGGATCGGAACCAGCCGTTGCGAGTAAGGGCAAGGTAGGATGGAATGCGAGCCCCGGATTAACGCATCTGGAAGCCGGCTCCGGAATCACAGCCACGCAGGCTCCCCCATCCGCGCTCCAGACGCGAATCGTATCGTCGAGTCCCTTTGTGGCGAGCAGTCGATGTGCCATTGAGTATCCAACGCGGCTCACGACGTCCGTGTGACCTTCGAGCCTGCGCGTGAGCAGACCCGATACGGCGTCCCAAACGTTAACCTCCCGGCGCAGGCCTACACTGGCCAGCATGCCGCTCCACGGATCGAACGCGATGCTGAAGACGATGCTAGGTTCACCAGACAGAGTGCGGAGCAACCGGCCATCGGTTGGGTCCCATAGGCTAGCTACTTTCCGGCGCA
>PMTT01000105.1 GCA_003167275.1 Bryobacterales bacterium | reverse complement strand
GGCGACGAAGATGGCGCGGTCGGCATCTCCGTCGAATGCCACGCCGAAATCCGCGCGGTCCGCCAGCACCGCCTCGCGCAACTGTCCCAGGTGCAGCGCGCCGCAGTTCAGGTTGATGTTGCGCCCGTCCGGCGCCGCCGAAAGGGTGGTAACGTTCGCACCGAGCCTGCTGAACAATTCGGGGGCCAGTTTATAGGAAGCGCCGTTGCCGCAATCGACGACCAGCCGCATGCCCTCAAAACGTACCGCAACGGTGGAGATGAGGAACTCCAGATATTGGCGGTCCAGGCCCGTATCCACGGACAGCGGTCGCGCACACACCTCGCGGGATTCCTGTGCCACCCGGAAGATATCTTGTTCGATGTCGTGCTCTTCGTCATCGGGCAGTTTGAAGCCGCTGTGGCTGAAGACTTTGATGCCGTTATCGCGGTACGGATTGTGCGACGCGGAGATCATGACACCGGCCTGAAACGGCCCGGTGCGTGTCAGCCAGGCGACCCCGGGCGTGGTGATCACCCCCGCATAGCACACGCGCGCGCCGCAGCTCTCCAGACCGCCGGCGACGAGTTCCGCGATCCAGGGTCCGGACTCGCGCGTGTCGGCGCCAATCAGGACTTCGGGGCTGGATTGGCCCTTGGTGATATCGTGCCCTAAGGCCACGCCGAAAGCGTAGATCGTCGCTGGATCCAGCGGGTACTCCCCCGCTACGCCGCGAATGCCGTCCGTACCGAATAACTCTTTACCCACTCAGTCTCCTTTGATCGAGCTTAACTTTGATTGAGCGCGGAACGGGGACAGACTACACTGTCCCAAGGCCCCGTCTTTGGGCCCCGTGGACAGTGCTGTCTGTCCCCGTTCCGCGCCGACTACCTCTTCTTCATCGTCACAGTGACCACTACCTGTGGAGCAGACCGGAAACGCACGTAGGGGTCCTCCACAAATGCATTCACCCGGAACTCGGACGATCCCACTACCGACGAGACATCCACCGGGTCGGTGAACACCTCCGGGATGCGGGACACCTTTTTCGCGGGCCCTTCGATCTGCAGCTCCCGCGGTTCAACACCCAGGGTTTCCACCACGTATCCGTCCTGCCCCTGGCCAATCAGGCGCGCCCGCACGGGAACGCTCCGCATCAGGCGGCGGTCGAATTCGAAGCGCGCCTCCGACGGATTGGCGCGAACCAGGTGCACCCCGCGAGGCAGCTTCACATTCCGGTCGATAATCGGAAAAGTGTGGATTCCGGGCTGCAATCCCGACATATCGAGGATTACGGCGGGGTGTATGACACCCTCTCCGAAGCCGCGCAACTCACCGGATGGTCCGCGCAGCTCCAACACGATCTGGCTGACCGGTTCAGAGCTGATTTCCAGATCTTCAGGCAGGTTCCTGTATTCCAGCGGGACCGTCGCCAGTGTCCCGAGTTCGGGCTCGCTGGCCACCAAAGCCCACACAACCACCGCGATGGCCAGCGACAGCATCTTCCATCCGAAGTTCTCGAATAGCAGACTGCGCAACCCCTTTAAGAGTTTGCTCATGACTGCTTCACCCGGTCAGTGGCACGGTCGTCGCCCGGCGCCGGAATACTGGCGTGGGCCAGCGGAATGTCCGCCGCAAACTCGTCGATATTCATCGGCGAAGGCCGATTGACCTCGAAATGGCGGTTGATGCGCTCGATCGTCTCGGGCACGGAGAGCCCCTGAATCAATTCTCCGAAGGACGCTACCGAAATGCGTCCGGTCTCTTCGGAAACCACCAGGGACAGGCAATCCGTTTCCTCGGTGATTCCGATGGCGGCGCGGTGACGGGTGCCGAGTTTGCTGGAGAGTTGCGGGTTGGTGGTCAGCGGCAGGAAGCAGGCCGCCGCGGCGATGCGATCCTTCTGCACGATCACAGCGCCATCGTGGAGCGGAAGCCCGGGCTGAAAAATCGAGATCAGCAGGTCGCGCGAGATGAGGGATTCCAGCCGGACACCGCTTTCGATGAAGGTTCGCAACCCGATATCGCGCTCCAGCACGATCAATGCGCCAATCTTCTGGGCCGCTAGCACCTCGACCGCCAGCAGGATCTCGCTGGCAGATTCCGGGGCGCGGAATCCTCCGCCGATACCCCACCAGCGTTTGCGCCCCAGGCGCGCCAGGGTGCGGCGGATCTCCGATTGAAACAGCACGATCACCGCGAGGCCGAGATAGGGAACGATGAAAGCCAGTACCGACCGCAGCGCTTCCAGGCCGGTCCACAGCGCGGTGGCGTAGAGCAGGACCAGGATGAGGATGCCGATCAGGATATGGCCGGCGCGCGTCCCACGCACCACCATCAGGGCCTGATACACCAGGAAGGCGACCACCAGGATATCGACGAGCCCTCTTAGGGTCAGCTCCGGCAAGGATGTGAGAAATCGCGACATTGCGGTTGGCGGTTTCGCCTCGGAAATCCCATCTTAACGTAGGGCGCGCCCGGAGTCGGACATTTGCGGCAACAGATACAATGGATTATGCCTTTTGTGCCGGTCCCGGAAGCGATTGAAGAGATTCGCGCCGGGCGCATTCTGGTGGTAGTGGACGATGAGGA
>PMTT01000670.1:19079-19855 GCA_003167275.1 Bryobacterales bacterium | reverse complement strand
CGAGATTGATTTCCAGGCTCGCCATGGGTGTGGCGATACTAGCCGCGGCGTGCTGGATCGTGACCAGCAGTCTTCCGCTGGCGGCCGCGCCGCAGGTGGTGAACGACAGTGCCGGAGTGACGGTGGATGTTGGCGCGGCGGTGCTTCTGCATCGCGCGCCGGTACACTATCCGGAGTCTGCGCAGAAGAAGGGCATACAGGGAACCGTGACGGTAGAGGCGACTCTCGATGGCAGCGGCAACGTCAGCGATGCGCGGGTGTTGAGCGGGCCCGACGAGTTGCGGAAGGCCGCGTTGCAATCGGTTCTGCAGTGGCATTTCAAGGGCGCGGCGGCAGGGTCCTCGCGGACCGTGAGCATCGCCTTCCAGTTGCCCGAAGCCCGTCCGGCGCCTCCCGAAAAACAGATCAGCGCGGAACTGCGGGCGAAGGTGGCGGAGGCGCGGGCACAACAGCCGAATGTGGAACAGTATGTGGGACAGTTGCGGAGCACTCCCCCCACCGGCACGCAAAAGCTCAAGAGCATCACAGTGGTTGGTCTCTCGGATCCGATGCGGGATGAGTTGTTGTCGAAGCTGCCGTTCCACGAGGGAGATACGCTCCCCAGCGGGTGGAATGTCGCTCTTGGGGCGGCGGTCGGGGCGTTCGATGAACACCTGATAATCGGTGTCCGGTCAACTACTTTGCAGTGGGATGGCACGCGGTTGGCGACTGGCAGCGAGGCAGACGTCACCATCAGCGCTCCGAATGCTCCGTCCTCCAATACGACAGTTAATGAA
>PMTT01000670.1:0-19074 GCA_003167275.1 Bryobacterales bacterium | reverse complement strand
CTGCTGGTGCCGGCGGCGCTTGAGGCGGTCAAACAATGGGTCTACCAGCCTACACTGTTGAACGGCAGTCCGGTGGAAGTGAAGACTGAGATTTCGGTGAACTTCACGTTGTCGGAGTGAGTCGTACGGTATGCTTTAGCTTGCCAACCTCTACGTAGGGCACGCTAAGCAAGCACGGGGCAAGCTAAAGCATACCGTACGGGCGGAGGAACTTATGAGCAGCGCTCTCATCTGGAATAACTTGTTGACTTACAGCCTGCAGATCGGGCTGCTGGTGGGGCTGGCGGCCTTCGTGCCGGCGATGCTGCGGTTTCGCTTGCCGGGGGCCAGGCTGATTTACCTGCAGGTCCTGGTGGCGGTGTGCCTGCTCCTTCCGCTGGTTCAGCCGTGGAGGCACGTCGTGGCCGACACCAACCTCGAAGTCTCGACCTCGGTGGTGGTGGTCGAGCGCCTGGGGCCGGGAAGTGGGCCAACTTTGCCATGGCGTCAACTGGGGCTGGGTCTGCTGGCAGCGGGCGTCCTCATCCGGTTGGGTTGGCTGGCGGTGGGCTTCCGGCGCCTGGGCCGCTTCCGGCGCAACGCACGCCCGATCGAGCAGTCGGGGAGTTGCCCGACGTTCCTGTCGGATGAGATCTCGAGTCCGGTGACTTTCGGTTTCCGGAATCCCGTGGTCCTGCTGCCGGCGGGCTTTCCGGAGATGGATCCAGGCAGGCAGCAGGCCATCCTGTGCCACGAATTCCTGCATGTCGAGCGGAGTGACTGGATCGTGATGGTGGTCGAAGAAGTAGTGCGCGCGATCTTCTGGTTCCATCCGGCGATCTGGTGGGTTCTGAGTGAGATTCAGCTCGCGCGGGAGCAGGCGGTGGATCGTGAAGTGGTCGCGCGGACCCAGGCGCGCGAAGAGTACGTGGATGCGTTGCTGGAAATCGCGGGGGCGGGGCTTCAGATGGACTTGGCGCCCGCCCCTCTGTTCCTGCGACGGCGGCACCTCAAACAGCGGGTAGTTTCGATTTTCAAGGAGGTTCACATGTCTAAAACGAGATTGATTTCCAGGCTGGCCATTGGGCTGGCGATTCTGCTGACGGCGGGCTGGCTGGTGACGGAGACTCTGCCGCTGGCCGCGGCGCCGCAGGTGGTAAACGACGCCCCGGGCGTGACGGTGGATGTTGGCGCGGCGACGCTGATGCACCGAGCGCCGGTGGCTTATCCCGAGGCGGCTCGCAGGGCAGGCATACAAGGAACAGTGGTGTTAGACGCTACGCTCGACGGCAGCGGGAATGTCAGCGATGCGAAGGTGATCAGCGGACCGACCGAGTTGCGGCGCGCTGCCCTCGACTCGGTTTTACAGTGGCATTTCGCCAATGGCGCGGCGGGAGCCGTCCGTCAGGTGACCATCGGGTTCCAATTGACGGAAGGAAAGGCGGCGCCGGCGGCGCGACCCTCAGCCGTGACCATGCGCGGCCTGGACGGGTCAACTGTCAAGAACATTCGCGTTCTGGGTCTTTCGGACCAAGGGCGTGGTGAGTTGCTGTCCGCGCTGCCGGTGCACGAGGGCGACACCATCTCCGCGGATCTGATCGCGAAGGTGGAGCAGGCGGTGAAGGGATTCGATGAACACCTGAGGGTGGTGGAAATCCTGTCGGCGGCGGGCGAGGCGACGATTCAGATCACGGCGCCGGATTACACGGCGGAAGCCATGCCGGCCGGGCCCTCGCGGATCAAGATCGGCGGATCGGTGCAGCAGACCAAGCTGATCAGCCAGCCCCACCCGGTCTATCCGCCGGATGCCAAGGCAGCCCGGATTCAGGGCGTGGTGAAGCTGTCGGCGATCATTGGCAAGGATGGCTCGATTCAGAAGCTCGAAGTGATCAGCGGGCACCCGCTGCTGGTGCCGTCGGCGTTAGAGGCGGTGCAGCAGTGGAAGTATCAGACTACGCTGTTGAACGGGCAGCCGGTGGAAGTGCTCACCCAGATCGATGTGAACTATACGTTGATGCAGTAAAACAGTTGTGGGGCATGCTTTAGCTTGCCCAAACAGTCTGTCAGGACTGAGCAAACTAAAGCATGCCCCACATTCATGACCTCTCACCTCAGGAAACCAACACAGGCAAGAATGCCCGTGCTACAACAAGCAAACACAGGCAAGAATGCCCCTGCTACTTAGAAGATAAACTTCAGGGCAAGCTGTATGCGGCGCGGGGCGCGGAAGCCACTGATCTGTCCGAACACCGTGCTGGTGATGTTGGTGCTGGCAAATCCGTTGGGATTCACCCAATTGAGTGTGTTCAGTGTCTCGAAGCGGAATTGCGTCTTGAACCGCTCCGAGATCTGGAAGTTCTTCAGCAGAGAGGCATCCAGATTGAAGAATCCAGGTCCGCGCACGGTTCCGCGGCCGGCATTGCCTGGCCGGACCGCGCCCTGCGGCACCGGCTGGAAGCAGGCGGTGTTAAACCAGGTCAGGCCCGCCGCGCTGCTCTGCGCCGAACCGGCATATTTCGCCGGCTGATTCGCCCGCGGATCGCAGACCTCGTCCGGGCGCGAACTTGCGGAACTGGAGCCGAGGAGGCCCAGACCGGCCGGATCGACGCTCGAAGTCGTGACGGTCAAGGGCACGCCAGTGTAGGCCGAGAGGATACCGGAAACTTCCCACCCCTTCGCCACGTAAGCCAACGCGCCATGGCCGTTCTTGTATAACGGCAGGGTGTACACGTAGTTCACTGAGAGAATCTGCTTGCGGTCGCCGGGGTAGGGTCCATACTCCCCTTCGTGATAGTTGTAGCTGTTCTGCGGGGCGTTGGAACGGTCGGACCCGTTGTCGGTCAGGTTCTTGGAATAAGTGTAGGCGAGATTCACCAGACCGGCGACTCCCAGGTTCTTCCGGAAACTCACCTGTAGGGAGCTATAGTTGGAATCGAACGCCGTCTCGAGGGCGTTGATGGCGTTATATCCCAGGAACGGCCGGACCGCATTGATGCGGGGATCGTCTGCCGTGGTGAAGATGGTCGTTCCGGGAGCGTTGGCGCCCGTGCTGTTGGTGGCGTGCAGGCCGGCCGCGAGAGCCACCCCGGGATAGGCTTGGTTGATATCTACGATACCGAGCAGGTGTGTGCCCTTGGAACCGACGTAGGCCACCTCGATCACAGTGTCCTTGGTAAGTTGGTGTTGAATGGTGAGGTTCCACTGCTGCGCGTAGGGGACCAGTGCGGGGAGTTGGGTGGCATGCAGAACCAGCGGAGAAGTGATGACGCCTTGCGCACCCGAAGTGATGCTGGAGAAGGACGCGTTGGCATAGCTTACGCTCTGCACAAAAGGCGGATTGGCAAAGATGTTCTGCTCGTAGGTTCCGAACAGTCCGGAGTCGTAATAGAGCCCGTAGCCAGCCCGGATGGAGGTCCGGCCAGTGCCAAACGGATCCCATGCGATGCCCAGGCGGGGAGCGAAATCCTTGTAACTGTCATTCGCCACCTTGCTGCCGAAGGGCGAACCCTTGCCGCCGATGATAATGCCATTCACGGGAGGGTTGGTCTGGGAAATGGGAGTCACGTAGTTGCCGTTGGCGGAGTTGATGGCGGGCGCATTGGCAGCGCTGTAGAGCGCCGGATCGAAGTTGGTCATCAACCCGCCGGCGTCGGTCGGTTGGCCGAAATAGCTCCAGCGCACACCCATATAAAGCGTGAGCCGCGGAGTGAGCTTGAAATCGTCCTGCGCGTAAGCTTCATGCTGCCAGGAAAAGACATTCGGAGTGATATCCCTTGAGGGCTGGGTAAAAGTGGACACGTTGCCCAAGAGGAAATTAGCCCAGGACTGTTGGAAGCTGGTGGTCCCGGTGGGCGCGCCGACATTCGTGAAGCCAAACGATCCCTGATCACTGGCGGCGTTTTCGGTCTTGTTGTACCGGTTGGTCGAAAAACCGAACGAAAACGTGTGGCGGCCCTTGCTCCAGGTGAGCTTGTCGAAGACGGCGTAATTCTTGTTGTAGTCGTTGTAGGGTCCGTATCCGATGATGCTCGATCCACCCGTAAAAGAGACGGTGGGTATCACGCCCTGCGTGTTCTGGAACGGCTCCAGGGGATTGATGTCGGGATTGTTCGCTTTGGCCGACAGTCCCGCGGGCGTAGACAAAATGGCGCTCTGCGTGAAGTTGAAGCCGACATCGTTCACCAAGGTCGGCGTGAAAGCGCTCACTCCATGAATCACATAAGCCCGGCCCGGCGCGTTGGTATGGGTAATCGCCAAATTGGGGATGTTCGCACCCGTGAACAGTCCACCGGGTTCCGTGGTCGGAATGGTGTCGTTCGAGAATTTTCCCCACACCGTCAACTTCTGGTTGAAGGTCTGGTCAATCCGCACGAGCTCCTCGCGGAAGTTGAGCAAAGTTTGCTGTGGGAAGAAGCCTGACGTAGTAGCGGCAGTGGTGGTGCCACTCAGAAGCGTCAGCTTGCTGAAGATGTCCTTAATATAGGCCACCGCGTTGGGGTTGAAGGAGGAGGCGGGGATCTGGGTCACGGACGCCGCGCCCGCCGGGCAAACGATGCCGGCGCTGGTGACGGTCGTGATGCAGATCGGCTGGATAAAATTGCCTTGCAGCATTGCGGTGCTGGGCAGGGTCGGATTGAAGGTGGTGTAGTTGATGATGCGCCGCGCTTCTTCGGAGTAGAAGAAGAAAGTCTTGTCATGACCGTGGTTGTAACGGCCTAGCGGTACCGGGCCGCCGAACGTGCCGCCGAAATCGTTCCAGCGCACCACGGTGCCCTTGGCGTAACACGTGGGAGTGAAGTTGGTGCTGCAGTTGTTGAGGGGATTCGCGCTGTCGATCAGGTTTACTTTGTTCGCATTATTGGCCCAGTTATTGGCATTCAGGGCGTCATTGCGGAAGAATTCGTACAGGCTGCCGTGGTACTGGCTGGTTCCACTGCGGGTCACGACGTTGATCTGTGCCCCGCCGGCGCGGCCGGTGTCGGCGGTATACGAGCTGCGCTCCACCTTGAACTCGGCCGTGGCATCGATGCTCGGAAAGGAGCCCAGGGTGAGATTGCTGCCGCGGTCCACGTTGTCGGCGCCATCCACGGTCCAGTTACTGGCCGAGTTGCGCATGCCGTTTACAGCATATGGGATGGTGGAGGTGGCGCCCGAAGCGGCGGTGACGCCCACAAATAGCTCATCCGCTGCGCTCTGGTTACTGACGCCGGGCATCAGGCTCACCAGTTGCTCAAAGTTACGCGTGCCCAAGGCGAGTTCGCGTACCTGGGTGCCTTCGATGGTGGTGGAACTGGCTGGCGTGCCGAGCTCTACGCCCGCCGCCGTCTCTTTGACTTCCACGGTTTCCGTAACGGCGCCAACTTCCATAGTTATATTGATCTTGAGGTCATCGTTGACGTTCAGGACGATGCCCGTCCGGGTGTCCGTCTTGAAACCGGCCACTTCCACCTTGATGGAATAGGTCCCAATGGGTAAAAGAGTCGCGGAATAGACGCCGCTGATATTCGTAGTGAGGGTGCGGACCACCTGGTTGCGGTCCTTATTCGTAACAGAAACCTTGGCATTGGGCACCGCCGACCCGCTGGGATCCAGGATGGTGCCTTCGATCGTGCCGGAAATGTCTTGTGCCATGAGCCCTGACGCAAGACACACAGCGGCCAGGAAAATGGATGCAACCGTCTTCATTCTGCCTCCCAAAAAAGACCTCTTGGTATTGTATTGAAGAATTATGTCATTTAAATTACAGAGATGTCAATGGTAGAGCAGGAGGTGCAGGAGGTACCGGGGGTAAAGGCCGTATGCGCAAGTGGTTCGTCTTCAAGCAGAAAAGCCAGTGCATCGAAAAAGTTTGGAGCGACTTGGGTGGTCGGTCGAGCACCTGCCCTACTTCGCTTGCCCGTAGTACGCACCCGGCCCGTGTTTGCGGAAGTGATGCTTCTTCAGCAACGCATCCGAAATCGGCTGGGCCGCGGGATTGATGGTCACCGTCTCCCACGCCATCACGGCCACTTCTTCGAGGATTACCGCCAGGTGCGCGGCGTCTGTCACCGACTTTGCCCAGCAGAACGGCGCGTGGCCCGCCACCAGAATTGCGGGATGGTGCAGCGGGTCGTGGCCCTCCAGGCAGCGGAGAATCGCCAGCCCGGTGTTGGCCTCGTATTCGGTCTCGATCTCCTCGGGTGCGAGCGGTTCGGTCACCGGGATGGCGCCATGGAAGTAGTCCGCATGGGTAGTCCCAAAGCAGGGAATCTCACGGCGCGCCTGCGCCCAGGATGTCGCATGGCGGGAATGCGTATGCACCACGCCGCCGATCGACGTGAAGGCGCGGTAAAGCGCCACGTGCGTTGCCAGGTCGGAGGAGGGCCGCAGGCTGCCTTCCACCACGTTCCCTTCCAGGTCCGTGATCACCATGTCGGCGGGCGTCATCTTCTCGTAAGGAACGCCGCTCGGCTTGATGGCCACCAGGCCATGCTCGCGCGAGACCCCGCTGGCATTCCCGAACGTATAGATCACCAGCCCCCGGCGGACCAGCTCCAGATTGGCTTCCAGGACTTCAGCTCGCAGCGCTTCCAGCACTCTTTCCTCCCCGTGCACGAGCCGCGATGCGCCGCAACTCGGGCAATACTTCGCCGATCTCGACCGCCGCCGACCGCCGCTCGCCGAATGAGAAATACAGCTTCCGATACAGTCCGTACAGTTCCTGGTACGTGGCGGAATGCGCCGGTTCCGGCTCGATGATGGCGAAGTCGGCGCACATCGCGTTCTGCGCTTCTTCGACGGTCCGGAACGTTTCAGCGGCCAGGAATGCAAAGATGGCCGAGCCCAGGCTGGTGACGTCGCCCTTGGGCACCAGGATCGGCTTTCCCATCACGTTGGCGTACACCTGGTTGAGCACCGGGTTCTTCTGCGGAATGCCGCCGCCGTTGATGATCCGATGGACCGGGACGCCGTGCTCTTCCATCCTCTCCAGAATCACGCGGGTGTGGAAAGCTGTCCCTTCGATGGCGGCAAAGAGCTCGTCCTGGGCCGTGTGGGTGAGCCGCCAGCCCAGCGTGATGCCGCTCAGTTCGGGATTCACCAGCACGGTCCGATCGCCGTTGTCCCAGGTGAGGCGCAGCAGGCCGGTCTCCCCGCCGTGGTAAGTATCGAGTCCGCGCGAAAGTTCGGCGACGGTGGTCCCGGCGCGCCGCGCGATCGCCTCGAAGATGTCGCCGGTGGCGGAGAGCCCCGCTTCGATGCCGGTGCATTTCGGATCCACCGATCCCTCGACGACACCGCAGACGCCGGGAATGAGTCCCGCCTTCTGACTGATCGCGATGATGCAGGTGGAAGTCCCCACCACGTTGACCACGTCGCCCAGACGAACGCCCGCGCCGATGGCGTCCCAATGCGCATCGAAGGCGCCCACCGGGATCGGAACGCCCGCGCGCAGTCCGAGCTTCTCGGCCCATTCCGGGGCAAGGTGTCCGGCGATCCGGTCGGACGTCTTGTAGCGGCCTCCCAGTTGGGAGCGCACACCCGCCAGGATCGGATCCACGGCGGTCAGAAATTCCTCGGATGGGAGCCCGCCCAGCCCGGCGTTCCACATCCACTTGTGCCCCATGGCGCAGACGCTGCGCGGCACCTGCGCCGGATCGTGGATTCCGCACAGGACGGCCGCCACCATGTCGCAGTGTTCCAGGGCCGTGGCAAAACGCTCGCGCTTCTGGGGATTGTGGCGAAGCCAGTGCAGCAGCTTGGCGAAGCCCCATTCCGAGGAGTAGATGCCACCGCACCAATCGATGGCCTCCAGCCCGCGGGCGTGCGCCGCCGCGGTGATCTCGGCGGCTTCCTTCCAGGCGCGATGGTCGCACCACAGGTAGTAGTCGTCGATGGGCTCCAGGTTCGCATCCACGGGGATGACGCTGGAACCCGTGGTATCGAGCGCGATGGCCTCGATGGCCGCTCCGTCGATTCCCGCATTGACGACGGCCGAGCGCATCGCCTCGCCCAGCGCTCTCATATGGTCGGCGTGGCTCTGGGTGGCGTGGTCGGGATCTTCCTTCTTCCGCAGCAGCGGGTATTCGCCCACCCCCGCGCCCAGACGCCCCTTGGCGCTATCGAAGATGGATACCCGGACGCTGAGGGTTCCGAAGTCAACACCTGCAACGATACTCATAAGCAAAGAGAGCAAAAAGATTTAGCCACGGATGAACACAGATGAACACGGATCAGACAACACACCTTTGACTCTGTCTTTGTTTTATCCGTGTTCATCCGTGTTCATCCGTGGCTAAATCTTTTTCTTGTTTTACTGGTGCTGGTATACGCTCCAGCCCAGGTACCTCGACGCCGCCTCCCGAACCGCCGCCGATACGGGCGCCAGGTTGGCGGCCACGTGGTGCTCGAAGCCGCGCTCGCAGATGTAGCGCAGCAAACCTTGCAGATTGGGGATATGCACCACGCCGGCGCCGCCGAAGGTAACCAGCGGATCGTCCGTGAATGCGCCTTCCCCAACGTACCCGGCGATCTTGCCTTCCCGGTCGATGGTCGAGAATCGCGCAAAGCTCATCGGCCCCGGCTTCACCAGCCCCACGCACGTCCCATAGGTGTTCTCCCGGCCCACCGTGCCGGCGATGATCTGCTGGAAATCCATCTTCACTTCCCGGAAGAAGTGCTTGGGCAGATTACTGCAGTGGAAGCATACGGCCTTGTCGGGATCTTCCCCGTAGTTGTTGTTCCAGTCCAGCAGCGCGCTGGGCGTTTGGGAGGCAAGCTGCAACGCGTGCATGCCGATCACGCCGCAAATATCCACCTCGCAGGCGCTCGACATCAGGTTCTCGCTCATCATGCTCATCACTGTGCAGGGCACCACGCCGAAATACTCTTCGAGCGAGGTCCAGCACTGCACGGCGCTGATGGCCACTTCGGTCTGGGCCATCCACTGGTCGATCACCGCGCCGAGTTTCGCCATCTTGAGCAGCGCGTCGCGCGGCACGCTCGCGGTGGAGACGTACTTGCAGATGGCGTCCAGTTTGGCCAACGCGGCGGGATCCTCATCGCTCATATGCGCGATGCGTCCCAGGATCTCCGAGAGGTCGATCGGCTCGATCGAGATGCCGTTGGCTTCCAGGATCTTCTCGCTGTAACGGACCGTGTTGAAGGCCGCCGGACGCGCTCCGATGGCGCCGATGCGCAGGCGGCGCAGGCCGCGAACCACGCGGCACACGCCCGCGAACCACTCCAGGTCGCGGCGGAAGAGATCCGAATCGGGGGCTTCGGTGTGGCGCGTGGTGAGCGAGTACGGGATCCCATACTGCGTCAGGTTGTTGCACACCGACATCTTGCCGCAAAAACTGTCGCGCCGGTCTGTGATGGTCATCAGGCCGGGAGTATCCGGAGTCGCCTGCACCAGCACTGGAACGGGCAAGTCGGCGGCCCGCAACGTGTCGGCAATCGCGCGTTCATCTCCGAAATTCGGCAGGGTGATGATGATGCCGTCGATCTGGTCGCGGTTCTTCCGGAACAGGTCGGCGCAACGTGCGGCCTCGGCGCGGGATTCGATGGCGCCATAGCGGGTATCTTCGGGCCCGGTGACTACTACCCGATGCCCGGCCTTCCCGATCGCCGCCACCATCTCGGAATGCCCGCTCTGGGCCAGATGTCCGGGGAAAAATCCTCGGTTCCCGACGACGACGCCAAACGTCATCGGGCGCGGGTTACCATTGGTCATTCGCTATTCCCTTTCCCCGGCCGGAACCGCAGGCGCAGGTGTGTAAGAATTCGTGGCTCCGCCCAAGGCTTAGCTGTAATCGCTTGCACCAAGATACTGTAACACAGGCATTCTCGCCGGTGTGGTTTCCGGTGCCCGCTACGAAGGCTGCATATCGCGTGGCCAAGAGTTTCTTTACCGCCGAGGCGCAGAGGCGCAGAGGAAGAATAAGGTCAAAGCCAAGACCTGAGAGCGCAGAGCGAGCAGAGGTAACGTGGACTTGGTGCGGAGGTGCGGTGGCATGACGCGACAGACAAATCTCGGCGCTCTCTGCCCGCTCTGCGCCCCCGGCCTCAAGGAAGAGCGCGGTGCCGGCAACTCTCGATTCCATTGGTTTTCTTATTTTCCTCAGCGTCTCTGCGCCTCGGCGGTGAAAAAGTGTTGAGAGGTGCGCCATGAGTCGTGTTGTGTTGGCGTGAATTATGCCCTCTACTGCCGCGCCGGCCCTGTCGAGTCGCGCAACACAAACTCCGGATCGATCACCAGTTCGGGATCCGCGATGGACGGCTTGCCGGTCCACGAAAGCAGCGAATTGCAAATGATGTGCCCGATCCTGTCGCGGGGGATGTGCACCGTCGTCAGGGCCGGATAGCAGAACTCGGAGAGCTTCACGTTATCGAACCCCGTCACCGACACGTCTTGCGGCACGCGAATCCCGCGCTCGCGTAGTTCGCGCAAGGCGCCCACCGCGGTGATATCGTTCACGCAGATAATCGCGGTCGGTTGGTAGCCGTTCGCCAGCAGCGACCGCGTTGCCTGCCGGCCGCCTTCCAGCGTGTCCGCATCCGCCGCGGTCCGCACTTCGAGCTCCGGAATTCGAGCCATGGCATCCATCACCGCTTTCATCCGTTCGTTGATCGGACCCAGTACGGCATGGTGGCCCACGAAGCCCAGCCGACGATGGCCCAGGCTGTGCAGATACTCGATCACCTTATCGATCCCGCGCCGGTAATCTACCCGGATGTTGGTGATGTTCGGGCGGGGTGTGCCCACATCGTAGAACACTACCGGTATGCGGCTCTCGTTCAGTTCGTCGATCAACTCCGGCGCCATTTCCGAGACAATCGCGGCCAGTCCCGCCACTCGCCGGCCAATCATCAGGCGGACGCTGGTGACCAGTTGTTCGGTGCGGTAGTCGGTGTTGGCCACCACCACCTCATAACCGCTGGCATGCGCGTCGGATTCGATGGTCTTATAGATATCGAAGAAGAACGGGTTCTCCATGTTCGAGGCGATCACGCCGATGGTCCGGCTCTTGCCTCCTGCCAGGCTGCGCGCATGGAGATTGGGGTAATACTTCAGTTCGTTGATGGCCTTCACGACCCGGGCGCGCGTGGAACTCTTGACCACGCTGGCATTGTTGAGGACACGCGAGACTGTCGCCGTGGAAACCTTGGCTCGCCGGGCCACCTGTTCGAGGTTCATGTCTATCCGCCATTGTACTCGCGTTAAGTCGCTGCGTCGAATCTTGTTAACTGAATTTAACGGGTTGACAGTCCGTCTAGCGCGGGCTTCTTGCTTCCAGATTGCGCGAACCTAATCCGTCCCCAACCTCCGCAAACACCGCGCCGCGAATTTACCAGAATGGCCCTTGACAAGCCGAGTGATACCGCTTACACTTCATGCCATCAGGGATTTTAGCCGGGCGTTTAAGCGGTTCACCGCGCGCTCGGAAAACAAAGTTTTCGATTACGAAAGGGGTCAGCAAATGCCAATCAATCGCTGGAGACTATTCTTGAAATGGGCCGCCGTATGCTGCGGCATCGCTATTCTTTTGACCGCCGCGGTTCCGGCGGCGTACAGCCAGACGGGATCGGTGGGCCAGGTGAGCGTCACCGTGACCGATCCGGCGGGCGCGGCGGTGCCCGATGCGACGCTGCAGTTAAAGGATGCCGGGACCAACATCATCATGAAAGGGGCTACCCAGAGTAACGGTGAGTTCTCCTTCCCCAATGTGGCTTTTGGCCGGTATCGGCTCTCAATCGCCAAGACTGGCTTTGAAACCCAGGTATTCGAGGATGTCCAGGTGCAGACGGGCCGCACTACCGACATTAAAGCGGTCCTGAAGATCGGCACCACGCAGGAGACGGTCACCGTGGAGGGCGAGTCGCCCCTGGTGGAAACAGAATCCAGCGTAATTGCGGACACCATCGATACCAAACAGGTGGTGAACCTGCCGCTGCAAGGACGCGCCATGTTCGCTTTGGCCTTTCTGGTCCCCGGTTGGGCGTCGACCTCCCCTGGAAGCACCGGCGGCACCTGGAATAACATGCCCGGCGGCGCAATCGGCGGGGCGGAGTTCGATGGAACCCAGGCCATCAGCAACCGGTTCCGCAGCGGCGGATTCACCTACGGCACTTCGGTGGTGCAGCCGCGTATCGAAGACGTAGCCGAAATGACCGTGTCGACTGCGCAGCTCGATCTCAGCGGCAACGGCGTATCGGCCATGAAGATCAGCCTGGTGACCCGGCGCGGCAGCAATGCCTTCCACGGCCGCGTATTCGATGATTTCCAGAACACCGACCTCAACGCCAATTCCTGGAGCAACAACGCGCGCAATCTGCCCCGGAATATCGTCAAGCTGAATGACTTCGGTGGCAGCATTGGCGGAGCGATCGTGAAGAACAAGCTGTTCTTCTTCGGCACCTATGCGCAATCCATCCAACCGCAGAGCATTACGGCCAGCGCTTCGGTGCTGAGCGCCGGCGCGCAAAGCGGCGTCTTCCAGTACAAAGCTTCCAACGGCAGCATTCAGGGCGTCAACGTTCTGCAGATCGGTAGCACCGCGGGCGGACCGGGAACCGTGAATTCGGCGATCGGAACCCAATTGGGCCAGATCAACGGCATCCTGGGCGACGGCATCCTGTCCCCCACCTCGGATCCCAACATTTCAACCCTCAACTGGCAGTACGCCGCGCGAAGGACCATCTATTACCCCGCGATGCGGTTCGATTACAACTTGAGCGAGCGGGTCCGTCTCAACGTCTCTTATACCCAGACCAAGACGGTTTACCCGGGCGCCAATGCCGCCGTATTTCCGGGTGGAATCGACACCACCGATCTGACGTCCAGCAACAGCAACAATAAGATCGCCGGCTTGGGTATCGATTGGACCATTCGGCCCACGCTGATCAACCAGTTCCACGGCGGGTACATGTACCAGTACAGCGTCTTCGACCCCGAGAATGAAGGCATCGACCTGACGAAGGTCTTCCCGCAGAATTGGGCGTACGGCACCAGCGTGTATGCCAACAGCATCTATCCCCGGCAGCCCATCTCTTCCTATTACCCGCTGTTGAGCGCGTCCGACACACTCACCTGGCAGCGCGGTAAGCACGAGATTATTTTCGGCGGCGGCATGTTCCACGAGCAGGACCACTATTGGAACGGTCCGGGCGGCTACCCGGTCACGACGCTCGGCATCACCAGTAACGATCCCATCCTGAGTCCCTTCACTACCGCGTTGGGCGCGGCTGGCCTTACCAACGCGCAGCAGGGCAGCGCGGAAGGCTTGTATGCCACGCTGACGGGACGAGTCCAGGGAGTGGTCATCGGTGGCGGCGGACGCCCGCTGGATGTCTCCACCGGCCAATACAAGCCCTTCGGATCCTACAACCTGGACGAATCGATGTTCGCCGGCAACATGTTCGTGCAGGACCGCTGGCGCGTGACTTCGAACCTGACCCTCAACTTCGGATTGCGTTGGGACATCGTGGGCGACGATCACGACGTCAACGGCGCGTATAGCAGCCCCGCATCCGTAGGCGATTTCTGGGGGCCGACGCCGGTGGGAGCGATCTTCAGCCCGGGCACTCTCGGTGGAGTTGCCAATCCCCAGTTCACGGCTAAGGTCCATGCTTACAAGACGTCGTGGGTCAACCCGCAGCCGGCTATCGCGCTCGCCTGGTCCCCGCAGACCGAAGGCTTTTTGGGCAAGATCTTCCCCACTGGCAAGACTGTGATCCGCACCGGCTGGTCGCTGCGAAACTATCAGGAAGGCTCGCAGAACTTCTGGGCCTTCGCTTCCAATTCGGGCGCGTTCTTCTTCCAATCGGGCAGCTTGACGGCGGATACCAGCGGCTCGCTGGGCACCTTCACGCCCGGATCTCTGACGCTCGGCCAGCCACTGCCGCCCTACGCGCTATTCCCCACCACATGGGCGCCCACGCTTCCCGCCTCGACCCTCACTTTCGGCAATTCGTTCTTCGCCATCAATCCGAATATTCGCCAGCCGTACACGGAGCAGTGGAATTTCGGCATCGAGCGGCAACTCAACCGCGGCAGCGCTCTGGAAGTCCGCTACGCGGGCAACATGGCGCAGCATGTCTGGTTCAGCGAGAACCTCAATGAAGTGAATATCTTCGAAAACGGATTCCTCACTGAGTTCAAGAACGCGCAGAATAACCTGGCGATCAATCAGGCCAACGGCAAAGGGACTTCGTTCGCCAACAACGGTCTGGCCGGACAGGTTGCGCTCCCGATCTTCGCCGCGGCGTTCGGCACCACCTCAGGGTCGCTCTACAACCAGTTCACCACGCAGTTCCAGACCGGCGCCGCCGGTTCGGTGGCGCGCAGTCTGGCCGGCACACAGAGCTACATCTGCAACATGTACGGTTCGAAATTCTCTCCGTGCACCTCGCGCAATCTGGGCGGCGCGGGGACCAACTATCCCATCAACTTCTTCGAAGTCAACCCCTTCACCGCCGGTGGCTCGCTCAACTATCTGGACTCCATGGGCCATTCCAACTATCACGGGCTACAGGTGGAGTTTCGCCAGAGACTGAACCACGGCATGCAGTTCAACGCCAACTATACGCTCTCGCACTCCCTGGTTGAGGGGCCGGTGAACGGTTACCAGGCAAACGCGGGCGGCTCCTTCCAGACCGACCGCAACTTCTACCTGAGCTACCGCCCCAGCAGCTACGACATCCGCCATATCTTCCACCTCAGCGGCACCTATGACTTGCCTTTTGGCAAGGGCAAGGCGTTCCTGAACAACAGCAAACTGGCCGATGAAGTGGTGGGCGGCTGGACGCTCGGGACCATTCTGATCTTCCAGAGCGGCCCGCCCTCGCAGATCACCGGCGGCTACCTGACGGTGAATGGAAACGACGGTGGAGTGAACTTCGCACAGGGCGTGACCGCACGCACGATTCAGAACTCGATCGGCGTGTACCGCACCGGCAATCCGTGGGTGGAAACGGTGAATCCGAGCCTGCTCGCGGCCAACGGCGGCATCAGCACCAGCAACTATGTCCCCAACATTACGCCCGGCGTGTTCGGCGCCAATCCTTACGTATACGGCCCGCACTGGTTCAACGACGACCTGTCGCTCAACAAGTCGCTTCCGATCCACGAAAGCCTGCGCGCCACGTTGCAGTTCCAGTTCCTGAACGTCTTCAACCACCCGGCGTTCGGGTTGGGTACACTGGCCGCCCAAAGCTTGAGCTTTGCGCAGACCACCGGCACGATCACGACCGCGCGCCGCATCGAGATTCGCGCAAATATCGAGTTCTAAAAAGGAACTGCCTCAGACCTGCAAGAACAGTCATAGCAGTCATGCCCGCCAGGATCCGTCCTGGCGGGCTTTTTCATACCGTGGCGCGGGCATTCTTGCCTGCCGGGTCGAGATTCGTCTCGACCTTTTTTGCTCGCGGGCAGCCCGCAAAAGCACCGGGAAGAGTCTAGGCACGGCGCGCCGAAAAATCCACGCCCGTCCCAGGTCTGTCGGGCGCCCCGAAAAGCCGCCGAGACGAATCTCGGCGCCGCAGGCAAGAATGCCCGCGCCACGCAAGCTGCTGCCATCGAGTACACTGATGATTCGTGCTGGAAACCGCCCACCTGGAAGCTGAAGCCGCAGCGCTCAGCTACCTGCGCGGGGCTGACGTGCCCCTTCTCAACCTGACCATTTCACAAGCCCTCAGCGAAACCGCCAGGAAGTTTCCCAACCGGGAGGCTCTGGTCGTGTCCCATGACGGGATACGCCTGACCTGGAGCGAACTGGACTTTGAGGTGACGCGCGCTGCGCGCGGGCTCGCCGGACTGGGTCTCGAGCCCGGCAGTCGTGCCGGCATCTGGGCCAGCAACTACCTGGAGTGGGTGCTTCTGCAGTACGCCGCGCCGCGGGCGGGAGTCATCCTGGTGAACGTCAATCCCGCCTACCGCTCCCATGAACTGCGGTATGTGCTGACCAAATCGCACATTCGCGCTTTGTTCCTGCGGGAGAAGGATTCGCGGGCGAATTACCGCGAAATCCTGGCGGAGTCGCGCAATGGCGACCACCTGCCTCTGGAGCACATCGTCTGGCTAGGCGACCCATCGTGGCACGCCATGGTCGAGGGCGGCGCCGATTTCCCGGAGAACGCCGCCATGCCGGACGACGTGGCGAACATTCAGTACACTTCCGGCACGACCGGCGCTCCCAAGGGCGCCATGCTCAGCCATCGCAACCTGTTGAATAACGGGATGGTCATGGGCATGGGGCTGAAGGCCACCGAGAAGGATCGCATCTGCGCGCCGGTGCCCCTGTACCATTGCTTCGGGTCGGTGATCGGATCGATGGTGTCGGTGGTTACGGGCGCCACGCTGATTCTGCCGTCGCCGCAGTTCGACGCGCTGGCTACGCTGGAGGCCGTTCACCGCGAGCGGGCCACGGCCCTGTACGGCGTCCCCACCATGTTCATCGCGGAGATGGAGCATCCCGAATTCGCCCGCTTCGACCTGACATCGCTGCGCACCGGCGTGATGGCGGGCTCGCCCTGTCCCATCGAGGTCATGAGGCGGGTGGTGGAGCGCATGCACATCCCCGAGATCACCATCGTGTACGGGCAGACGGAATCGTCGCCGGGAATCACCATGTCGCGGGCGGACGATCCGCTGGAGCTGCGCGTCACCACTGTGGGGACCGCGCTGCCCAACACGGAGATCCAGATTGTCGATCCCATCACCCAACTCCGGCAGCCCCTGGGACAGCAGGGCGAGTTGTGCACGCGCGGCTACCTGGTGATGAAGGGCTACGATGCCGATCCGGAGGCCACCGCCAAGGTCATCGACAGCGAGGGCTGGCTGCACACTGGAGACCTCGCCGTGATGCGTCCCGACGGCTACTTCAGCTTCAAAGGCCGCGCCAAGGACACCATCATTCGCGGAGGCGAAAACATCTATCCGCGCGAAGTCGAAGACTTCCTGCACACGTTTCCGAAGATTGCGGACGTCTACGTGGTGGGATTGCCCGATGCCAAACTCGGAGAGACCGTGCTGGCGTGGGTCAAGCTAAACCACGGCGAGCAGGCCACGGCCGAGGAGATCCGCGATTTTTGCCGCGGCAAGATCGCGTACTTCAAAATCCCGCAGTTCATCCGCTTCGTGGACTCCTTCCCCATGACCGTAAGCAAGAAGGTGCAGAAGTTCCTGATCCGCGAACAGGAGATCCGGGAGCGGGGCCTCGAAGCAGTGGCACGCCAGGCTACCGCATAGCGCGCCTGATTCGCAAAGAAATAGCTCGCGAACGATGTAGTGGGGCGGCGCGCGGCCGCGCGTCAGATCCAGTTGGCATTAGAATGAGTGTTCTGCCACCCGGCGGTGAAGGGGAGACGAGCATGCGCGTAGCTGTGATTACAGGGGCGGCCCAGGGAATCGGTCGGCGGACCGCGGAGGTGCTAGCTGCCAGGGGATACGCGTTGGGGCTGATCGACATCCAGTCCACCGAGGACACGCGGGATGCCGTCCGGAAATTGGGCGCGGACGCGATCGAGGTGCCGGGCGATGTCTCCAACGAAGAGCAGGTGGAACGGATCGCGGAGACCATCCACTCGCACTATGGACGCGTGGACACGCTGGTCAATAACGCGGGAATCAGCCTGATCCGGCCGGCGGAAGAGACCGGCGCGAGTGAGTGGCGGCGGGTCCTGGAGGTGAATCTCACGGGTCCGTTCCTGCTCTGCCGTTCCTTCGGAAGGCTGATGTTGCGGCAGGGCGAGGGGTCCATCGTGAATGTCGCCTCGGTTGCCGGTCTGGCCGGGATCGCCGATCGGTCGGCGTACAATGCCAGCAAGCATGGGCTGATTGGGCTCACCCGCACTCTGGCAGCCGAGTGGGGCGGCAGGGGCGTCCGGTCGAATGCCGTCTGCCCGGGCTGGGTCAAGACGGAGATGGACGTGGCCGACCAGGCGGGCGGCAGCTACACCGACCAGGACATCGAGCGGCGCGTACCGATGGCACGCTTCGCGAGCCCGACCGACATCGCGGAAGCCATCGCCTTTCTGGCCGACCCCAAGCTCAGCGGATTTGTGAATGGCCAGGCTCTGCCGGTGGATGGCGGCTGGCTGGCGGACGCCAGTTGGGAGAGTCTGCGACTACGGCACAGAGGCTAGGAGTTGGCGGAGGCGCGGAGGGGAATGGACGCGGAGACACGGCGACACGGAGGAAAACGCGGAGAAGAGAAGAACGAGAGACAGAGTGCCGGGAGGGTGGAGTTACACGCCCCAGCAGTAGTCTTCTACGGCTTTTTCTATGCTCGTGTCGGTTTCGGTCAGGCGCATTAGCTCCAGGCGGATGGCGTCTACCAGGGCCTTCCAACTGGCTTCGATGACGTTGTCGGAGACCCCTACCGTCGACCAGCTCTTGCGATGGTCGCTCCACTCGATCAGGACGCGGACTTTGGCGGCCGTTCCTTTGTTCGAATCGAGCACGCGGACTTTGTAGTCCATCAAGCGCACGTCTTGAATCTGCGGGTAGACCCTGGCGAGACACTTTCGCAGACACAGGTGCAGGGCGTTGAACGGTCCGTGGCCATCTTCCGTGGAGGAATGGACGCCGTCCTGGGCGCGGAGGGTGACGGTCGCGGTAGTGCGCGACGCGCTCAGGCCACCGGCGCGCGTGGACACTTCGTAGCTGTCCACGTCGAAGAAATGCATCCCGGGATGCAGGGCCTCGCGCACCAGCAACTCGAAGGTGCCTTCGGCCGCCTCCAGTTCGTAGCCTTCGTACTCCATCTGCTTGATGCGCTCCAGCAGTTCGCGGCGGGCGTCTTCGTCCAGGCGTCCGGTCATGCCGTGCTGCTTGAGCTTGTAGAGGATGTTGCCACGGCCGGAGAGGTCGCTCACCAGCACGCGCTGGCGGTTGCCTACCTTCTCCGGGGGAATATGCTCGTAGGTGGCGGAGTCCTTGAGGACCGCGCTGACGTGCACGCCGCCCTTATGCGCGAAGGCGCTCCGGCCGACAAACGGCTGGTCGTTGCGCAGCGGGAGGTTCGCCAGCTCGGCGATGAAGCGGCATACCGACGCGAGGCTGGCCAGTTTCTCGGGGCCGACGGTGGTGTGCCCGAGCTTCAGTTCCAGGTTGGC
>PMTT01000118.1 GCA_003167275.1 Bryobacterales bacterium | reverse complement strand
GGAATCGGTGCGGACAGTGCGGGTAACATCTACGTCACGGGCTATACGCTGTCTCCGGATTTCCCGACCGCCAACGCAATTCAGCCGGGATACGCCTTCGGGATCGACATGTTTCTGACGAAGTTCCGCCCCGGTGTCGCAGGACCTGCCGCCATTCAGTATTCTACCTATCTCGGCCTTTCGAGTATCTACGTGCCCACCGCTTTGGCAGTGGGACCGGACGGCACGGCCTACATAGTGGGGTACGCTCAGGTCGGGTTAACCTCCACCTACAATGCCCTGCAGGCAGGCGGATTCGCAGGCGGCCAGGACGGCTTCCTGATCGCAGTGGGACAGTAGCGTTCGTAGGGTATGCTTTAGCTTGCCCATCCGGTCGCTTGGCAAGCTAAAGCATACCCCGCCGTTGTACCCTGAATCCATGCGAAGTTTCGTGCTGTTGCTTGTCTCCTCGGTGGGTGCACTGGCGGCTGGCGTGCCCTATTTCACCGAGCCTTCCCTGTGCCCCACGCGTCCGGAGATTGCCTTCGTTTCGGGCGGCGACATTTGGGTAGCGCCATCCAAGGGCGGTGAAGCCCACCTGCTGGTCTCCCACCCGGCGGACGAGTCGCGGCCTCTCTATTCGCCGGATGGCACACGGCTGGCGTTTGTCTCCACACGCACTGGCGGTGGCGACATCTACGTGCTGACTCTCGCCTCGGGCGAACTGAAGCGCCTCACCTTCGACGATGGGCTCGACCAGTTGGACGCCTGGTCGCGCGAGGGGCGCTGGATCTATTTCTCCACCGGAACCCACGACGTCGGACGCAAGAACGATCTCTATCGAGTCAGCGTGGAGGGTGGAACGCCCATGCCGGTGAGCGCCGACCGCTTCACCAACGAGTTTCAAGCGGCCCCTGCTCCCGATGGAACCACGCTCGCCTTCGCCGCCCGAGGCAACGGCGATGCGCAGTGGTGGCGCCACGGCCATAGCCACCTGGACGAGTCCGAGATCTGGCTACGCAAGGAGGGTTCGCCGGCCACGTACGAGCGCATCGTGGATCTGAACGGCCGCAACGTGTGGCCCATGTGGATGCCCGACGGCCATCAGCTCTACTTCATGTCGGACCGCGGCGGCGCGCAGAACATCTGGTCGCTGGCGTTGGGTTCGCACCCAGCGCCTGCGAAGCCTCGACAAGTCACTAAGTTCACCAATGGACGCGTGCTGTGGCCGTCGATTAGCTACGACGGAAAGGCCGTGGTCTTCGAGCACGATTTCAAGATCTGGCAGCTCGATACCAAGAGCGGCGAAGCTTATGTGGTGCCCATCACCCTGGTCGGCTCGGCAGCCAGCCCGGCGATCACCCACACTACCCTGAACACCTTCACCGATCTGCGATTGTCGCCGGATGCCCGGAAGATCCTGCTGGTGGCCCATGGCGAGGTGTTCGCCTCCTCGGCGCGCGATGGCGGGGACGCCATCCGGGTCACCCACACTCCCGGACCGGAGTCGCAGGTCGCGTGGGCGCCCGACTCCACGCGCATCGTCTACCTGAGCCCGCGCGACGCCATCACGCATCTCTTCCTTTACGATTTCACCAAGCGCGCCGAGACGCAGTTAACCAGCGCCCCGGCGCCCGACCAGGGACCGCGCATCTCGCCGGACGGCAAGACTGTCGCGTTCGTGCGCGATCGCAAAGAACTGCGCGCCATCGACCTGGATACCAAACAGGAGCGCGTTCTGGTCACCGGATTCCTCGGCGGCTCTTTCAACGGCAGTTCTTACGCCTGGTCGCCCGACAGCAAATGGATCGTCTACGCGGCTACCAGCGATCGCGCGCTGCACAACCTCTACGTGGTTCCGGCGGCCGGCGGCACGGGGCGGCAGATCAGCTTCCTGGCCAACCACAACGCCAGCGCGATTCAATGGAGTCCCGACGGAAAGTTCGTCCTGTTCGAGACCGGCCAGCGCACCGAGACCCCGCAGGTGGCGCGTATCGACCTGACGCCGGTGCAGCCCAAATACGGCGAGGAGCGGCTGGACGATTTGTTCAAGCCCGAGGCGCCACGCGCAGGCGGACGGGGCGCTGCTGCGGACGCCAAGCCGGCGGTGAAGCCGGTGGAGATCGAGTTCGAAGGCATCCGCGAGCGGATTTCCATGCTCCCGATCGGGCTCACCTTCTCCAATCCGGAGATCAGCCCGGATGGCCGCTGGCTGCTGGTATCGGCCACCGTGGCCGGGCAGGCGAACCTGTACCTCTATCCGCTGGAAGAGACTGGTGCGGCGACTCCGGCGGGAGCAGGTGGCCGCGGTGGGGGTCGGGGCGGCGAGCGCGTCGCGCGGCAATTGACCTCCACTCCGGGGGCCAAGAGTCACGCGCAGTTTTCGGCGGACTCCAGGGAAGTCTACTACCTGGAGGCCGGGCGCGTGCAGGCGATTACCGTGGACACGCGCACCACGCGGGCAGTGGCGGTCAACGCCGAGATGGACGTCAACTTCGACCAGGAGAAGATGGCGGTGTTCGAAGAGGCCTGGTCCGCGCTGCGGGACTCCTTCTACGACCCCAAGTTTCACGGCGCCGATTGGAACGCCGTGAGGAAGACCTACGCGCCGCTGATCGAAGGCTCCCGCACGCCGGATGAGATGCGGGCGATTCTCCGGCTGATGATCGGCGAGCTGAACTCCTCGCACTCAGGTGTCTCCGCGCCGGCGGCCGGTGGCGGCGGTGCTGGCGGCGGCCGGGGGGTGGTGGGGCAACTCGGATTGGATTTCGACCGCGCCGAATACGAGAAGTCCGGTAAGCTGCGGATCACCGAGGTTCTGCCGCATTCCCCGGCGGAGTTGGCGAAGATCAAGCCGGGCGAAGAACTGCGCGCGGTGGACGGCGTCCCGATGGGCGCCCACGTGAATCTGGATGAGCAGTTGCAGCACAAGGTGGACAAGCGTGTAGTGCTGGATATCAGCGGGCGGGAAGTGACGGTGCGGCCGGTAGCCTCGCTCGCCGAGCAGATCTATCGCAAATGGGTAGAGGACAACCGCGCCTACGTGGCCAAGGCCAGCAATGGGCGTCTGGGCTACGTCCACATACGGGACATGTCGGAACAGGCGCTGACGCAGTTGTACCTGGATCTGGACGCCGAGAATCGCGCCCGCGCCGGAGTGGTGATCGACATCCGGAACAACAATGGCGGATTCGTGAATGCCTACGTTCTGGACGTGCTCACGCGGCGCCCCTACCTCACGATGACGGATCGCGGCGGACCGGCCGGCTCTGCGCGCACGGTCCTGGGGCAGCGGTCGCTGGAGTTGCCGACCATCCTGGTGGTGAATCAGCATTCGCTCTCGGACGCCGAGGATTTCACCGAAGGCTATCGCACCTTGAAACTAGGCAAGGTGGTAGGCGAGCCGACCGCGGGGTGGATCATCTACACCGGATCGCGGGATCTGGTGGACGGCTCCGTGATGCGCATGCCCTCGACCCTGATCACGGGTGCAGACGGGAAGAACATGGAGAACAATCCGCGCCCCGTGGACGTAGCGGTGACGCGTCCGATCGGCGAGTCCTATTCAGGCAAGGACTCGCAGTTGGACGTTGCCGTCAAAGAACTGCTGGCCCAGATCAAGTAGGACCCGTGGGGCAGGTCACCGACCCGCTGTCGAAGGTTTTCCCTTCGCTCAAGTTGTAAATAGAATAAACTGAAGATGCTTCCAAGCATAACGAAACCTGATCAAAGGCTGGCCCAACAGTCGACCCTCTGGAGACGCCCGGCGCTGTCCGAACGCGAATTCAGGTGCTTGACCAGAGGAGGAATACATCCTTGCCATCTACTGCTGCAACGGCCCGGATCCCAAAGTGGACGAAGCGTGTCGTAACCGAATTCGGTGGCAGGGATCCACTCGGCCTCTCCCGTGTGTCCTTTATGATCACAGACTATCTGCTGAAGGGCATCATCACTACTACCAGTCGCGCTCGGTATTACTCATTCTATCCGTGGGCGCTCTGGCACATCGAACAATCAGAGGAACCGAAGCGTTACGCCGAGTTCACAGCAGCGTTCCGTCGTCGCGAGGCATTCCTGGCACTCGCCACGTTGCAGCACCATACAGATTCTGTTTCGGTCGTTGGAGCGGACACGGTTCGGCCCAAGCTGGCCAAATACAAGGACGTTGGAGAAGCCGACACGAACTTCGCCGTTCTTCCGTCGAATATTCTGGGGGGGTATGGCCAGTATTATGGAGGTTCGCTTTACGCGCTCGGGTTAACCCACCGCACGGAGGACGGGATTGATCGGACGGCGCCCGGTAGAGGTGAAGCGCTGGCCAGAGCATTCGACTACAGCGTGGCCCAGACGCAGTACAGCCGCCAGGCCCATTTCCAGGATAGAGTGATCCCATTCGACGTGCTGAAGAAGTCTGCCGAACGGTTCTCCCTCGATTCGCTCGAAGAGGAACGTGCGATCAAGGAACGCGAGCTGCTCCGGAATCTCTTTTTTTCGTGGGATCGATCCGATCTCGCGGATACCGATCTGTTGCGCCGGCACACATTGGGCCTGATCCTTCACACGGTGTCCGAGTACGGGAAGGCTGGATTCAAACCCACGTCCGACAGCGCAGGCGTCGATGATTATTTGGTGTACCCACCTTATTATTATGGCGTGCTGTGGCGTGATGACGATCCTGCGGTACCGTACCAGCCACCGCCTGCGCTTGCGACTTGCTTCGGTTTCTGGCAGCAGTTCTGCGCGCACGAGTACCTCACGCAAGCTCTCGAAAACCTGCTGTACTGCACTCTTGAAACTCTCAACCTCCAGCCGTCCGGCATGGCGCTGCACGATGTCTGTGCACACCTCACGGGGCAGAAGTTCGAGACAACGCTCACCGACCTTTTCGGAGGAGGATCTTCTCCCAGCGAGCTGATGGCCTCGCTTGGCCTTGAGGCCATTCCGTCAGAAAGCGAGTGTCGTGCGGCGCGCGCAGACATTGGCGCAACCAGCGATCAGAGCGAGTGGGCTCTCGTGGATCGGGACGGGAAGTCGGAGGAGGTTGCAGCCGCAGCGGTCGGCCTGCTCGCGGTCCTCTATCTGAAGTGGAGGAACGCGCGGAACGAATTCGTCCGTTACATTGGCACTAAAGCGGGGTCAAACCTCTGGACCGGTGGCGTGCTGCCATCCTTGGATGAGTGGCTGCGCCCCGATCTCGACTGGACCTCCGCCCTGGTATTGCTGATCGAACCTTACATATTGGATCAGCACGATCGCGTCATGTATGAAAAGGGCCGGCTTGAGAGCTGCTGGCTGCGTCGCCAGGACGGCAGGATTCACAAAGACCAAGATTATCAGCCGGTCTTTAGAGCGTCGCGGCACTGGAACTGCGTTCGCATTCTTCGAGATATTGGGCTCCTGGAATTTGGAGGCGACGGCGAGATGACAATCACTTCGGATGGCAAACGGGCACTGAGCCGGATTTTGAAAAGCGATGGCACGGGCAAATAAGAACGTACGGCTCGATCTGCACGACGCACTCTCGCGCCACACGTACCAAAACGCCGTTTTGTGCACGTATACCTTCGAGCCATCGTTTTTCGAAGACTACTGTCTGGAACGATTCAGTGCGTTGACCAGCAATAACAACATCTCCGTATGTACCGACCGCGGAACGTACCAGAAGATTGCGCTGGCGCCGGAATCGCAGCGGGCAAAGCAGGTGAACCTCCGATATCTTCTGACCCCAATTGATACAAAGGGGCGCTTTCACCCCAAGCTGTTTCTTTTTTCCACAAAGACGTCGGGCAGGCTCATCCTCGGCAGTGCCAACTTCACGCGACCGGGTCTTATGTCGAACGCCGAACTGGCGGACGTCTTTGATTTCGATGAGGGTGGGCAGGAAGAGTTCCTTCCGCTGTTTCAAGACGCCTTCGCTTTCATCTCATCTCTCGCTGAGGGCTGGCCCACAGACTCGCTGGCTTCAAACGTTCGGGAACTTCGCCGCACTACACCATGGTTGGGGAAAGCCGCCGATCCAGAAATCAGGTCCGTTCGTCTACTTCATAATCTTTCGCATGTCTTGTGGAATCAGATTATGGCGATGGTACCGCAGCCCGTGGATCGCATTCACGTTCTATCCCGCTTTTTCGACAGCTCACCGGTGCTAATTGATCGGTTGATGCACGATTTTGGGCCCAAGCATCTTTTCCTGTACACCCAAAACGGGGTAACGACCATGACCGCGGATTGGCTGGGGCACTCGTGCGTTCGCGCTGGCCGAGCTGAAATCCTACTCTGTACATACGAAGACGAAGGCCGCCAGCAGCCCCTTCACGCGAAGGCGATCATCTTCGAAACCGGCCAAACGAAGACTCTGGTGTACGGCAGCGCGAATTTCACTACCCCGGCCATGCTTACGCATGGAAGGGGTGGCAACATTGAGACTGTTATCGTAGTGCCCAATATCCCCGCCAAGGTGCTCGACCCACGGCAGCTCTGTGACCCCGCCAACTCAGCCATCAAACTGTGGTCACCTGAACAACTCCAGTCGGCACCCCGCGACGACGAAGAGCATCTTCCGACCATGCCGGTCCGGCTGATTGAGGCCGTTCTCGAGAACGACAGATTATTGATGATGCGCGCCTGCATTCCAGCCGGGATTCAAACAGATTCAGTTGCCACCAAGCTTCATATTCAAGGATCGCACGGCCAGGTGCTTCCGATCACTCGAATCTCCGATGAGCGAATATCGGCAACCGTACCTGAGTGGAGTCTGGCACGGCTGCAGGAGTCGTCAACGCTGGTCAGCATCGAAACGGTCGCCGGACAAAAACAGTTGAGCAACGTGGTGTTCGTGACCAACCTGCTGGACATCAAGACGCAGAACAGCGTCCGGAAAGAACGCCACATCCGAGAGGCGACGCAGAGTGCGGCTCAATTCTTTGTCGTGCTGAACGATCTGATCCGGGCCGGTGACAATTCGGCCCTCCTAAACTTCTTGAACTTCTGCGACATCCCGCTGGTGAACGCCCCTCGGCCGCCGAATCTCAGGAATAGACCGGTTTGGGAAGACCTGGGCAGTATGCGGTCCCTCGGCGAGCGTAACCTGCACATCTGCAGGACGCTCCACGAGGCGACCCTGAAGTTCTTCGAGCGGCACCTTAAGAAGCTCAAACGGCACACCCAATCGCTGGCGCTCGACGGCGTCTCGAACTTCCTCCATATCTTTCTAACGATGGGTGGTCTGCTTCGTATGCAAATTGAACGGGCGGTGGTCGCACTCGAAGCGCAACCGAATGACATCCCCTCGGAAAGGTGGAGTGAGTGTCGCGAACTTTGGGATGTGTATTTCCTCAAATTCAGGGAACTGATAGAATGTCTTTGGGATGGGTACGTCAGACCGCTGAGGTCGGAGTGCGCCCGCAAGGACATTGAACGGGAATTTGGGCAAGATCTTGAAGCCATCCACGAACAATGTGACGCCATGATCCAGTACCGCAGCCGGATCGAGAAGATTCGAAATGAGAAGTGTGTTATCCGCAAGCCGATCGGCCAGAAGACGCCGTTCGGTTATTTCCATTCGGTACTAGAGCCCGCAGCTTGGCAGCGATATACCGGCATCGTTCGGCAGCGAGAGCGAAATGTTGCGAACGCCGTGCTGGGAAACACAAATCACCGAGTCTCCCCCGTTTCCGTCCAATTGCCAGCGGGGAGTGTCTGAGTATCCTTTACACGCGCTCAACTCATAGCCTGCAACTCCTTGGCACGTTTTGCGCACGAAACATCAGGGCCGGCCGACCGAATGTTCGAGAAGGATTGAGAGAGGGGCGCCAGACATCATTCCTGGCGGTTTCCGCCATTCTCTGCCCACACTGGTATTCCGACGCGACCATCTTTTGCCTACGAACGGAAGATTTGCAGCCTGGAGCGGCACCGGCACCCTCGCGGGCGTGGTGGTGGCGTGAATCTCGCTGATCCGAAGAAGGCTAAGCATGCCCAAGTCACAGAAATGTGCCCCACGGATGCTTGACAACCAAGATTTGGTAAGTATAAACTTACCGTAAGTGAATGCTTACCAAGAAGCCAAGCTTGACGCTCTTGGCGATCCGACCCGCCGAGCGATCCTGGCTCGTCTGCTCGACGGTCCGGCGCCGGTCGGCAAGCTTGCACGAGATTTCCCGATCAGCCGGCCGGCCATCTCGCAGCACCTGCGCATTCTCAAGCAGGCCAACCTCGTGGTGGACCACCCCGAGGGAAATCGCCGGCTGTACCAGCTCAATCCGGAAGGATTCGA
>PMTT01000177.1 GCA_003167275.1 Bryobacterales bacterium | reverse complement strand
TTGTCGATGCGGTGCGCGATCGCATCGGTCACCGCAACTTTGCCCAGCGAGGTCGCCAGCTTAGGGAGGAAGTCGCGAACCTGGTAGGTGTGGGCGAACAGCACCAGCGTGGGTTTCGCCTGCTCGATGAGCTGACGCAGTGCGATGGTATAGCCATCCGGCGTATAGTCGTTCAGCAACTCGTGGTCCACCAGGTAGACTTTGTCGAGCCGCTTGCGGGCCAGCTCGTCGGCGAACGCACGGCCGTTGGTCCGAACCACGGCGGCAGTCGCGGTGGTGTTCAGTTCTTTGGCGAGTTGCTGGGCGGCGGCGAGCGTCTCCCACGCCGTGCGGCCCCAGGATTGTCCATTGTGTTCCAAAACCGCCAGGATGCTCATATGACCCGCGCCTCGAATTTCAGCTTCTCCACCAGTTTGGCGGCCGCTTCTTTGGGGCTGCCATCGAACAATTGCGTTTGTTTGCTGCGCTCGGGCAGGTAGACCCTACTCAGCGTGATACTGGGGTTGGCGGATCCGACTCCCAAGCCGGAGGCGGTCAGCCGCCGGATCTCCTTGGTTTTGGCCTTCTTGATGCCCATCAGCGTGGCGTAGCGCAGTTTGCTGATGCCCGATTGGATAGTCAGCAGCGCCGGCAGAGGCATCTCGACATGCTGGAACCAGCCATCTTCCAGCTCGCGCTTCACGCGTATGCCGCCGTTCTGCTTTTGGACTTGCATGATGATGGTGGCGTGGGGCAGCCCCAGCAATTCCGCCAGGATGACCCCGGTCTGCCCGTAGCCCAGGTCGTCGGACTGCAGACCGGTGAGGATCAGGTCGGGGGACTCGGTCTTGAGCGCGGCCGCCAGCAGCTTCGCGGCAGCCAAAGGATCGAACGCGCCGAGATTCTCCTCTTCGATGTGGATGGCGCGATCCGCGCCTTTGGCCAACGCTTCGCGGATGGTCTGGGCCGCCCGTGCCGGCCCGGCACACAGTGCGATGACTTCGCCGCCGTGCTTTTCCTTCAACTGAAGGCCTTCCTCGAGGGCGTAGGCATCCGGCTCGTTGATCTCATATCCGAGATCCTCCTCCTCGATCCAGTGGGCCGAAGAGGCAATCCGCAGTTGCGAATCGCGAGCGGGTACTTGCTTGATAGCAACGACGATTTTCATAAAGAGACCTGCGAAGGGAGGAAGAACACATTTAGCCACGGATGAACACGGATGAACACGGATAAGAAAAATGCAAAGCACTTGGTTTTATCCGTGTTCATCCGTGTTCATCCGTGGCTACGAGTTTTCTTGCCTTTGCGTGGGGTGATTACTCCTGATATTTCCTAAAGATCAAAGAGCCATTCGTGCCACCGAATCCGAAGCTGTTCGAAAGCGCGTACTCGATCTTCATCGGCCGCGCATGGTTTGGCACGTAATCCAGATCGCAAGCCGGATCGGGATTCTCCTGATTGATGGTCGGAGGAGCGATCTGGTCGCGGATCGCCAGCACGGTGATTCCCGCCTCCAGGCCGCCGGCGCCGCCCAAAAGGTGCCCAGTCATCGACTTCGTGGAGCTTACCGCAACTGAATGAGCATGGGGCCCGAATGCGCGCTTGATCGCCATGGTCTCGGCCTTGTCGCCCACTTCGGTGGACGTCCCATGGGCGTTGATGTAGTCCACCTGATGCGGCTCAATCCCGGCGTCGCGCATGGAGTTTCGCATCACCCGGAAAGCACCATCGCCATCGGGCGGCGGCGCGGTCACGTGGTAGGCGTCGGCGCTCATGCCGTAGCCCACCATCTCCGCCACAATATTGGCGCCCCTGCGGCGGGCGAACTCCAATTCCTCCAGCACCAACATGCCGGAGCCTTCCCCCACCACGAAGCCGTCGCGATCCCGGTCCCACGGACGGGACGCGCGCTCCGGCTCGTCGTTTCGAGTGGAAAGCGCCCGCATAGCCGCGAATCCCCCGATGCCCATCGGCGTAATGCACGCCTCCGTTCCACCACAGATCATGGCGTCGGCATCGCCCCGCTGGATCAGCCGGAAGGAATCGCCAATCGAGTGCGCACTGGTGGTGCACGCCGTGGCGGTCGCCGAATTCGGTCCCTTGGCGCCGCTACGGATCGACACGTAGCCGGACGCCAGATTCACGATGGTGGCGGGAATGAAAAACGGGGAAATCCGCCTCGGCCCGTGTTCCAGCAGGGTCTGGTGCTCGCGTTCGATCACTTCGAACCCGCCGATCCCGCTGCCAATGTACACGCCCACCTGCTCGGCCGTCTCGGGGGTCACCTTCAGCCCCGAATTCTTCAGGGCGAACTCCGACGCCGCGATGGCGAACTGGATAAACCGCCCCATCTTCTTGATTTCTTTTTTCTCGATGTACCGGGCCGGATCGAAGCCCTTGACTTCGCCCGCAATCCGGCAAGAGAAAGCGGACGCATCGAACTGTGTGATGGGCCCGATACCGCACTTCCCTGCACGGATGGCTTCCCAGGACGTTTCAGTCCCGATCCCAAGCGGCGTCAGCAATCCGACGCCGGTGACTACCACTCTTCGCGTCAAAACGACTCTCCCTGGTGAGAAAAGCGGTTACTTCTTGGAAGTCTTGTTCTCGATGTATTCAACTGCGTCTTTGACGGTGGTAATCTTCTCGGCATCCTCATCGGGGATCTCGAGTTCAAAGGCCTCTTCGAAAGCCATGACCAACTCCACGATGTCCAGCGAGTCGGCGCCCAGGTCGTCAACAAATGACGCATTGCTGTCCACCTGGCTTTCATCTACGCCGAGTTGCTCGACAATTATCTGCTTTACCTTCTGCTCAACACCTGCCATGCTTCCTCCTGGGATATTGTGAGAACGCGTTGATTTTAGCTACCTTCGGGGACTTGCGCAAGTAATGGCGATAATTCCCACGGCACACTACCGGCGTATCCGGCTTTTTCCAGACCCCGATAGGCCATTGTGCCACGGATTCGCTCCGAAAAGTGTGGACTCGGGAGGTTAGGACCCAGAAATGACGCTCGGGATTCGCTGGGAGCCCGGCCCCCGGGGCGTGCCCGGCGGGCTTACGCGAGGATCTCGGCAACCTTCTGAACCAGCGCCGCCGCGGAGATCGGTTTTTTCAAGGCGTCGACCGCGCCCAGGGCTTTCGCCGCCGGCAGGAGCACCCCATCCATCCACCCGGAGATCACCAGAACCTTCAGACTCGCATGCGTTTTCTTGAGAAGGTCAAACCCGTCCATCTCCGGCATATTCAGATCGGCAATCAGCAGGTCGAATCTCTGCTGATCCAGCAACCGCAGCGCCTGTTTGCCGGATGTGGTACTGGTGACCGAATAGCCAGCCTGCTCCAGTGCTGCGACCAGGAAGTCCAATACCAGGCGTTTATCATCCACTAGTAATATGCGGAACTCTTGGGCCATAACCCTCCACCATGGTATAGCAATACTACACCTACCCGCAGACGGCGGCAATACTGCAATTTCCCTATTGTGAACGTGCGTGCGGGACGGCAGCCGGAACCCGCTTGATTTCCCGGTCCGTTCCCAATAAACTCCATGCAGTGCTCCTTTGAGGCTGGCATGCAGGCTGGTGTGGTGTAGAAAGAGGCCACACAGGCAAGAATGCCCGTGCCACGGGGGGGCAGGAGGGAATCGAGCAATATGCGGATCATGCGCCTTGGCTTCCTGCTCGCTTTGCCGCTGGCGGCGAGCACCATCCGGATCATCCAGACGAACAGCGCCGGCGATAGCGTGCACATTATCGACCCGGTAACCGACAAGGTGGTCGGCGAGATCACCGGCATCGAGGTGAACCACGGCGCGGCGGCCGCTCCCGACGGCAGCCGCTACTACATCAGCAACGAAGCCGAGAGCACGCTCGATGTGGTGGACGCCAAGACTCTGAAGATCTCGCGGAATATCCCGCTGAGCGGCCGCCCTAACAATATCGCGGCCAGCCCGGATGGCCGGCGCGTCTATGTTTCCATCATCCAGGCCCCTGGCGCCGTGGATGTCATCGATACGGCCTCGCTCGAAAGGGTGAAGACGATCCCGATGAAATACGGAGTGCACAACACCTACGTGACGCCGGACGGGCGCTTCATCGTCGCCGGTTCGGTGGTTGGCAAGATCCTGACGGTCATCGACCGGACCACCGAGCAGCCCGTGTGGGAACTGACCTTCGATAACGGAGTCCGCCCCATCACGTTCGAAAAAAATGCGGACGGATCCACCCGCCGGATGTTTGTGCAGCTTTCCAACGTGCACGGCTTCGTTGCGGTCGATTTTGCGACCCATAAGGAAGTGACGCGGGTGAACCTGCCCGCGGGGCCGGAGGGCAAGAAGCCGGATATCGACGCGACCCCCTCGCACGGGATCGGCGTCAGCCCCGACGGAAAGACGCTGTGGGTGAATAGCAGCCTGAACAATAAGGTGTACGTTTACTCGCTGCCCGATCTCAAGTTGCTGGGCGGCGTCGAAGTGGGTAGGACGCCGGATTGGCTGACCTTCACGCCGGACAGCCGTAAGGTCTACGTGTCCAACGCGGGCGCGAATTCCGTCTCCGCCATTGACATGAAGAACATGAAGGAACTGTCGCGGATCAAGGTGGGGCAAGTGCCCAAACGGAATATCACGGCGATCCTCCCGTAACACGGGCATTCTTGCCTGTGTTGGTTTTCTTGCCAGTGTTGGTTTTTTCTTGCCGTGAAGCCAATACATAGGATGGCGCCCCACCCGTTCAGCGCGCCCCGCCCGTCTTCCCGTTAACCCACTCGGCCAGCACCTGCCATTCGGGATTGCTTTGCGAATCCCAATGCTTGCCTCCCGAATGGAAGGGGTCGCCGCCGGCCTCGGGCGCGAGCGGATGCGTCAACA
>PMTT01000917.1 GCA_003167275.1 Bryobacterales bacterium | reverse complement strand
GCCGTGCTGCGGTACGACAAGCGCACGAAGATCTACGGCGCGAAGATGAGCGACATGGATTACACCATGGAGCAGGAAACGGTTGAGGACGCCCTCCGGTCAGTGGCTCTGCTGCGGCAACAGCCGGAGATCGATCCGAAGCGGGTCTTTCTGCTCGGCCATAGCCTGGGCGGTTACCTGGCTCCCCGAATCGCGGCCCGCGATGGCAAGCTCGCCGGACTGATATTCCTGGCCGCCAATGCCCGGCCGGTGGAGACCATGGCGCTGGAGCAGAATGAGTACGTCGCCAGCCTGGGCCGCGGCCCAACGCCCGAGGTCCAGAAGCGCTTGGCCGATCTGCGCGCCGAGGTCCTCAAGGTGCGCAATCTGACGCCGGGCAAGGACAATCCGCCCGTCCTGATGGGCTTGCCCCTGGCTTACCTTCTGGATTTGAAGGGCTACGATCCGTTGGCGGCGGCGAAGCGCCTGACCGTTCCCATGCTCTTCCTGCAGGGAGAGCGCGATTTCCAGGTGACCATGACGGATTTTGGGCTTTGGAAATCCGCGCTGGGCGGACGCGCCGGCGCCACCTTCGTGTCCTACACGGCGCTGAACCACCTTTTCCTGCCGGGAGACGGCAAGAGCTCCCCGGCTGAGTATCGGGTTCCCGGGCACTTCAATGCGGAGGCCGCCGGGGCCATCGCAAACTGGCTGTTGTCCCAAAAGCACTGAGCCCTGCCGGCAGCCACTCCACTGCAAAGAAATACCGAAGATTTTCCGCGCGATAATCGTCATAGTAGAAGTAGCGGATCGCCAAATGGTGCTGGAAGGATCGGAACGGGAACTCGTCGCTGCCTGCCAACGCGGGGAAAGGGAAGCCTTCCGCGAGCTCTTCGAGACCTACAAGGATAAGGTCTACTCCATCGCTCTCCGGTATTCCGGCGACCCGGCGGTGGCCATGGATATCGCCCAGGACACCTTCCTTAAGCTCTTCTCATCCATCCGGGAATTCCGAGGCGATTCGAGTTTCGAAACCTGGGTCTACCGGCTTGTGGTGAACAGTTGCCTGGATCACAAGCGCAAGCACTGGCGGCTCATCCCTATGGCCGATGAGTTTCTCACCACACTGCGCTCGTCGGGCGATAGTCTGGCCGAGATGCTTCGGTCCGAGTTCAGCGCTGTCATCCGGTCCGCGGTGGATCGTCTGGCGCCCGACCTGCGCATCGCCATCATTCTGCGCTATACCGAAGGGCTATCGTATGCCGAGATCTCCGAGGTTCTCGGCTGTTCGGCGGGAACCGTGGCTTCCCGCCTGAATCGCGCGCACAAAGCCCTGGAACGCCGGCTGGCTCATCTGGTCGGCAGGAACGGAGGCAGCCATGCCTGATTGGCTGGAACTGGAACTGGCGGAGGAACTGCGTCCCGCGTCCGCCCCGGACGAATTATGGGAGCGCATCCGTAGCGCGGCCGGGCCTGCTGTCGCGCGCAGCCACGAGGGTCTCCGGCCTGTGTACCAGGTGCCTCGCAAGTCGCCGGCATCGTGGACATCGTGGCCCATCGCAGCCATCGTCACCCTGATGATCGCAGCCGCGACGCTTTGGCTGGTGGCGAAAGGCCAGGAGCCGCCTCTCGACCTACGGCAGCTCGCCATTCAGGAACTCCGCGCCCCGGCGCCCCTGGAACTGCGCTCCAGTGACCCCGTCCAGATCAACGATCGGATGCGTCGCGAGGCTGGCGTGGAACTCGGTATCCCCGAATCGACCGCTGCCCATCTGACGGGCGCGCGGACGATCCAAAAAGGCGGAACCTGCATCGCAGCCGTGACGTACCGCGTGGGTGACGACACCGCGACCCTGCTGGTAGCCAGGGCGGCGGCGCCATCCGCCGATCTCGGTCACGGGACCGCCCAGTGGCAGGCTCACGGACAGATGTACGCCTTGGCCATGTCCAATCCGGACCATTCCGAAGCCGCCTGCATTCTCTGCCACGCGACCCTGTGACGTAGGGCAGGTCCTCGACCCGCCAGCCAAAAAACAGCGCAGTTCGCCAAGCGTCGACGCGGCAGAATGGTGCCTCGACCGCAAGATTCGTGGCGATTATGGCACCGCTTGCTGACGCGCGCGGCTCGGTTTGGTCTGGTGGGACAGGCGGTTTCGCCTGTCTCGCCCGCTTGCGGGCGGTTCTTTCACTCTCCCTCAAGCTGAGGGAGTGGTTTCCGCGAGCGCACATCACGGTCAGAGCACTTGTGTCCGCGCCTCGATCTTACTCCGCCCGCAGCGTCGTCATCGGGTCGACTCCCGAGGCCTGACGCGCAGGCAGGTACGAGGCCGCTAGCCCGACCAATGTCAGGAACCCGATCGCCAGCCCAAAGGTGAGCGGATCGGCGGCCGAGATCCCGTACAACAGCCCCTTCATCAGACGACTCAGCCAAAGCGCACAGCCCGTTCCCACCACCACGCCGGCGAAAATCACCTTCACACTCTGCGCCACAACCATGCGCATGACGTCGCGCGGCTGTGCCCCGATCGCCAGGCGAATCCCAATCTCGCGGACCCGCCACCGCACCAGGAATGACATCACGCCGTATAGCCCCACGGTCGCCAGCGTCAGCCCCAGTGCGGCGAAACATCCCAACAACAGGGCGGCCAATCGCGGACCCGCAGCCGATTGGTTGAGGTGCCGGTCCATCGTCTGCATCTCGCCGATGGTGACATTGGAATCGACCTGAGTGATTCGTTTTCTCACTTCCTGCGCGAGGGCCGCCGGGTCCAACACCGAGCGAACCAGGATGCCCATATCATCTCCGAGGAATCCGGCGGTCAACTGGTGGTAGGGGAAATACAGCACGGGCTCGGGAGCTGCCGAGAGACCCGCGGTCTTCACGTCACCCACGATTCCCGCGATCCGCAACCACGAATCGCGAGCGACGGAGATCCTCCTGCCGATGGGGTCTTCGCCCGGAAAATAGCGGCGCGCGAGGGTTTCGCTGACGAGCACCACGGGATCCGCGCCCCCGGTATCGGTGTCGAGCAAGCCGCGGCCTCGAAGAATAGGGATGCCCATGACGCGGAAGTAAGACACGCTGACGGAAGGCTGGCGGGCGACGGGCCGGCTGCCAGATGTCAAGACCGGCCGTCCTTCGATGCGGATGCTGTTGCCGGAGAGACCGTGGAGATCCCCGGGCGGAATCGTGCCTGCGGTAGCTCCGACGACTCCCGGCAAATTGGCGACACTATCCAGCAGGCTGTCGATGAGCGCCGACTGCTTCGCACCGCCAGGATAGCGTGCACGGTTGAAATGCAGCGGCACGGCCAGCAGATGGTCCGACTGAAAACCCAGGTCGCGATATCGCTGTCTCCAGAAACTCTGCAGCATCAGGCCGCCGCCGGTGAGCAGTACGATCGCGATGGCCATCTGTGCCGAGGCGAGCAAACGGAGCCAGAGCTGGCGGCGGCCTCCTCCGGAGAAGCCGCGGCCCTCCGCGTTCAGTGAGGGATTCACGGCGGCAGCACCCGATAGCGCGGGGCCGAGCCCGAAGATCAGGATGCTCGCACAAACGCTCGCCATCGTAAATACGAGGACCCGGAAATCCAACGGCAGAGATTGGAGGCCCGGAATAGTTCTGGGGAGCAGGCCCAGGATTGCGCCGCGTGTCCACCAAGCCAATGCGAGGCCGCCCGCGCAACCCAGGGCGGCGAGCGTCAGGCTTTCCACCAGCAGTTGCTTCGCGAGTCGCGATCGGGAGGCTCCCAGCGCGCCGCGGATGGCCAATTCCCGCTGCCGGGAAACGGCGCGGCTCAACAGGAGATTGGCCACGTTGGTACACGCGATCAGCAGCAGGAAACCGACTGCACTCAAAAGCGTCAGGAGCGCGGGGCGCACGTCCCCAACCAGCCGGTCGCGCAGCGTAACCATTCTGAAGCTCATCTGAGCGGAAGGGGGAAACATTTTGGGCCGTGGCAGGTTCGAGTGAATCACCTCCATGTCCGCACGGGCCTGGGCAACGGTGATTCCCGGTTTCAGACGGGCCACCACGTTGCGGTTGAAGCTCATGCCGTCCGCGCGCAGCATCTCCACCGGCTCGTTCTTGCCCAGCGGCGTGAGGAGATCGACCGGGTCGGACGACGGGAAGTAGAAATCGCGGGGCAGGACACCGACCACGGTGAGCAGTTGATCGTCGAGGCGAATCGATTGGCCCATCACGTCGCTGCGGCCCCCGAACCTTTGTTGCCAGAGTCCGTAGGTGAGGATCGCGACCTGGTCGCGGCCCGTCTGATCTTCGCTGTCTACGAAGGTGCGGCCCAGCAGCGGCTGGACTCGCAGCAACGGCAGCAAGGACGCCGATGTCTTCCACGTGTGGACTTGAACCGAGTCGCCGGGGCCGGTCAAGGTGCGGTCGAAGGGATTGTAAGCTGCCATCGCCGTGAAGACGTGGTTCTGCTTGCGCCAGTCCATGAAGTCGGGAGTGAGGGTGATCTCGTCGGTGTCTTTAGCATTCCACTTGAGGGCTTCGGTGAGCGAGACCAGCCGTTCCGGCTCCTGGTAGGGAAGGGGGCGCAGCAGGACCGCGTTAATCACGCTGAACATAGCGGTGTTGGCGCCCACGCCCAGCGCGAGCACCAGGACAGCCACCGCCGTGAAGCCGGGCGCCTTACGCAGCATGCGCAGAGCGAATCGCAGATCGTTCCAAAAGGTCATGATCAGACTGTCTCCTTTGCGAACCGGGGGTTCCCCCTTCCAGTCCTTGGCGCGGCCGGGTTGCGAGAGGTGTTCCGAGAGGCGCTCCAGGATGGCGCTATGCACCAGGTCGGCGACGATGCCGGGTACCGCTCCCCAGTTGCGGCGCTCGCGCCAACGGTCTTCGAACGTGGCCAGCAGGTCGGCACCGAAGGTGCGCCGGAATCGGGCGGGGAAGAGCCGCAAGAGTGTGGCCACCAGCAGTCTCAATGGACTTCCCCCTGTGGCAGCAGTTTGCGCAGGCGCAGCAGGTTGACCACCCCTGCCAGCCTATCAGCTTCCGCTTTCAGCGCCCGGTGCCCCGGCCGGGTGAGCGCGTAGTTCCGGCGGCGGCCGTCCTCTTCGCCCTGCTCGATCAGCCCGTGTTCCAGCAGGCGCGCGAGAAGTCGATACAGCGTGCCGACTTCCAGGTGGACCGCGCCTCCGGACTCACGCTCCACTTCCTTCATGATTTCGTAGCCATGGCGGGGCTTCTCGAGCAGCACCAGGAGGATGTGAAAATCGGCGGCCTTCAGTGGAGTGTTGAGATCTTCCATGCCAGTAATTCGAATACAGGCAGTTTACTGGTAATGACGGGCTCGCGTCAAGATGTTTTTGGGCTGCCCGTCGAACGCCGCTGCGAGGGGGCTGCATCCCGCCCTTGACAATTCCTCGGCCAAGGGGCATTGTGGCTATTTACTCTTAGGACAACCGGCCACCATGTCAAACCAGAACCTGATACTCGAAGCGCTATCCGAGGGCGAAGGCATTGTACGCCTGGCGCCATGCTGGGTCCCGCGTTCGTTCCTCATGCCCGGCGGCAGACTGAAGCTCGACCCCCGCGACCTGTACGCTCTCGGCACCCACCGCGGCGGGATCGACGAGCGTTGGTTCTCTTCCACTACCAAAGCCGCCAACGGTCCCCTGACCGCCGAAGACGAAGGCCTGAGCTATATCGAATTCCAGGGCAAGAAGGCGCTCTTGAAGGAAGCCATCGAAACCGCCGGCGACCAGTTCCTGGGCGCGGACGTGATGCAGCGGCACGGAGGATGGAACGTCCTCTGCAAGTTCTTCGACAACCTGGGGCCGATTCCGCATCACCTCCACCAGAACGACGAGTTCGCGGGGCGCGTCGGCCAGAAGGGGAAACCCGAGGCCTACTACTTCCCGCCGCAGTACAACTTCAAGGACAACAGCTTCCCGTACACCTTCATGGGGCTGAACCCCGGCACCACCCGCGACGACGTCCGCAAGTGCCTGGAGCGCTGGAACGAGGGCGATAACGGGATTCTGTACCACTCGCGGGCCTACAAATTGAAGCCCGGGACCGGCTGGCAGATCGATCCCGGCATTCTGCACGCTCCCGGATCGCTGGTGACGTATGAGCCGCAGGTCAACTCGGACGTCTTCGCCATGTTCCAGTCCCTGGTGGAAGGGCGCGGGGTACCGTGGGACCTGATGATCAAGGACGTTCCGGAGGAGCACCACCACGATTTCGAATACCTGCTCGACATGCTGGATTGGGAGGCGAACACCGATCCTCTCTTTGCCGAGCACCGGCTCTTCCAGCCATCCCCGGTGGCTCCGGTGGAGGAGATGGCCGATGCCGGTTACTGCGAAAACTGGGTAGTCTACTCGACGTCCCACTACTCCGCCAAGGAACTCACGGTGTTTCCAGGACGTTCGGTGACCATCCGGGATATGGCGGCCTATGGGACGATCCTGGTGCAAGGATATGGCGAGTTTGGCAAGCACCAGATCGAGACCCCAGCTCTGATTCGATATGGTCAGATGACCCGTGACGAACTGTTCGTGACCGCCGGGGCGGCCCGCAACGGCGTCACGATCACGAACCGGAGCAAGACCGAGAATCTGGTATTCCTGAAGCACTTTGGCCCCTGCAACCCGCAGGCTCCGAAAGCGTAGAGCCACTGTCCGGTATGCTTTAGCTTGCCGAGCCAGTCCCGTGGCGCATGCTTTAGCTTGCGCAGTCAAATTGCCTTAGCTTTGCCCAGCCAGGGCAGACTGATGACCTGGTTCTGGTGGGACAGGCGGTTTCGCCTGTCAAGACGGCGAAGCCGGCTAGCGGGCAGGTCGGTGACGTCGGTGACCTGCCCCACGGTCACGGCTGCGTATAAATCCGTTCCATGTCGGCGGGACTTAGGTGCATTTCGGGAGCGATCAGCCGGAGACCCGAAAGCGCCGGCTGTGCCACGCCTTCCTTTCCATGCTCCCCGGACTTTGAAAGCATGTGGACCAGTTCATGCGCCACTACTCGCCCCAGCGCCCGGCCCAACAGCAGGTCCGCGTGGGCGAAGTCCCCGCCGGACATGGCCGACCGCGCCGCCGCCACCACCCGGTCGCAGGCCACTTCGCTGAAGGGCAGAACCTCGCCATCGTTGGAATAGGTGAACGCCAGAGGCCCGCGCTCGTCGTACAGGTAGGCCACCGGTTCCAGCACGCATTTGCCCTTGAAGCGGACCACCACGAGGTTGGCGAACGATTCATTCTTCACCTGGCTGCGCGTACGCCAATCGAAGGTCAGACCGGAGCCCTTCATGACGGCTTCGAGCTCATGCTTCATCTCGTCGATGGAGCGGTCCGAATGCGGTCCCTGGAACTCGAGGACGATGGTTAGCGCGGTGGAGTGGACGGGACTGGCGGCCACGCCTATGGCGAGGGAGGCCATCGCGGCCATCGAAACTGCGCAAATCACGTGGCGCATAGGGCAGGGAAGCAGCAGGGCTTCCATCCCAATTCTAAAACAGGGACAGTCTGAACTGTGGAGTTTTTCTACTTCCTGGGGCTTGGTGTTTGCGAAAAACTACGCAACCGAGCCGCGACCTTGAGGGAGCAGTCCGCCACAGCCGCCGAATCCCGTAGGTCCCGCAGCCGCCTCCACGCTGGGCAAGCTAAAGCATACCCTACGAAGTAATATCCAGCGCAAACTGACGCCCTTATACACGGATGTCCCGCGCTCTCTGCTTCGTGTTGCTCGCCTTGGCTGCCGGCCGGGCCATGCCTCAGCCGCAGAGCCGCGGTAACCCGCTCTGCGATGCGGCCAATCTCGGCGACCCCGCACTGGTCCGCACACTGCTCGACCGGGGCGCAGACCCGAATTCCCGCGACCAATACTCCCAGACCGCCCTGATGATCGCGATTACCCTGCCGGTCCGCGGCCCGTACTCCGAGAAGGCCGACCCCCTCGCCATCGTCAAGCTCCTGCTCGAAAGAGGCGCGAATCCCAACCTCAAGGACAACTCCGGCAAGTCCGCCTTGATCGACGCGATGACCGGCTCGGCCACCGAGCGCGCCATTCTGGGTGCTTCCCCGGCCATCGTCAAGCTCCTGCTGGAACACGGCGCCGAGGTCAACGCCCGCGATGCCGAAGAGTGGTCGCCTCTCACCACGCTGGCGGACCAAATGGCGCCCCGGCCCGAGATCGCGCAACTTCTGGTCGACCGCGGCGCCGATGTCAACGCCGCCACCAGGACCGGCCGGACCGCCCTGATGCTGGCCACCCACTACGGCAAGAATGACGAGGTCGCGATCCTGCTGAAGAGCCGCGCCAACCGGGACGCCAGGGACCAGAACGGCGTCACGGCATTGATGGAGGCTGCCCAGTCGGAGTGGGACGAACAGAACGCCGTCCTCAAGCTGCTGCTGGCTGCACATGCTGACACCAACGGCAGGACGCAGAAGGGACAGACGGCTCTGGATTTGGCTGCCGAGGCCGGCTACCCGGACAAGGTCAAGCTGCTCTCCGCGGGTGTTCCGGCCAAGCTTGTCGCCCCGGCACGCCTTCGCGTGCGCGACCGGGCGTTGCTGCGGACGATTGAGGAAGGGAGCGAGAAGTCGGTCCAATCGCTGCTCGCCGAAGGCGCCAACCCGAATTCGAAAGATGAGTATGGCCAGACAGCCCTGATCCTCGCCGTCCGGCAGCAGTACGAGCCCGGAAAGTCGAAGCTGCTGTTGGATCGAGGCGCGGACGTGAACACCGTTGACAGCGATGGCAACACTCCGCTGATGCTGGCAGCTCAAGAGTACCAGCCTGGACTGGTGCGCATGCTGCTCGACGCGCATGCCAACATCCACGCCCGGGACAAAGAGGGCAACACGCCCTTGCTGCGGGCGGCGTCGCGCCCCTTCCTGGAGCGGGATAAACAGGTGATCCGGATCCTGCTGGAAAACGGCGCAGATTCCCACGACAGCAACGCCCAAGGGACCACGGCACTGATGCTGGTGGCGCGCAAAGGCGCCGTGGATGCCGCCGTGACGCTGCTCCAGGCCGGCGCTGACGTGAAGGCCGCGGACCACGACGGCAGCACGGCGCTGATCGGCGCCGCGAATCAAGCCAGACCCGAACTGGTCGAATTGTTACTGGACGCCGGGGCGGATGTCCGGGTCAAAGATCGCCAGGGAATCACCGCGCTCCTGTCGTCGATCGACGCTCCGGACCATTTCAGCTACCGGGAGCAATTCGGTTACTCCTTCGAGATCTCGACGATGCTGATCGACCACCGTGCGGACGTGAATGCCAGGACTGCCGCCGGCGACACGCCTCTGCTGGCGGCATTGCGGCGGCAGCACTTCGATATCATGGTATCCTTACTCGGCCATGGCGCAGATCCGAACGTTCGCGACCGGAATGGAGTGAGCGCGCTGAGACTCGCGGCCGGGAGCCCGGCAGCCGAATTACTTCGGAAGGCCGGGGCGAAGGAATGAATCGTAGATGCTCTCTGAGACCTTTCTCCGCCGCATGTTTCGGGTCGCCGGAGTCTACAACATCTGCTGGGGCCTGACGATATCGTTGTTTCCCAACCTGCTATTCGACATCTTCGGCCTGCCCCACATCAACTATCCCTTTGTGATGAGCGGCCTGGGACTGATGGTCGGACTCTACGGGTACGGCTACTGGGTGGTCGGGGACGACCTGCGACGCTATCCGCACCTGGTGATCCTCGGGTTTCTGGGTAAGGCGATCGGTCCTATCGGATGGTTCTGGACGGTCCAGACCACCGGCCTGCCGCTCCGCACCATGTGGACCAACGTGTTCAACGATTTCATCTGGCTGCCGTTCTTTATCGCGTACTTCGTCTGGTACCGGAGGCAGAGCCGTGCTCTATCCGCAACTCCTCGAAGGTGACTTCGACAAGCTTCCGCGGGCGCTGCGCCTATTCCATTCCGCGCCCGGCGGTGGGAGCGCGTCCGGGACCGTGACCGTGCGGCACGTCCGAAGCTGGCTAGCGCGGCTGACCGGGTTTCCCCCGTCTGGCGAAGGCATTCCCTTGAAACTCCAGGTAATCGCCAGCGAGGGCCGCGAGATCTGGATCAGAGACTTCGGCGGGGCGGAGTTACGAACGGTTCAGAGGCGGGAAGGCGATCTGATGCTGGAAACCTCGGGGCCCGTCCGCCTGACCTTCCGCCTTCGTGCCGACGAGAGGGGGATCCGCCTCCATTTGCTGCGCGCCCGCTTCTGGTTCGTCCCCATTCCCCTGCGGATCGAGGCCCACGCATGGGGAACCGACACCTCGTGGGAGTTCGAGGTGATCGTGGCGGGCGTGGGCTCGTATCGCGGTACGATGGTCCTCACGGTATGATCACCGCGCTCGAAATCCTGCTGGTGATGGGCACGTTGGGTGTGCTCGACACCTTTTACTATCACGAGTGGAAGCTCCGCCTGCCGGAAACTCCCACCGCCCGCCGCGAACTGCGGCTGCACGCCGCGCGCGATTTCGCCTATGCGGTAGTGTTCGGCTCACTGGCCTGGGCCACGTGGAACGGGGTCTTGATCTGGCCGTTCGCCGGCATCCTGCTGTTTGAAATTGTGGTCACGCTCACCGATTTTATAGAGGAGGATCGGACTCGCAAGTTGCCGCCCGGCGAGCGAGTGATGCACGCGGTGATGGGCATCACGTACGGTTTGTTTCTGGCGATGTTCTTTCCTCACGCCGTCGAATGGCAGCGCCTAGGGACGGGCTTTGGCGCCGCCGATTACGGCATACTGTCCTGGGTGCTGAC
>PMTT01000410.1 GCA_003167275.1 Bryobacterales bacterium | reverse complement strand
TACATCAGCGGCAGGCGCATGGCGCCCTGCGGCAACTGCTTATTGAAGTAATAGGTGTCGACCTCTTTCTCGCGCCCGTCCACTTCGAGCACCGGCGTGATGAAGGTGATGACGTTATTCCGTATGGACTGAATAAAGGGCGTCTCCTCGATGATCAGGCGATAGGCCAGCTCGATGAGCATTTCGGGACCACCGGTTTCAGGCGAATGAATGCCGCTGTTGGCCCAGTAGATGGGCTTGCCGGTCTTGATCAGCTCGTGGGCCTGTTCGTCGGTGATCTTGCGCGGGTCGCCCAGCTTCGCCAGNNACCTGGTCACGGCCCTCCTCGGTCTGCCCGATCTTCCAGAACTTGGCGCGCGGTGAGGCCTTCGCCAGCGCTTCGTAGTAGCGGTAGATATCTTTGGCGTAGGTCAGTTCGCCCGGCTTTCCGGGAATGCGTCCGAGGAACTTGAGCGGCGAGGGAACGGTGTCGGAGGCCGGCATATGGTCCACGTATTCGGTGGTGATGCGCGGATCCTGCAGGTACTCGTGGATCAGCTTGGTGTATTCCTCGTCCATCTTCTGCGGCGCCGGTGGAGCAGTGGTTTGGGCCGCGGCGGGCTTACCTTTCTTGCTCTGCGCGAGGGCAGGTTCTACGACGGGGCCGGCAGCGAGAGCGCACAGCAGCAGTGCACTCCCAAACGTGGCGAAGCGAAGTCTCATAAACGGCATTCCTTCCTGAGGGGGTCTCCAGACTGATACCGCTTTTCTGGGCCGCGTGTCAACTTCGCGAGCCATCGCGNNTGTGCAGTTTCTGCACGCTGACCAAGTCCATTCCCAACCGTGTCATTCCGGCAGTAGCACCCGGCAGAACTGGCCCGTCCCGTGCTATAGTCTTCGAAACATGCCGAATTTGCGTGCCGAACCAATCGATACTCTGGCAGTTCTCGCTCCGACTGCGGCTCCCGTCGTCAGCCTTTAGATTTGAGGGGTAGGCCATCGCCGGCTCCGCGCAGGAACCATATGCAAGACAGCCCAAGGACGCCGACAGATCCGCATCCGGAAACTCAGCACCTGATAGCCGCTTCATCGGAGCCCGCGCCTCTCCTGCTGGCCCCGGCGGAGGGCGCCTATCCGGGGAAGCCCCGGTCTTCCCGCCGGCTGTGGCCGTGGCTGTTGCTATTCACTCTTCTCATTCTGGGCCTAATCGCGTATTTTGTGCTTTCGAGAAATGCCGCTGCCAAAGCCGCTGCCGCCGCGAAGGCCGCCGCGAAAGGTCCTCCGCCCATACCCGTGGTAGCCGCGAAGTCCCGTAAGGGGGACATCGGCGTCTATTACTCGGGGCTTGGCGCCGTTACACCGCTCGCTACCGTCACGGTCAGAACGCGGGTCGACGGACAATTAATGAACATCCACTATCGGGAAGGCGACACGGTTCATCAAGGCGATCTCTTAGTCGAAATCGACGACGGGCCCTATCAGGCGGCATTGACCCAAGCCGAAGGACAATTGCTCAGGGACCAGGCCACCCTGGAGAACGCACGGATCGACTTGGCGCGCTATCAACTGTTGGCTCCCCAGAAGGCCATCCCGGAGCAACAACTTGCCACCCAACTGGCAACCGTACATCAGGAGGAAGGAGTGGTGAAACTGGATGAGGGCCAGATCCAGAGCGCCAAAGTCAACCTGGCCTACTGCAAGATCACGGCGCCCGTCACCGGTCGCATCGGGTTGCGGCTCATTGACCTCGGGAATATCGTTCAAACCGCCGACACCAACGGACTGTTAGTGATCACACAGATGGATCCAATCAGCGCGATCTTTACGATCTCCGAAGATCAGCTTCAGGTCGTGCTGAAGAAGATAGCCGGCGGGCAGACGCTCCAGGTGGATGCTTACGACCGGGAAGGCAAAACGAAGCTTGCCCAAGGTTCGTTGACCACGCTCGATAATCAGATCGATCCGGCTACCGGCACGCTCAAGCTGAGAGCGACATTCCAGAACTCGAAAGGCACGCTCTACCCCAATCAGTTCGTAAATGCGCGGCTGCTGGTGCAGGAGAAGCACGGAGTCACCCTGGCGCCAACCGCGGCGATCCAACGCAACTCTTCAGCCACCTATGTGTACGTTGTGAAGCCCGATTCAACCGTGACCGTGCGTCCGGTCACCATAGGCACCACGGAAGGCAGCGACTCAGAAGTCACTTCGGGGCTGGCGCCGGGAGAGGTCATGGCCATGACCGGCGTCGACAAACTGCAGGAAGGAAGCAAGGTCGCCGCCCAGATCCCCGCCGCGAATCCCACAGCCGGTGCGTCGACAATCTCCCAGCCTAGCCCCCAGGCGAACCCGTCGGCCATGGCCGCAAAGGCAGGGCAGTAATGCCCGAGAGGGGAGCCAGGTGAACCCGTCCCGGATCTTCATTCTCCGGCCCGTGGCCACCACGATGCTCATGGTGGGCATCCTGCTGGCAGGCGCGGTGGGCTATACGCAGTTGCCCGTTTCGGCCTTGCCGGAGGTGGATTATCCCATCATTCAAGTCATTACGTTCTATCCCGGCGCCAGCCCCGACGTGATGGCTTCATCGGTGACCGCGCCGCTGGAGCGTCAGTTCGGGCAGGTGCCCGGACTACAGCAGATGACTTCCACAAGCTCCGATGGTAGCTCGGTGATCACCCTGCAATTCAACCTCAGTCTGAGCATCGATGTGGCCGAACAGGAAGTGCAGCAATCGATCAACGCGTCGGGTACCTACCTGCCGGCGGACCTGCCGGCCCCTCCAATCTACAGCAAGACCAATCCGGCCGACACCCCAATCCTGACGCTCGCGCTGACCTCGACGGATCTTCCTCTGTCGAAGGTGGAGGACCTTGCCGACACCAGGCTCGCGCCTAAGATGTCGCAGTTGCCGGGGGTCGGCTTGGTCAGCATCAGCGGCGGACAGAAACCGGCTGTCCGAATCCAGGCGAACCCTACGGCCATGGCCTCTTACGGCCTGAATCTTGAGGATCTGCGGACCGCCATCGTCGCCGCCAACGTCAATCAGGCCAAGGGAAACTTCGACGGAGCGAACCAGGCGTACCAGATTGGAGCCAACGACCAGTTGCTCTCCAGCAGCGATTACGCTCCGCTCATCATCGCCTACAAGAACGGCGCCCCCGTCAAGCTGACCGATGTCGCCGTGATCCTCGACGACACCGAGAACGTCCGGCAGGCTGCCTGGATGAACCAGACTCCCGCGGTCATCTTGAACATTCAACGCCAGCCCGGCGCGAACATCATCTCGGTGGTCGATCGCATCAAGCAACTCCTGCCGCAACTGACGTCGTCACTGCCTGCCTCCATCCGTGTCAGCATCCTGACCGACAGGACCACCACCATCCGCGCCTCCGTGAGCGACGTGCAGTTCGAGATGATGCTTACGGTGGCGCTGGTTGTGATGGTCATGTTCCTTTTTCTGCGCAACATCGCAGCGACCATCATCCCCGGCATCGCCGTTCCGCTGTCGCTCGTGGCCACATTCGGAGTGATGTATCTGCTCGGTTACAGCTTAAATAACCTGACTCTGATGGCATTGACGATCTCGACGGGCTTCGTGGTGGACGACGCCATCGTCATGATCGAGAACATCACCCGCTACATCGAAGCGGGCGATGCTCCCCTGGAAGCCGCGCTCAAAGGCTCCGCGCAAATCGGCTTTACGATTGTCTCTTTGACAGTCTCCCTGATTGCCGTCCTCATCCCGTTGTTATTCATGAGCGACATTGTGGGCCGCCTGTTCCGCGAATTTGCCGTCACGCTGAGCGTGACCATCCTGGCCTCGGCTGTGGTTTCGCTCACCCTGACTCCGATGATGTGCTCCAAACTGTTGAAGCACAAACCCGAGGCGAGCCAGGGACGCTTTTATCGGGGCTCGGAGCGCGCCTTTAATGCGGTCATCGACTTTTACGGAAGGACGTTAAAGTGGGTGCTTGGCTGGCAGATCGCGACGCTCCTGGTGGCAGCCGCGACGCTCGGTTTGACTATCTTCCTCTTCTTCGTAATTCCCAAAGGATTCTTTCCCATTCAAGATACCGGCGTCATCCAGGGGGTCTCCGAATCGGCCCAGTCGGTGTCCTTCAAGGAAATGTCGAGGCAGCAGCAGTTACTAGCCAAGGTGATTCTGCAGGATCCCGCCGTCGACAACCTGTCCTCTTTCATCGGAATCGACGGGACCAATACGACCTTGAATAGCGGACGCATTCTCATCAATTTGAAACCGTTGGACGCGCGAAACCTCAACGCGAGCGATGTGATTCGCCGATTGCAGCCGGAACTGGCGAAGGTGCCGGGCATCACGTTGTACATGCAGCCGGTACAGGATCTTTCGGTCGAAGACGTGGTGAGCCGTACGCAGTTCCAGTACACACTCGAAGATCCGAACGTGGACGAGTTGAATACCTTCGCGCCGAAGATGCTCGCCGCCATGCAGAAGCTGCCGGAGTTGAGCGACGTGGCCAGCGATCAGCAGACCCTTGGTCTTGGGGTGAAACTGGTGTTCGACCGCAATACCGCTTCGCGCTTAGGCATCACAACATCGGCGATCGACCAGACGTTATATGACGCCTATGGGCAGCGGGAAGTGTCGACTATCTTCACCCAGTTAAACCAGTATCACGTGGTGCTGGAAGTGAAGCCCGGGTTCGGCAAGAATCCCGCCGACCTGAAGGATCTGTTTATCCATGCCGGCACAACCGCTTCCGGCGTTCCTTCGATTCAATCCTCCGCGGCGTTTCCGAACGGCGGCCAGATCCCGCTGAACGCATTCGCCCAGTTGGAGACGACCACCGTTCCCATCACGGTGAACCACCAGGGTCAGTTCCCCGTGGTGACGCTCTCATTCAATCTTTCCCCGACTGCCTCACTGGGTGACGCCGTGGCGGCCGTGAACAAAGTGAAAGACGACATGGGGATGCCGCCGAGTCTGCAGGCCGCCTATCAGGGCACGGCCCAGGCGTTCCAATCGTCGTTGGCGAATGAGCCCGTGCTGATTGCGGCGGCGCTCATTACCGTCTATCTCGTCCTGGGCGTGCTCTATGAAAGCTACATTCATCCGCTGACCATCCTGTCGGCGCTGCCTTCCGCGGGCGTTGGCGCTTTGCTCGCTTTGATCATCTGCAAGAACGATTTCAGTGTGATTGCGCTGATCGGCATCGTCCTNNATCATGATGATCGATTTCGCTCTCGCGGCGGAGCGCACGGAGGGTAAGAGACCGGAAGAGGCCATCTATCAGGCATGCCTTCTGCGTTTCCGTCCGATCATGATGACCACCATGGCGGCGCTGCTCGGCGCGGTGCCGCTCGCCCTCGGCTCGGGCAGCGGCTCGGAGTTGCGCCGGCCTTTGGGAATTACGATTATCGGCGGGCTGCTCATCAGCCAACTGTTGACCCTCTACACGACGCCGGTGATCTACATTTGGTTCGATCGGCTGGCGTCGCGATTATCCCGGCATCCCGCGGCCGACAAGGTCCGAGGCGGCGCCGAACCAGCCCCAGCGACGTAATCGATGAAGATCTCCGAGCCATTCATCCGCAAGCCCGTCGCCACCACACTCCTTGTGGTCGCGATCACCTTGGCGGGCGCCACGGCATACCGGCTCCTCCCGGTCTCGCCGCTACCTCAGGTGGAGTTCCCGACCATCTCGGTGAGCGCCAGTTTGCCGGGAGCGAGCCCCGCGACGATGGCCTCATCGGTGGCCACGCCCCTGGAGCGCCAATTCGGACGGATCGCTGCGGTCACCGAGATGACCTCATCGAGCGCCCTCGGATCTACCAACATCACTCTGCAATTCGATCTGGACCGGGACATCGACGCAGCCGCGCGCGATGTGCAGGCCGCCATCAACGCCGCCCGCGGCAATCTGCCATCCAATCTTCCGAACAACCCTTCATACCGGAAAGTGAATCCGGCCGACTCACCCATCTTCATGCTGGCTCTCACTTCGCCCGTCCTCACCAGGGGTCAGATGTACGACGCCGCTTCGACGATCATGGCACAAAAACTGGCCCAGGTCGCCGGCGTAGGACAGGTGACCGTGGGTGGAAGTTCGCTTCCCGGGGTTCGGATCGAGCTGAATCCGACAGCTCTGAATAAGTATGGCATCGGCCTGGAGGAGGTACGGACCGCGTTGAGCGGCGCGAATGCCAACACACCCAAGGGACATTTCTCGGACGACCTTCGCATGTGGGAAGTGGACGCCAACGATCAGATCTTCCATGCGAGCGACTATGAGCCGCTGGTGGTTGCCTACCGCAACGGATCGGCCGTAAGAGTCTCCGATATCGGCGAGGCGCAGGATTCCGTAGAAGACATTCGCAATTCCGGTTACGCGAACGGCAAGCCATCCGTTCTGGTCATCATCTACCGCCAGCCCGGTGCGAACATCATCGATACGGTGGATCTGATACGGTCAGTCCTTCCACTGATTCAGTCCTCCATTCCGCATTCGATCGATGTGAAGGTGGCCATGGATCAAACCGTCACCATACGCTCGTCCGTCAGCGACACGGAGAAGACACTGATCATTTCCGTGATTCTGGTGATTCTGGTGGTCTTCGTCTTCCTGAGGAGCGCGCGGACGACTTTCATTCCCAGTGTCGCGGTCCCCGTGTCGCTGGTGGCGACGTTCGGCGTGATGTACTTGCTGGGCTACAGCCTCGACAATCTTTCGCTGATGGCGCTGACCATCTCCACTGGTTTTGTGGTGGACGACGCCATTGTGGTGATCGAGAATATCACGCGCCACCTGGAACTGGGCGTGCGTCCTTTCCAAGCAGCGCTCAAGGGCGCGCAGGAGGTGGGCTCCACGGTATTCACCATCAGCGTTTCGCTGATTGCGGTGTTCATTCCCCTGTTACTGATGGGTGGCATCGTGGGTCGTCTGTTTCGCGAATTCGCGGTCACGCTCTCCGTCGCCATCGCCGTTTCCATGGTGGTTTCGCTTACCGCTACTCCCATGATGTGCGCACATCTCTTAAAAGAGGTACGATCCCACGGCTGGATGTATCGCACTAGTGAGCGGGGGTTCGATTGGGTGGTGAGCCGGTACGGGAGCACTTTGTCCCTGGCGCTACGATTTCGAGCGATTACGCTGATCGTCCTACTGGCCACGATCGGACTGAACGTCTACCTGTTCCTGAAGGTGCCCAAAGGATTCTTCCCGCAGCAGGATAACGGACGGATTCAGGGTTCGATTACCGCCGACCAGGACACCTCGTTCCAAGCCATGGACAAGATTATGCTGCCGATGATCAATATCGTCGCGGCAGACCCGGCGGTCGACACCGTGAACGGATTTACAGGGGGCAGCACATACAACACGGCACGTCTGTTCATCTCGCTAAAGCCGCTCGAAGAGCGGAAAATCACAGCCGACCTCATCATCGCGCGGCTGCGGCCTAAGTTGGCGAAACTGCCCGGCGCCACTCTGTACTTACAGGCCGCGCAGGATCTGCGGGTCGGCGGCCGGCAGAGTAACGCGCAGTATCAATTCACTATGCAAAGCGACAATCTGGACGATCTCGATCGGTTCGCCCCCAAGATGGTCGATCAGTTTAAAGCAATTCCGATCGTTACCGACGTGAGCAGCGATCAGCAAAACCAGGGAATGCAAGCCATGATCCAGTACGATCGCGGGACTGCCGCGCGTTTCGGGATCACACCGCAACTCATCGACAGCACGCTTTACGATGCGTTCGGCCAGCGCCAGGTATCGACCATGTATACCTCGCTGAATCAATACCACGTAGTGATGGAGGCGGCGCCGGAGTTCTGGCAGAACCCGCTGTTTCTGCGCCAAATCTATGTGGCGGCGCCAGGCGGACAACAGGTTCCGTTGAGCGCTTTTGCCACCTTCGCTCCGACCACCGCACCGCTGACGGTGACTCACCAAGGTCTTTTTCCGGCGGTGACGATTTCCTTTAACCTGAAGCCAGGCGTCGCGTTGGGCGATGGTGTGAATGCCACGACAGCGGCTGCGGCGAAGGTCGGGCTTCCGGCAACCATCCAGACGGAATTCGCCGGCACCGCACAAGCCTACCAGGCCTCGCTCGCCAGCGAGCCGATCCTGATTGCGGCGGCGCTGGTGACCGTCTATATCATCCTCGCGATACTATACGAGAGCTATATCCATCCCATCACCATCATTTCCAGCCTTCCGGCGGCCAGTGTCGGCGCGCTGCTGGCGCTGTTCTGGACCCACACCGACCTCAGTATTATCGCGATCATCGGCATTATTCTGCTGATCGGCATCGTGAAGAAGAACGCCATCATGATGATCGACTTCGCTTTGGCCGCCGAGCGGACCGAAGGCAAGAACTCATACGACTCCATCGTCGAAGCATGCATGTTACGTTTCCGCCCGATCCTGATGACTACGATGGCCGCGCTCCTGGGAGCATTGCCGCTCGCGCTGGGTACCGGCACCGGGTCCGAGCTTCGCCGGCCATTGGGCATTACCATCATCGGAGGGCTGATTATGAGCCAACTGCTGACCTTATACACCACGCCCGTGGTGTATCTGTACTTCGACAGCCTGCAACATTGGTGGGATCGGGTACGCACTGGAAACCGGAGAGAGGTCGAGGCGATAGGATCCAGGTAGGATCAAACCAGGTGGTCGAATCGGGTGCAGCCAAGCGCGGCCCGAATCCGCCACGGGCGGTGCGCGCCCGATGGGCCGCGCCCCCTTCCCTAACACAACGCGTTCACGTTGACGGCGCGTCGCCACCGGATTCGCCTCCGGCGTCCTCCTCACGATCCCGCAGCTCAACATAGTGCGAAAACACACGTTTGTGGTATAGTGCCGAAATGGCGATCAACCTAAGAACCGTAATCTCGGAACTGCAGTTCATCCTGGAGCTGTCGATCGACAACAAGACGGATCCCCGGCTGCCGCAATTGTTGGAGAGCGCGAAGCAGGACCTCTCCGTCGCGGCCCAGAGCCTTTTGGCGGACGATCCGCTCATCACCAAGTAAACATCACTGTGGCTTGGCCTCGCGCCAGACGGCTGTGAGGTCGGGGTCGTCTTTGATCTGATTCAGGCTGGCCGGACTCTTCAGGTTGGATCGGACCATGGCTACCGCCTTGTCCCGATGGCCCGTCAACTCATAGACGATGGCAAGGCGCGTGGTGAACGGAGCCCGTGCTGTTGGGGGGATGCGGTCGATCTCCGCCAAGGCGCCCTTCGGGTCTCCTAACCGCGCCCGGTATTCCGCCAGGTTAGCGTTTACCGCGTAGTCGGACTTTCTGGTCTCGGCAAATTTGGTGGCCAGTTCGATGGCCCTGCGCAGGGCGGGAACCGACTTCGCTTCGCTCCCGGGTGTCCATCGATAGTAGATGCCCACGTTTCCCCAGTAGCGGTAATCGTTGGAATTCAGATCGATTGCGGCCTCAACGGCCGACACGGCCTCTTGAAACCGGTGCTCGTAGAAATAAGCGCCCCCGAGGGCAGCGTAGGTATTGGCGTTCGACCGGATCCGCAGCGCCTGCTGGTACTCCTCGATCGCTTCCTGGTAGCGCCCGTGCATGCGATAGACAGCTCCCAGGTCGAGACGAACCATGTCGTTATCGGGCGTGAGCGATTTTGCCTGGTTAAGCTCCGCTTCGGCCTCCGGGTAGCGCTCCCTCTCGTAATAGAAGAGGCCAAGCAGCAAGTGGCCGTACCAGTCCGTCGGCCGCGACTTCGTCGAACGAATGTAGAGCGCTTCGGCCTCTTCGAAACGGCCCAGATCCTTGTAGATCTCAGCCAGTTGCCGGGGAGCTTCCGCATTGGCCGGCGCCAGTTCCATGGCTCGCTGGAACTCCCGGATGGCGTCTTCCTGCCGGCCCGCGTCCAGGTAGACTGATCCCACCACCGAGTGCACGATGGCAAGACTGCTATCCAGTTGGACGGCGTATTCCGCGTTCTGGTTGGCGAGCGTCGCCGACTGCTTATCGCCGGTGGCGCGTGCCTTCCGCCAGTAAGCCTCTCCCAGCCCGGCGTAGGCAAGCGCATACTTCGGGTCCTGTGCGGTAGCCTTTGTGAAACTGTCGATCGCCTTGTCGACGTTGCCGGGCACGTCGTAACGCGCCAGAAATCCGCGGCCCTCGATGTAAGCCGAGTACGCACTGGGCGCGGACGTGTCGCCCGCCGCAATCGCGGTGTGCGCCGCAGCCGGCACGTCCAGATTCATCATCCGGACCACCTGCGTGATCGCCTGATCTCGGGAAACCATCGGGTTCTTCGGATCGTAGAGAAACGTCCGGCTGGCGATCTGCCGCGCGCTCATGGCATCCAGCAGGTTGACCGTAAACTCCACCTTGTCCCCGGCCGGTTGGGCGCTGCCGGTGATGACCAGATTCACCCCGAAGAAGCGCTGCGCCTCTTGAGCCGTGGTGATTCCCCGCCTCCGCACCTCGCTCGCGGGAACCGCGGTGATGGTCCGTTGAAAGCGTTCCACATCCGAGAGCGCCGAGGTCAGAATCTCGACCAGCCCATCCGCTACCGTGCGAAGGCCGTCCGCTCCTCCGGTCACCTGGAACGGCAGCACCGCGACCTGCTTCACCGCTGGAATCGTCAAGGCGGGAGCCGCGGCCCGGCCTCCGCCCGCAAACCGGTAGAGCCCCAAGCCACCCCAGCCGACGATCAGCACGCCGGCGGCGATGGCCGCGATCGGCCTCCGTTTTCGGCCCGCAGCCGCTTCCACCGGCATGACCATCGTCTGGGTAGCGGTTGCCTCCCGTTCGGCCACCGCCCCGGTCCCGCCCTGCAGGCGTTTGAGCTCCGCGGCCATCTCGGAAGCGCTCTGGAAGCGGCCGGCGGGACCCTTGGCGAGCGCCTTCGCGACGATCTTCTGCAAACCCGGCGGCATGCCCGGACGCACAGACGAGATCTCGGGGGCGGGGTCGGCCATAATCGCGTGAATGAGGGCCGCGCGGTGCTCCCGGTAGAACGGAAGAGTGCCAGTCAGCATTTCGAACAGCACCACGCCCAGCGACCAGATGTCGGTGCGCCAGTCCACTTCATGCCCCCGCGCCTGTTCCGGAGACATATAGGCCGGAGTGCCCACCGACGTGCCCTCCCCGGTAACACGCATTGCGTCGGAAGACAGCGCCAGTCCGAAATCCATGATGGAGACGTGACCGCTCGGGTCCACCATGATATTGCCGCTCTTGATATCGCGGTGGACGATGCCAAGCCCGTGCGCGCAGGCGAGACCGCTCAAGATCTGACAAGCGATCTCGACCGCCTGCCCCACCTCCAGCGGGCCACGCGCGAGCCTGCGCTGCAGCGTTTCGCCCTCCAGGTAAGCCATCACGATGAACAGTTCGCCATCGGCCTCTTCGATGTCGTAGATGGGGCAGATATTGGGATGGCGCGCCAGGGCAGCGGCCCGAGCCTCGTTGAGGAACCGCCCCCTGGCGGTCTCGGTGAGCGAGTCGCGAGGCAAGAATTTCAATGCCACGGGGCGCCGCAGGCGCGTATCCTCCGCCCGGTATACCACGCCCATGCCGCCTTTGCCCAGGAGGCCGGCCACGCGATAGCGCGAGATGAGGTCGCCCGGGTTCACGAATTGTCCGTCGAGTCGTCTGTGGGGGACTGCGTGACAGAGTCAGGAGCGTCCGGATCGGGCTCTGGCGACGGACCCTGCAAGGACACCGTGCGGACCGCAGCCGGCAACATGTCCGCGGCAATCTCCTCCAACACTTCCTTATATCCCTTGATTCGCAGCACGAAGGGACTCGGTCTCCCGACCAGACCCGGAACCGTAAAGGACTGGCCGCCGGCCGCCGCCGTCAACGCCACGTGGCCATCCAAAAGAAACTGGAGTGAGGCGAGGTTGGTGGTTTCGATTTGGACGGCGACTCCTCCGTCGCTCAGCATGGCGGTCTTCACCACGTCGATGCGGGACGTGGGCAAGAATCCCAGGAATTCGCATGCCCGGCGAATGAGGCTCGGGAACCCGCCGATCACGTCTTCGGCGGATCCCGGCGGAAATCGGTCATTTACGGACACGCCGAGGTCCTCCACCGGCTGGCCTTGCGAGGGCCCCACGCGCGAGCATCGCCGGATCGCCAGGGTCATGCCAGTGTCGCGGGGAAGGGGCGAGAGCCCGATGCCCGGTGTTGGCCCCAGCTTCTGCAGCAGGTCGTCATGGCTCCAGACATTCCCGCCGCCGCCGCCCGTGGTGGCGTCCATTCCCATGATCTGGCCGATTCCATGGTCCTGGAATCCGGCGGCGAAGATATCGGCCGCGCTGTAGGTAAGGCCATCCACCAGCAGCGCGGCGCGCCCCTGGTAGACCTGCCCCGTGTCGTTGGCGCTCGCGAAATCGGTCAACGTCTTGCCCGTGGTCAGGCGGTCGCCGGCCGGCAGAGGTTGGCTGTCCGCGTCCTCCAACCAAGGCCCCAACTCCACCTGCGCATCGGTGAATTTGGTGTCGTCGCTGGGGGATAGCTGCGATTCCAGGGTGGCGGAGGCCTTGAGGTTCCGCAGGATCTGCAGCACAGCCGGCGTATTCGCCAGGTGGAACGGTTGCGGCGAGATCGTGCCCGGCGTCAGCATCTGCAGCATGCGCTCCGCCGCCTGAACGTCTCCGCCCGGATTGCCGCGAATGTCGAGCACCAGGCCATCGGGCGCCACCTGATCCATCAGTGTCAGAATACGCTGGAATTCGCTGACCACCCGATCGGCCATGCCCAACGCGGACCCACCGTCTCCGAAACTCTTGATGCGGATGTAGCCAAAGCGCGCAGCCGGATGGCTGTCAGCGACCAGGTTTGCGGGATCGAGGGCGCCCTGCCGCGGGGCGCCCTTGGTGTGTTGAAACTGGAAAGTCTCGGGGAGGGACGAGACTTGGCTGGGATCGGGCGTCGCGCCCATCTGCTGCTGGGCCGGGATTTCCCGGCACCCGTGCAACATCTTGCCGCTGTTCAAGCTCACACTGGTTAAGACGTTGACGCTAAACGTGCCGCCAGGAAATCCGCCGGTTGTTCCTAAGCCCGTAGCAACCGCCCACGGAAGGTGAATCGCGCGGACCCCCGCGCCCCCAACCGGCCGGTACTGGATGGTCGCGGCCGGCAGTTCATCGGCAAAGGGAAGCTGGACGTAGGCCAGAGGGCGCAACGAGCAGTGGATCGAGCCGCGCGCGAACGAGGCGGAGGGGTTGCCGCCAGGCAGCCGGCCCGCCGCTCGTTGCACGTGATCGTCGATGGCTTCCTCTCCCCAAAAGAGAATCTCCGCGCCGGGACCGAAGGACGGATGGCCGAACCCGCCATCCGGCTGAGTTTTCATGACCTTCGCGACCACGTAGTGCCGCCCAGTCTGATCTTCGTAAGGCAGCATCTGAAAGGGCAGGAACGCCACCGCCCCGCGAAACGGAGACGGCTTGACGTACAGCGTGTGTGCATCCCGCACCAGCGAGAACGCCGCCACCACGAAATCGTGAAAGTCAGATTCGCCCAGGTCCGCGAACTGGGGACGTACGTTTTCGTTGAGAAAATCCTGCGGATGGATGAAATGGTAGATGTCCGTCTTAAACGGCAGATGCGGATACAAATGATCGAACATCAGGGCAACCTGATCGAGAATCAATTCCCGCTCGGCGCTGGTGGTCGGGTTCCGGGCGGCGGCTTCCAGGAAGTCGCCGACGGATTGGATGAAGAGATCCGGCAGCCCGAGATCCGCCTTCTCGGCCACCAGCAGGTCCCATGCCTTCCTGGTCAGATCGGAGGCATCGTCGAATGGCACAGCCGCTGCACTCATTACCCATCTCCCTGTTACAAGTTGATCTATTGTACGGCTGGGGAGAGAGGTTTTAAAGGGCCAAGACCTATAGCCAGGCTACAACCCTTTGTGGGGCAGGCAATCCTGGCTGCAGCCGCCTTTCCAGGCGACTCTTGCCATTACCTCAAACGTCCGGGTTATTTGACTGGACACTACACGCGCCGAAAGCCGAAAGCTGAACGCCGAAAGCTCTCCCCTAGCAGCCGTCCAGAATCTCAGGCCCCATGATCTGCATGTGGATGGCTTCCATCACCTTTCCGGTGCCCGCCAGTTTGTCGGCGAGCCGGATGGCCGTGATGTGGCTCATGCGGAATTCCTCCAGGGTCAGCCGGCGGACCGCTTTCATGCGGATGGGCCGCAGGGCCCGATCGGGACACGGCATCAGAAAATAGGTCTCGTCGGACGCCAGTTCGCCGGATACCGCCGATTCGACGAAAATCTGTGCCGTCAAGCCCATTTGACAGAAGTTCACGCGCTTGCCATCGGTCTCCGGGAACAGCGCCCAGAGTTCGCGCTCCGTTTCGATGTAGTCCGGATAATTGAACGACATCGGCAAGGGATACGAAGTGCCTGGTTCTAGGAACGAGTACGTGGACACGAGGGCTCCTGCCCCAAGTGTACACTTTATAACAAGCGATTGGTGGCAGATTGTGCCGCGCGGGCGCTGCCCCCAAACCGGTGCTTCCCACAAAACCGAGCCGCGACCGTAAGGAAGCGGTTGCTGGGAAGGTTAAGCCGCCTCCTTCATCGGATAATCGCCCGTTAGCCCCGCTCCAGTGCGAGAATTATTGGAGAGGGTACCTCTTGATCCGGGCGGGTTCGGAGGAGCCTTACCGTTGACCCGCGGGAACCCAAGGAGCGTCTATGATTGCGCGATCCATACTACTTGCATTGGCGCTGCTGGTGGCAGTCCAGGCGGATACGCTCCGTTTGCGCAGCGGGGAGATCGTCACAGGAACCTGGCTCGGCGGAACGGCCGACGAGGTTCGCTTTATGGTGGACAACCAGGTGCAGAAGTATCCGCGGTCCCAAGTCATGGCGGTGGAGTTCGCTTCCAATAGTGTGGCGAGCCCGGTACCGCCGCCGGTTGCCATGCAACCCGACGCCGTGGGTGTCCCATTTATGCGTGGCGCCCCGGGCCTGATCCCGCTTGAAAGGGAGATCGGGATGATGGTCCGCAGCAATACGATGTACGGGATGGGAGGAGCGTCGGTCTACCGCATCCAGGGAGCGCAATCTCCGGTTCGCGTGAGACGCACCGACAAGATCGTCTTCGTGGTGCGTCTGAATTATGAAGGCGACGCGCAGCGCCTGCAACTATACCCGCTCGAATCGCGAATGAACTACAGGCAGACGCAGCCCGGCCGCGGCGGAGGCCGGCCGATGGCACTGCCGTTGACGATCACCAAGGTCGGAGATTCCACGTACGAGCTTTCGCCGGCACGGCAACTGTACGCGGGCGAATATTCCATAAGCCCGATCGACTCGAACGAGAGCTACTGCTTCGGCGTGG
>PMTT01000091.1 GCA_003167275.1 Bryobacterales bacterium | reverse complement strand
TTCTGGCTGGTATGGCTGACCACCTTAGCCCTCGTCGCAGGATCGATCTTCCTCTTCTATCGCTATGGCCCTCTCGCCGCCAATGCCAAAGTCTTCCGGCAAACCGCGCAGGGATGGGAACCAGCCCCTCCGCTCGATTCCCGCGGCTACAACATCCGCGTCTCCCCCAGCGATGTGGTATGGGTGCAGACTGCCAGGGGGTTGAGCCGCCTGGATGGCACATCCTGGCATCATTTCACCGCTTCCGACTTCGGCACGGAGCGCGGCCGCCTTGCCGGGTTCGCACTCGATGGCGATGAGGTCTGGGGCGCCGCTTCCGATGGTGTAGTCCATTTCGATGGCAAACGCTGGCAGCGCTATTCGAATGTCGTCGCGATGGAACAGGCCACATCGATCGCGGCGGCCAATCGGCAAGTGTGGGTGATCGACCGGGCAGGCAACCTCTCGCACTTTGACGGCGCCCGGTGGACTGTGCGCAAACTCGACCTGCCGGGCGTGCGCTGGGGTGCCGGGTCAGACCGCGGTCCCGAACTGGCGGTGACCGGGTATGGCACGCTCTGGCTGGCGTTCCAGGGCCTCTGGCGATCGGACGGCGCTTCGTGGACGCGTATCACCGGCACTACCAACGACGCCGCATTGCTGGGCACAACCTCGCCCGGTTCGTATCTCCTCCACGGAAAGTCAGTCAATACCCTTGGCGAGATTTGGATCTCCTACAGGGGCGAGATGGCCGGGTTCGACGAACGTGGCGGGCCGCCTGTTCGATACACGCTGCACGATCTGGGCTTTCTGGATTCCACCACCGTCTACAGAATTGCCGGGCGGGCGCCGTTCTTCGCGGTCACCAGCGATCAGGGCATTGTTTGGTTTGACGGAACCCGGTGGCATGCCGAGCAGCTTAAGAGCCTTGGCATGGTGACGGCATCCAGCATTGCGTTGTCGCCCGATGGCTCCCTCTGGGGCATCGGATATCCTTCCACTTCGCCGCAGTCCGTTCTTTACCGCTCCGCAGCTTTCGCTAATGTGATCTTGACACTTTTTGCACTAGGTTTTCCCCTCTGGTGGTTTTCCCGAAAGGCCCGGCATCAAGGGCAAATCACGCGGGAAGCTATCCTGCACGCTACCGGCGCACTTCCCGAAGATTCCGAGGAGCCTTCCCCGTGGAAGACGGCGGGTGGCGTCGTGTTGGTGCTGGTGCTGGGCGGCGCCGGTTATGGGGCGGTCAAGCACTACTGGCCGGCCACGCCAACATGGCTGCTGCCGGTGTTCTTTCTGACGGCCCACATCACCACAACCTCCGCGGGTTCTCTGAAGAAGCGCAAGCCCAAGCCTTCCGATCCCATCGGTCCCGGGGGCCCTCCGCGTTACGATTGGGCAAAGTCCATCCCGGCAATCCTGGGCAGCCTGGCCGTGGCGGTCCTGCTCTACGGAGGCAGCATTGCGCGCCACTTCCATATCGGGTGGCTTGCGGCCATCCCCGGCGTCGCGTTTGTTTTTGGCGGGCAGTTCGTTTTCCATGCGTATGAGATGTTCCGCGTCCACCGCGCGGAGCGCGAAATCAAAGGATGCCGCTATGGCCAGGCGCTGGAGATGCTCGACGGGCCTCTGGGCTGGCCATCCACCTGGTTTTGGAAACTGGTGCGGGCGGATGCGCTGTTCTTTTCCGGCCGGGCTCGCGATGCCGAACCGATTCTACGAGAGCTCCTGGAAACCGGGAAAGATCCTGGCTCCAAGGCGCTAGCGTTCGAACATCTCGGCCGCGTCCTGATGGCGCAGAACCGGTACGACGATGCCAAGCGCACCTTTGAAGCTGCGGCGAAGGTGATGCCGATGCGGCCGGCCGCCTATAGCGGCCTCGCCGAGTTGCGTCTGCTCCAAGACTTGGATCCGGTGCAGGCGCTGGAGGATGCGGAGCGCGCGCTTCGGCTCCACCGCGATTCGCTGCTGGATCGGAAAGGAAACAAGGATCGTCTGGCAACCCTTCGTGGCAATCAGGCATGGGCCTTGGCGCGCCTGGGCCGCGGCGCCGAATCGCAGCAGGCCATTGAAGCCGGGGCTCGCGAAATGGACTCGAACTACATTCCCGAAGCCGCCGGGTTCTACTGGCGCGCCGGAATGGCCATGGTCGCGATCGAGAACGTGACGGCGGCCTCCTCCCACTTCCGCCGGGCCGCGGAGCTGGATTCCCAAGGCTACTACGGCAAACTGGCCGCGAGGCACCTTAGTCAGCACAGTGTGTGGGGCGCAGTGGGGATTGCCTGATACCTTCGCCGTCCACGTGGCGCGGACCGCTGCGCGGTCCAAGACACTCGTGCCTTGCACCTTCGATTTCAACGTCGCCGCGACCAAGTACTTTCACGGAATCGAGAGCGGGGAGATTCCGCTAGTTCGATTGGGACGCGGTGCTGGCCAATATTCAGGCGGTGCGGCCGGGGATGAAGGTGCTGCGCGTGTCGGCCAAGGGCGAGGGAATGGACGAATGGCAGCGGTTCCTGGAAGGCCGGGCGGGTGGGACCGCGGGGGGGCCGGGTGGGGTAGGCTGTTCGTTGGCGAGGAACCTCCATCGTTTGGGCAGAGAGATCGTGCAAGTTGCGACCGGAGCCTGGTTTTGGGCGCCTTAAGCGGCCTTCGGAGGCGTGATCGGCTGGCCTTCGGGGGCCATTTCGACGTTTTTCCGGGCTTCCGCGGGGGTAGCGGCGGTGGGTTCGACGCGAATCGGCGTCTGGACGGGTTGAGTGGGGACTAGCGGCGCAACTTTAGGGGGCTGGGCGCCGGGGGTTGGGGGCTTGACGGCTGGAGCGGGTGGCTCGGCGGTTGGAATTGGGGGCTCGACACGCGGTTCGGCAGGGGCCTCTTCGACTTCCTGCGAAACAAAGCCAATTTCCTGTAATTTACGTTCTTTCTGGAGCTTGCGGAGGTCGTTGAGGGCTCGCGAGAAGCCCCGGACGGCGGTGGTGTGGTAGCGCAGCATGAGGGCGATCTCGCGATTGTTATTCCCGGCGCCGTC
>PMTT01000277.1:8880-9950 GCA_003167275.1 Bryobacterales bacterium | reverse complement strand
TCGGTGGGCGACAGGCCAAAGACCCGCACCGAACCGGCATGGGGGAACAGCATCCCCATGGCGATCTGAATGAGGGTGGTCTTGCCGGCGCCGTTGCGGCCCAGCAGGCCCACCACTTCGCCCGGGCGCATGGAAAAACTTACGCCGTTCAATACCGGCGCGCCCTTTTTGAACGCCCGGACGATATCACGGAATTCCAAAACAGGTGTCATGCCTGCTCCTTTGCTTGCTGCGCGCTTGCGCCTTGCGTGATCTCACGATCGGCTTCCTTCACAACTTCGAGGACTTCGGGGAAACTGAGACCCGCCAGATAAGCCTGGGAGAGGAACTTCTGGGCGGCCTGCCGGATCTGGTCCAGTTGGCCGGCAGGGTCGGGCTCGGGCAGGCGGGCGCAGACGAACGTGCCGCGGCCGCGCTGGGTTTCGAGAAGCCCACGGATTTCGAGCTCGTCGTAGGCCTTCTTGACGGTGAGGGGCGCGACGACAAGTTGCTCGCTGAGCTCCCGGTGAGAGGCCAGCTTGTCGCCGCTCTTGAGACGGCCGCCGGCGATGGCGTCGGTGATCTGCCGCATGATCTGNNAACTCTATATCACTATAGCTGTCAAGAGGAAATTTTACTGGGGGGCACAGCAAGGTGGGCTTCTGGACATCCAGCCGTACCTTATCTAAAGGGAGCACGGTCTTACTGCACCCGGATGTTAACTGTCCCGCTATCCTCTTCATTATTAGATGGATAGTCGAGGCGGCCCGCAACTTTGTTTCAGTACAGGAAGTTAACGCTGCGCCCAGATGCTTCAGTACCCTCATGACTATTCTGCGCATCCCTGAAGCCGTACACTCGGACCACAGGCTTGGAGTAGGTTGTCCGGTCGATGAATTTGGAAGGGCAATGGCTAACACCAGCCGAAAGACGAGGTCCGATATGATAAAAGCATTGGTTTTCTTTCTCTCTGCGTTTCTGACGAGCAGTTTGTTCGCAGAAAACGGCAAGCTCGCGAAAGACCTGGAATCGGTCGATCCGGCCTCCAATGTGGACGTAATTGTGCAGTACAAGCAGGCGCCCACCGAAAC
>PMTT01000277.1:0-8851 GCA_003167275.1 Bryobacterales bacterium | reverse complement strand
TGAGCGCTCACCTCGACCAAGCTCAGGCCACCATCGGCGCAAGCGCAGCCAAGACCTACGGCCTTACGGGCGCTGGCGTTGGGGTCGTGGTGATGGACAGCGGAGTGGGATATTCCGAGGATCTGGCCGGTAAGGTTGTCTACGAAAAGGTATTCCTCCCCAACACCCCCGAGGGGGACAACTTTGGCCATGGCTCGCACGTGGCGGGTATCATAGCCGGTTCCGGCGCACTCTCGACGACCAACCACTACACCACCTTCACCCGCACCTTCCAGGGCGTGGCTGTAGGAGTCAGTCTGCTCGACTTCCAGGTGCTCAACTCAAACGGAACCGGCACCGACAGCGCAGTGATTGCGGCCCTCCAGCAAGCCGTCACGTTCAAAAAGCAGGGGAAGTACAACATCCGCGTGATCAACCTGTCGCTGGGCCGTCCGGTGTTTGAAAGCTACAAGCTCGATCCGCTCTGCCAAGCCGTGGAACAGGCGTGGAATGCCGGTATCGTAGTGGTGGTGGCGGCGGGAAACTACGGCCGCATGGGCCCCACCACAACCTACGGGTACGGCACGATCACCGCGCCCGGGAACGATCCGCGCGTCATCACCGTGGGGGCGATGAAGGACATGGGAACAGCGACCCCGACCGACGATGTGATCGCCAGCTACAGCTCCAAGGGCCCGACGCTCTATGACCTGGTCGCCAAGCCGGACCTCGTGGCGCCGGGCAACCTGATCGATTCGGTGCAATCGCAAGCCAACAATCTGTTCGGCCCGAATCCTCAGACCTGGATCGCCCAGAACCTCTTCGCCAAGACGGCCGACAATGCAGCCTCCAACGACTACATGCAGTTGAGCGGGACCAGCATGGCGACCCCGTATGTCAGCGCGGCGGCGGCGTTGCTTATACAACGGAATCCATCGCTCACGCCGGATCAGGTGAAGGCGCGGCTGATGCTGACGGCGGTTAAGACGACTTTCCCCGCGACCAGCAGTTACGCCGACCCAACAACCGGCATCACGTACAAGGCGCAGTATGACATTTTCACCATCGGCGCGGGGTATCTGAATATCGCCAACGCTCTGGCCAGCAACGCCTTCGCGCCCATCGGGGCCAGCGCCGCTTCGCCCGCTCTGGTATTCACCTCCGCCGGAACGCTGAAGTTCGTCGACACGACGAACGTGGTTTGGGGGTCGAGTGTGGTATGGGGCGACAGCTTAGTCTGGGCATCGAACGTGGTTTGGGGCTCGACTTCTCTGTCTTCGCAATCTACCGACGCCGCCACCCTGATACTCGTGAACGGCGACAGATGACCAGGAGGCACACCATGCAACTGACACTGACAACCACTAGCCAGTTACGTCCACTTCGGCGCGGTGCGGTATCGTTGGCGTGAGTCGGGATAGGGACGTCGCGCGGTGCTTCTTTTGCTCGCTGGACAATTCGTATCACCGATTCGTGGGAGGACTCAATACTGCCTCGAAACCGCGCGCAGGTCGGCCGAGGAGGCTTCCCCCGCGCGAACCGTGATCTTGCCGGCCTGGTGGAGCAGGCCTTCATCCAACTCCGGCAAGGGTCCGTCCCCGGCGAAAGCCAACGCGTAATACTCTCCCGGGCGCAGCCCCGTAATTCCGTAGCGATCGTTGGAATCGCACCGCGTGGCGCGGAGAAATCCGAGCCACTGCCTGGCCGTGTCTTGCGGAACCAACAGTACCGGGCCCGAAGCGCACTTCTCCACCGTGCCACGCACGGCGCCGCCGTTGGTCTTGTAGATAACCGTGATCGGGACCGCTCCGGAAGAAAGCTCCACTTCCGGGCTGCCCAGGTCGGTTTCGCCCACGCGGACCGCATCCAGGTAATATGGCAGTGGTGGCGGCGGCATCGGAACGATTCGATAGCTGCCAGGGTAGACGTTCGGCAAGCTGAAATTGCCGCCGGAATCCGGGCGGGCGGAAATGGCTCCGCCGAACAGGAAACTGTCGAGTATTTCTCCGTGGATTTGTTTGGTAGCGTCGCCGCCTGGAGCGTTCGCTGGTAGCGGCTCAACAAAGTTCATTTCAGGCCGCAGCATCCAATTCGCCATCCAGGCCTCCCTGCCGGCGCGGCCCGCGCGGGGGACTAGAGACACGGGGGGCGCGTCCGGCGCTGGCTCGCCTTTGGGCGCTTCCATCACCACTTGGCCGCGCACCGTGAATGGCGGGCTGAGACGAAGCTTCACACGTTCCAGTTCGTGCCCCGCCATTTCGATCCACTGCACAACCCCCAGGGGCACGCCGTCGTGCTCCACCGCGGCCGCAAGGCACCATTCGCCATCCACCACGGCCGGAAACTCGAAGGCGCCATCCGACTGCGATTCCCCGCGATCGGCCGGCTGCCCTGCCTCTTCACTTAAGGTGATCGCCACCTTGGGCGCCGGAGTGCCGTCGGGATTGAGAAGCACGCCCCGCACGGCATGCACGGGGACGGCCTGCAGCTTCAGTTCAATATCCGAAACCACCCTGCCGGGTTGTGCCACGATTTTGGAAGCCGCCTCCGGGAGGGCACCGCCGGGATAAAAGGTTCGCGTCCAGACCATTACGCGGTCGTTGTCCGGTTCCCGATTGGGCGGCTTTAAGCCAATCGGCGGAACCGCCGACAGCGTGTAGCCGCCAGGGAGCGGGCGGAAATCAAACCTGCCCGTGGCATCGGTGCTCCCTTCCAGCAGCTTCCCCGCCCCGGTCAACTCCAGCCGCGCACTGGCCACGCCCTCGCCCCTGCCATCCACCACGCGGCCGGAGATCCTGGGCAGCGGCATCAGACGCAATTCCAGCTTCGCCGGGGTTCCCCCCGCGGTCACTTGAAACACGCTGGGCGCCCCGCTCAACGAATACTCGGGCGACGAGGAACTGGCCGCGTAAGTGCCCGCCTGGACGCCTTCGACCAGGAAGTGGCCCTGCGCGTCGGTGGTGGTGGAATAGCCCGTCCTCCCGGCAGCCGGTTTGATTTCGACCCGCATGGCGGGGATGCCATTGCCCGTGACGGAGTTAATTACATTCCCCTCCACCGTCTGCGCCACGGCGCAGGTGGCCAAGAGTATCAGGGCGCAAAACTGCCTAGCCATGACCATGGGACGAATCTGGGTGAGGCGGAGTTACCAGGCGCACAGGGCGTCGCGCTCTTCCCAAGACGCAGCAGTTCCGCGTTGGTGGGTGGATGCGGGGACGAAAAGCCTTCTCGCCAAGGCGCTGAGAACCGGTAGAGGATTGACTCCTGGAGGTTTGAAGAATAGGGTAATGGTTGTGCCGAGGGTTCAGCTCATCACATTACTGTTGGTGTGTTTAGCGGCTTCGCCGGTTGCGATCATTGCCGTATGGTCCATTCGTCACGCGGTGATTGAATTCGCCGACCCCTGCACAGTCTGGGACTACCCGCCCGAACAGCCGGTACAAGTCCACATCGGGCCGCACGACGCCTGCCGTTCACGAAGCGTACACACTGAGTCAAAGGCCCTTGCCGCGATAACAGCCGCCATAGTGCCAGGTGGCGTGCTACTGGCAGCACTGCTGGCTGTGGCGGGCGCAGCGCTTTCACGCAGGCGAGTGTTGATCGCCGCGGGAATTGGAATGCTCGCTGAAACCATCGTCGTCTTTAGCATAGCCCCGCTGACCTTGGTCGCGGGTGTGAGCTTCCTTCTACTTTCCAAGCGTCTACAGTCCAGTGGGTAAGCCTTGGTGAGGAGACCGCAACGTTTACCAAACGCCGGCTGGCCGGGCACGGGATGGGCGACCAGGGGGTCCGCCCCACTATCAGGCGTTACGGCGTGATCAGGCCGGCGCGGATGGCGTAGCGGACCATACTGGCGGTCTCGTGTACGCCGAGCTTTTCGAGGATGCGGCTGCGATGCGAATCGGCGGTTTTGTAGCTGATGCCGAGGCGCACGGCGGCTTCCTTGGTGGACTTTCCGTCCGCGATCAGCACCAGGACCTGGCGCTCCCGCTCGGTTAATGCGAACACCATCTTCATCGATTCTTCATCGGGCGTGAAGATTCCGCACTTGCGATCGTTGACGTCTACCGCCGACCCCATGAAGCCGACAAAGCCGCCGTCGACGTCGAAACGCGGAATGCCGGTATTTTCGACCCAGCGATAGTCGCCGCCGGCCCGCTGCAGGCGGTATTGGATTCGGAAGGGCTCGCGCGCGCTGAAGGCTCTGAGATAGGTCTCGATGCAGAAGGCGCGGTCGTCGGGGTGCAAGCCTTCGGCCCATCCGTTGCCGGTTTCCTGGGGCAGGTCCCGTCCGCGGAACTCCAGCCAGGTGCGGTTGAAGTACGTCAACATGGCGTCGGGTCCCGACATCCAGATCATGACGGGTGCGGTGTCCGCCAGCAGGTAGAACCTGGCTTCGCTCATCTGCTGCTGTCGTACCTGGCGCTGGAGTTCCGCCTCCAGTGTAGCCAGTTTCTCCCGGAGTGAGCTTGTATCGTCGGTTTCTGTGCTGGGCGACATTCCAAATCCAACCATGCACCAAGATGATAGGCTAGTGGTGGCCAGGCAGTAAAGTACCAAATTGGTTAACGCCGGGGTTGACAAACCCCGCGGCGCGGGTTAAGCCCTGCTAATATCGCGTCGCGCCCCTCACGGGACACGTGGATTGAAACGTGGAACTTTTGGGCAATTCGAGGGAATTAGAATTGAAGCCGATGACGTCCAGGCAGCCGGAGACGGATGACGATCTTCTCATGCTGATGCGTAGTGGCGATGAGCAGGCGTTCGTTTCCCTCTATCGCAAGCGCCAGGCAGCCCTTTACCGATTCGCCCAGCACATGAGCGGATCGGCGACGGTGGCGGAGGATATTACCCAGGAGGTATTCCTTGCGCTGATCCGGGATGAATGCGGATACGATCCGGACCGGGGCACGCTTTCCGGCTATCTCTTTGGAATTGCTCGGAAACTGGTACTGCGCCATCTGGAGCGGGGCCGTTCGGATGTGGCTCTGGAGACGGACGGCGAGGATGCCGGCTGGCCGCAATTGGCGGTGAACGACGATCCGTTGGCGGATCTGACTCACCGGGAAGGGATCGAGGCCTTGCGCCGGGCGGTGCAGGCATTGCCGCGACGGTACAGGGAAGTGGTGGTGCTTTGCGATTTGGAGGAAGTGGATTATGCCGATGCCGCTTTCATCCTCGGTTGCCCGATCGGAACGGTGCGGTCCCGGTTGCATCGCGCTCGTGCGCTGCTTCTGGAGAAGCTGAACCAGGAAAGGAATCTCCGGCCCGTCCTAGGTTGGAAGCCGGTGAGGTGTCTAACATGAACTGCCAGGAATTCTGGAAAGGCATGCCCGAGTTGGCCCGCAACCAGGACCATTTGGCGCATATGCGGGATTGTCCGGGTTGTGCCCGGTATTGGGAGCGGCAGAGTGCTTTGGTGGCGGGTCTTCGCGCGGTGGCCGCGGAGTGGAGCCAGGTGGAGGCGCCCGCCCGTGTGGAAGCGCGGCTGACGGCGGCGTTCCGGGAGCATTCCGGCCTGGGAAATGCGCGGCCCGGGATCGGGCGCCAGCCGCGCATGTGGCTCCCGGTGGCCACCTGGTTCGCGGCCGCCGCTGCCGTAGTGGTTGTGGCACTTGTGCTGCTGAGCAATCGCCAACCCCAGCCGCTGCACCGAAACCTCCCAGCAGGCTTCGAATCGGCCATGGTGCAGGCCCCTGTGGAACTGGATACGGGCGACGATTCGCCGTACAACAGCGAGGATTTCATCCCGCTGCCCAATGCGGAGCGGATCGCTCCGAATGAAGATGTAAACCTGGTGCGCGTGGAAGTGCCGCGATCGGCGATGATCGCGCTGGGCTACGACGTGAGCGCAGACCGCGCCTCCGAGCCCGTACAGGCGGAAGTGGTGCTGGGGGCCGACGGCATGGCCCGCGCGGTGCGGTTTCTGGATGAGTAGCGTCGGCGGTGTTGCCGCCGGTGAGGTTACGGTTTTTTGTTTTTGCGCGTGCCAAAGGAGTAGAACATGTTGATTCGAATGGCTCTCATTGGCGTTCTCGCCGTGGCTGCGGCGAGCGCCCAAGCGCCCGATGCGGGGCGCGGCCGAGGGCATTTTGGTCCCGCGCCGGCGCCCCTGTTCGACGGCGGCGCACGTTTTCTGGGCGCCGAGCCGGGCAGGCCTGGACGGGTGGTGAAGAACGCCCCGTACTCGGCCGACGTGGTCACGGAGACCACCCAGACGTTGCCGGACGGCAACCGCATTCGCCAGAGCAGCACGGTGCACGTGTCGCGGGACTCGGAAGGGCGCACCCGGAGCGAGCAATCCCTGCATACGCTGGGCGGACTAGTCCCTAATGCCAATCTGCCGGCGGTGGTGTTTATCAACGATCCGGTGGCCAGCGTCAACTACGCGCTGAATCCCGCGGGGCACACGGCTAACAAGTCCACTTGGGAAAGGCCTCCCGCAGCGGGGGATCGTGCGATGCCGCGCGATTCGAGAGTTGCCGCGAAGGCCACAAGCCCCGGCGTAGGCGGCGGGTTCCGAAGGGGCGGCGCCGCGCCCAACTTGAAGACGGAGGCTCTGGGCCGGCAGACGATTGAAGGCGTAGCGGCGGACGGCACCCGGACCACGGAGACGATCCCGGCCGGCCAGATTGGCAACGAACAGGCGATTCAGATTGTCACCGAAAGGTGGTACTCGGCGGAACTGCAGACCTTTGTGCTTTCCAAGCGGTCGGACCCGCGCAGAGGGGAGACGGTGACGAAAATGGCCAATGTCAGCCGCTCCGAGCCGTCGCACACGCTATTCGAAGTGCCTGCGGATTATAAAGTCACGGAAACGGCGGACCGGCGGGTGCGGGGGACCGGATCCCGGTAGGGTATGCTTTAGCTTGCCGTGTGCAGATACTTTGAATGGATTCGGCAAGCTAAAGCATACCGTACATCAGAACGCGATCATATCCTTTTTGGCGTCGATCTTGGCGGCGTCTATGTCGGGGACTTTTTTCAAATCCTGCGGCGCTTTGAAGTTTCCGTTGGCTTCACGGTAGTCGATTACGGCCTGGGATTCCTTGACGGAAAGGCCTAGCACGACTTTCAGTTCCACCAGGGGGGCCGTGTTGACGTTGACCTTGGAGTCCTTTCCGAAGTTCTTCGTCAGGTAGTCTACGATCGCGGCCATTTCCGCCTCGTTAGCCTTGGCGCCACGGTCGACCATGTCGGCCACCTGGTCCGACCAATCGTCCTTGTTCAGCCTGACCTTGCGGAAGTTGCCGGCGCCGTGGCACTCGAAGCAAAACTTGCCAACCACGTCTTTGCCAGGGCCGTCGGGCAGCGCCTTGATCTCTTCATCGTCCGCGAAAAGTAAGCCCCCTACGGCGAGGAATAAGGCCGCTGCCGCAAAGGTGGCACAGGACAGTCGCCGGATCCGTTTGATTTGCATGAAATCCATCTTATCGCCTCATTTGACGCGATTGATGGCGCAGCCGATGGACTTCGTCAGGGGATGCGGTACGGGCTTTCCGGCAAGCACCGCGTCGAGCGCGTCGCGCACGTCCCGTTCGGTGGCCTGCGGCCGGGCCTTTCCGAAGTCGGCTACCCGATTGTCGATTCTTCCGAGATAGAGCAGTTTGCCGTCCGGAGAGAGCACGGCGGCTTCCGGGGTCACGGTCGCACCGGTGAGTTGAACCAGCACCTGGTGGGGATCGAGCAGCAGCGGAAAGGTGTACTGGAAATCCCGTGCATAACGCGCCACTTCGCTCTCGGCCACGGTGGTATCCGCCTGCACCGCGAACATCAGCACGCCCCGGCCCTGGTACGCCTCGCGAATGCGGTTGAACTCGGGGACGTAGCTATTCCCCACGGGGCAATCCGTGGTGACGAAGAAGAGCAGGATGGCCTTCTGCCCATGCCATTCCGCGAGAGTGTGGACGGCGCCCGCGGTATCCCGCAACTGGAAGGGCGGCGCTGCGGGCCAGACGCCCCCAGCCCCCAGGAACAAAAGGCCCAGTAAGAACAGCCCGGAGAACACGATCTCCACAATCTTGCGCAATGTTCGCTCCTTCTTCATGATGAACCCAAACCGGCGGCCGAGGTGTTTGGATTTGTAAAGAATCTCACGAAGGGGTTTCGAGCCGGGTACATTTCACGCGGGTTTTTGTGCCGAAGAGTAACTTACCAACCACTGTCAGGGTTCTAACCTCGTCTAACCTCGTATGCGCCCTCTTTCGATTCTAATGTCGGCCTACCTATCAGTATGGTGCGCACCTGCCTTAGCTGACGACTGGCCCATGTACCTGGGCGATCTGGCTCACTCCAGCTTTCGACCCGGCGAGACCCAGATCAACTCCCAAAACGTGGGACAACTGCAGCAGTTGTGGCGGGCCTCCCTCGGCGAGACAGTCTCGTCGGGTGTCACCGTTTCCAATGGTTTTCTCTATTTCGGAGATTGGGGCGGCAACTTTCATTCGCTGAATGCCGTGACTGGCGCGGCTCAATGGGCCCAGTTCCTCGGCAAGGCGCCCGATCCTGCGGATGCAGCATGTGAGCCGCGGGGCATCGGCGTCAGTTCGCAGCCGGTGGTCTCCGGGAACACGGTCTATGCGGGTGGCGGCGATTCCGCCGTGTACGCCATGGACCGCGGCACGGGAAAAATTCTGTGGCGGACTCCCCTCGCCGATCCGGCAAGCGGGTCTTACCTTTGGTCGTCTCTGACGCTCTATCAAAATGCACTCTATATCGGCATCGCCTCATTGACCGATTGTCCCCTGGTGCGCGGAGGCCTGGCGCGCATTCCCCTCGACAATCCATCCAATCCGCAGATTATCTATTTCACGCCCGCCGGCACGTTGGGGGCGGGCCTCTGGTCGACGCCCGCGTTTGACGACCAGAACCA
>PMTT01000073.1 GCA_003167275.1 Bryobacterales bacterium | reverse complement strand
GGCTTGATATCGCGGTGCAGAATGCCCGCCGCGTGGGCGGCCGCGACACCATCGGCCACTCCCACCAGTAGCGCGACGATCTCCCGCCACGTCCGCTTTTCCGCGCCAGCCCAATCCTTCAAGGTGCCGCCGTCAACGAATTCGGTAACCAGGTATTGGCGGCCCTCGAAATCGCCTGCGTCATGGACTGTCAGGATATGCGGATGGTTGAGCGACGAAGCGGTCTGCGCCTCACGCTGGAAGCGGCGGCGGGAAGCCGCATCGGCCAGGTCGTCAAATAGGAATTTGACGGCCACAGTGCGGTTCAGCCTGGTATCGACGGCGCGATAGACTACGCCCATGCCTCCCTTGCCGATGACCGTCTCAATGCGATATGGACCGAGCAGTGTTCCCAAATCGACCGCGCCGCCGGCGCCCTCGCTGACGGGCACCGCAGGGAGCGTGCCTGTAGCGAGAGTTTCGGAGCTCACTCCAGCGGCGATCGTTTTCAATTTGCCAAGCAGTTCGGCTATAGGTACAGGCTGGCCGGTCTCCCCGCCGAGAAAGCCTCCCGAACGTCCATACGCTGCCAGCAGAGATTCCACCTCCCCGCGAACTGACGCCGATTGCTGCGCCAGGTAGGCGGAGCGCTGTTCCTCAGGCAGTTCGAGACAGGCCGCCATGGCCCGCTCGATGTCTTCCCATTTCGGATTTCGGGCGTCAGAGCTCATGCCGTCGCGTGTCCTTCCAGATACCGGAAAAGCCATGCTTTGGCAATGACCCAGTCACGGCGCACGGTCGCCTCCGTGGTCTTCAGGACGACGGCGATCTCTTTGGCCGCGAGTCCCGCGAAGAAACGCATTTCCACCACCTGGCACTTGCGGGCGTCGAATAGGGCGAGTTGATCGAGCGCCCCATCGAGCCCAATCAGATCGAGTTGCTCCGGCACCGGGATGCTGAGCGCATCGTCGAGCGAAACGTGCAGGACATCGGAGCCCCGCTTCTCCGCGTCACGCCGGCGCGAGTAATCCACCAGAATACGGCGCATCATGCGCGCGGCCACCGCGAAAAAGTGAGCCCGATTCTCCCACTGCGGTTCCTCCTGGCTGCAAAACCGGAGGTAGACTTCGTGGACCAGCGCGGTGGTTTGGAGCGTGTGCCCATCGCGCTCGCGCCGCAGATGGTAATGGGCCAGACGCCGCAGTTCCTTATAAATAATGGGCACGAGTTCTTCCAATGCGCGAGGATCCCCGCCGCTCCACTGACGCAACAGGTTCGTGACTTGGGTGTCGGGTTCCCCCATGGGCTCGACTTGGTGGCATTCTAGCACTTCCGTGCAAGAGTGTGGGGCTCGGGTTTCGAAGCCACAGGCGCTAAGATAAGGACGTCTCAAGATGGCGGCCGCGCGCGATCCGATCTTGGGACACACGTTTTACGTGCAACTTCCCAAACGCCGTTTGGGGAGCACGAGCGGTGGAAGTCCGAGCTGGCGACTACGCCGCCACACGGAACCGGATTTAACGGTTGCAAGCGCGTTTATGAGGACTAGCGTCTCAGACCGGCCATGCGCGTGAGAGATCCACTAAGGTGGCGGCTGAACATGTGTACAGTTAAGCTTTACAGTTTACCTGTAGATATGATTATATTGATCTGGTGAGCAATCGAAAGTCTTCTACTCAGACCGGGCTCGCTTCGATGCTTGCTGCCGAGATCCGTTCGGTAGGCGGCAAGCTCAAGCGGCGTTTACGCGAGCATGGGGGACGCCACGATCTGACGCCGTCACAGGTTTCTGTTCTTCTTCGACTGGAGAAGGATGATTCGGCTACGGTTTCAAGTCTGGCGCGAGCGGAAGGCATGCGCCCGCAGTCCATGAGCGCTATCGTTATGCCGCTGCAGGAAGTCGGCCTAGTGATTGGTGCTCCTGACCCAAGCGACGGACGGAAAACTCTGATATCTCTCACGCCCAAATGCCTGAAGTGGCTTCAGGAGGGCAGGGCCGCGAGGCAGGACTGGCTCACCACGACCATCTCGCAGAAGCTTTCTGCTCACGAGCAGGAGAAGCTTCAGGGAGCACTCGAACTGCTTACGCGGCTTGTTGAGGAGTGAACCCACTGTGTCCTGCGTCTTACCCATGCCAACTTCGTATTCGAGGAGAAGAACCCGATGCCGCTTACTACTCTTGACCCCAGTACCGCGTTGATCGTGATCGACCTGCAGAAAGGCATAGTCGATGGGCATTTCATCCATCCCATCGGCGAGATCATCGACCGGACGCGGGCGTTGATCGATGTTTTCCGTGCGAAGAAACTCCCAGTCGTGCTGGTCAATGTGGCGGGACGGGCGCCAGGCCGGACGGAGCAGGGTCCGCGCAGCAACACATCGTTTTCCGAGGGATGGACCGACCTCCTGCCGGAGCTGGATCGGCAACCGAGCGATATCGTCGTCACCAAGCGAAGCTGGGGCGCATTCGCAACAACGGATCTTGAACGTCAGCTCAGGGTGCGAGGCGTTACCCAGGTGGTTGTGACTGGAGTGGCGACATCTGGTGGCGTTGAGGCAACCGCCCGCCAGGCCTACGAGCAGGGATTCAACGTG
>PMTT01000097.1 GCA_003167275.1 Bryobacterales bacterium | reverse complement strand
CGAATGATAGAAGTGGAACCCCGCATACATGCGAGCCCAGAAGACCTCGTCCATCCAGTCGCGCGTGTCTTCAAACACGTGTTGGTGGACGCCATCGGTGAACGCCAGGCTGTCCGTGACAACGTGGACCCTGGTGGTGCCGAAAAAGCTCGCAATCAGCGTGGTCGCCGCGCCTGTCAGGCAACCGTGTGCCGCCGGATATTCGGGATGGTTGGGAGTCGTCCCCAGGGATACCCAGGCCGCGTCGGCGGGCGTGTCGGCGTTTCCGCCACTTGCCAGGATCGCGGTGATTGGCCTCCAGAAACCGTACCTGTACTTCCCGTTGAAACACCCGATTGACGCGTCCGCGACGCCGGTCCAGAGCATTGCCATCAGACGGGCCGCATCCGCGGTGCCCAGATTGTTGTTGCTAACCAGGTTGTTGAATACCCGGACATACTGTGCCCCGGTGTGTTCCGTCCAATAAACTCCGATCTCGGTTTCCGCCGCGGATCGAGCCGTACTGTTCGTTCCCCCGTAATTTCGAGTCAGGTTGTAGTCCCGGCTCCAAGGTTCGCTGCTTAAGGCTCTGGGAGGATCCGGGAGTTGGTCGCTCCCGCTTTCATCGTGAACGGCCGCATCTGGCCGAGCCACGGAGTCGCGGGAGCGGCGAAGGCGGGAGGTGTCGGAATCCACGCCCCAGGACCCGATCCGGGCGTGTAGGTTGCGTTGGCTTCGAGGCCGTCTCCCGTCCGTGCGCTGATGACCGCCATCGCCGCCGCTTCGCCTACGGCTACGCCGGCCGTCTTCGCATCCGGGTCCCCCACAACAGCCGCTAAGGACGCAGTGAATTGAGTGTCCAGTGCCGTCTTTTGAAGCGGGAAATAGGTGACCAGAATGCGGTGCGCCGCGGCCACTGCGGCGGCGTCGAGTTCCATCTGGGCGAACCGCCAAGAGGGGGGAGAAGAAGCCCACGTTCGCGCCGGCATATAGGATCAGGTCTCCCGCCGGCGACGGCGACCACATGGGGTTCGATGCCTCCCCTGTAGTGAGCCGAACGGGCATGCCCCCGCCGACCGGAATCTTGAAAACCCCCGGACCCTGGGCATCTGTTCCTGCGGTGACAATCCACTGCCCATCCCGCGACCAGTCGGCCGCCCCACTGATGTCTATGGACTCCCCAAGTGGCCGGAGTTCATTGCCCTCGGCAGTGGCCAGGTGCAGCGTCAATTTCCCACTCCGGCGAAGCGCGATTGCCACGCGCCGTCCGTCGGCGGAAACGGCCGGAGGATCCAGTAGCGCTCCATCGGACCCTTTCCAAATCTCCGTAGTCTGTCCGTCCTGGTAGCGCCACAGCCCGTCGCCCGTGCCGCGAGAGGATAAATAGAACAGTGATGTTCCGCCAAAGCGCGGGCCCAAGGCTCTCACCGTGCCCACCGGGTACGGCTTTGCATCCCGCTCTTCCGCCACTCGATTCAGGATCGGCACGCTCCATAAGCTCGGGATCGGGCTCGATTCGGTCGCCACCAGGTGGCGGCCATCGGCGCTGGCGGCAACCGAGACGTACTTCTCCAAACCGAAGCTGATCCGGTGAGTCGTCTTACGGTTCACGTCGAGCGCCCACAGCCAGGGCCCTGAACCGTCCCGATCGCGGGCCACGTATACTACCGTCCGCAAGTCCAGAGGAGCCGGAGATCTCACTTCGCTGTTGTGCTCGGTGAGCCGCTCAGGCTCTCCCCCATTGGGAGAAATGCGCGACAGATCCATCTGGCTGGTGGTGACAAACCCTCGCACGAAATAAATCCACTGCCCGTCCTTGGACCAGACTGGATAATGATTGTGGAAACCCGGTTTGTCTCTCAATATTTGACGTGGGCTGGCGCCAGTGCGATCCGTGACAAACATGGGGTCACCCCCGTCCGCGGTGAAATAGACGAGGCGATTCCCGTCAGGCGACCACGCCGCATTGTATGGCGGTGCCTTGACCGGACTGCTGGCCAGGAACACCCTGGGCGCGCCGCCCATGAGGGGAAGGATGCGCAACGGCGACGTGACGTTCGCGTCGTGGAACCAGACCTGAGAACCATCCCCCGAAAAGCCCAGGGCGCCCACCAAACCATCCAGGTTTCCGGTTTTGCCTTGGGTGAGATTGACCGCACTTCCGGTCCCCACCTGGCCGACCCAAATGTCCAAGGGGCCGCTACGGTTGGAGAGAAACGCCACAAACCGTCCGTCCGGGGAGATGGCCGCATCCCGCTCCACACCCTCAAAGTCGGTCAGCCGCGTGAATCTCGCGTTGGCGATCGGATTCGCGACGGCTTCCGATGGGCGGTGAGCCAACCATCCCGTCACTCCGCCTGCTGCCAGTAACAGCGCGCCGGCCAGGAACCAATAACGCCTCCCGTGTCGCAGGAGAATCCACGGCCACAGGCGGCGCTTCTCGATGGTTTCAACGCCTGCATTCGGAAGACCAGAAACCACTGCCTTTTCGGGCGCTTCGATCGGCTTCGCAGCCCACAATAGCTCGCTCCGAACGTCGGCCGCCGACTGCCAACGATCTTCCGGATCCAGCGCCAGGCACCGCTCGATCACGTGGCCCAACTTTTCCGGTAGTTGTTCCAGCGACGGCTTCTCTCCCTTTTAAACAACGCTTTCCCGTAGCCATCTCATGGAGCATCAACCCAAGCGCGTAAATATCGGTGCGAGCGTCGCACCGCTGGCCTTCGCGCTGTTCGGGCGCCATGTAGGCCGGCGTGCCCATCACGACGTTCCTGCCGGTGAGGTTCGCGTCCTCCGAACACTTGGCCAGTCCGAAATCCAACACCTTTACGCCCGCTTTGGTGAGCATGATGTTGGCAGGCTTCATGTCGCGATGCACAACGCCTTTGGCGTGGGCCGCAGCCAGTGCATCGGCGATTTCTCCGCCACGGAGCAGGGTCTGTTCGATCGAGAGCGGGCCGCGTTTCAGCTTCTCCGCCAACGTTTCGCCTTCCAGCAGTTCCATCACCAGATAGTTGGGGCCGACGTCGTAAAGCGAACAGAGATGGCGATGATTTAAGGAGGCGATCGCGCGGGCTTCTTGTTGGAATCGCTGATCGAATTCCTGACGGCAGGTCTTGATCGCGACGGCTCTGGCCAAACGAGTGTCGGTGGCCCTGTA
>PMTT01000712.1:11763-19194 GCA_003167275.1 Bryobacterales bacterium | reverse complement strand
ATGGCCTAACTGCCGTTTTTAGGTTAAACCAGCCCATTCTCACATCCCCCCCAACCCCCGTTGAGCCCAAGCAAAAGCCTTCCCCCACTGCTTTGATTGGGCAAGCTAAAGCATACCCCCACACAAGAATTTACTTGACGGTACACATTGTTTTCGTGTACAACAAAACAACACTTAGTTCTACTGTCGAACTTTATGCTTCAAATCGTTCTGCCCTGTAGCAGCCTTAATCGATCGATGGTCTTCTCCGGGGCACGGTCCGCCGGCAACGGCGGATGTTGGGTCCAAACAGCTTCAGGGAAAGGGAGTTTCAGATCATGCGGAAGACATTGACGATTTTGGTGGGGTACCTTTTGCTCGGTCTTTCGGGATACGCGCAAAACATCACCGGCTCCATGGCGGGCCGGGTGGTTGACCAGCAGGGATCGACGGTTCCAAACGCCACGGTAACCGTGACGGAGCCGGCGAAGAAAGTTACGATTGTCCAGAAGACCAGCGCCGCGGGCGATTTCCTGTTCGCCGGATTGCTGCCCGGCAGCTATTCGATTGCGGTTGAGTCGGTCGGATTTAAGAAGTTGACGCGGTCGGATATCGCGCTCGACGCCAACGACAAACTGTCGGTGGGCGACCTCACGCTCGAGGTCGGCGCGCTGACGGATTCCATCGAGGTGAGCGCACAGACGGCTCTGCTGCAGACGGAAAGCGTGGAACGCTCCGCCACCGTCACCGAAAAGCAGATTGAAAATATCGAAGTGAACGGCCGCAACGCGCTGGATATGGCCAAACTGGTTCCCGGTGTACAATTCACCACCGGCACCAGTTACGCGGTCGGCAGTTCTTCCAACGGAGCCAACGACTTTACGGTCAACGGCGCGCGCCCGTCCCAGAACCAACTCTCGATCAACGGTATCGGCAATGTCGACACCGGCAACAACGGCGGCATGAATGTGGCCGTCAGCATCGATTCCGTTGCCGAGTTCAAGATCCTCACCGGGAGCTATCAGGCGGAGTATGGCCGCAGCGCCGGCGGGCAGATCGCCGTGGTCACCAAGAGCGGCACCGATACGTTCCACGGCAGCGGCTATTGGTACCACCGGAACGACGGCTTGAACGCCAACACGTACATCAACAACGTGCGAGGTCTGGCGAAGCCTCTGTTCCGGTATAACGATCCCGGATACACGGTTGGCGGGCCGATCTACATTCCGAAGGTGTTCGAACGCGCCCGGCACAAGGCGTTCTTCTTCTTCAGCCAGGAATACCAGAGGCAGTTGTCGCCCAACACCGCCAGGAACGTGCTGGTTCCGACCGCCCTGGAGCGCAAGGGAGATTTCAGCCAAAGCGTCAATAACAACGGCGCCAAGCTGACGTTCATCAACGATCCGCTGACCCAGACGCCTTTTCCGGGAATGCTGGTTCCGCAAAACCGCATCTATGCTCCCGGACAGGCTTTGCTCAATCTCTTCCCGCTACCCAACACTCCTCAGGTATCGAATTTCAACTTCACGTCGCAGTTTCCTGGCCAGGCGCCGAGGCGCGAGACGCTCGTGCGGCTTGACTACAACATCACTGACCACCTCCGCGTCTTCGGCCACTTCATCGATAACCAGCAGCCCACGGTGGCGCCCTATGGCTCGTTTGTCCTGGGGCTAAACGTCCCCATCGCCAACATCGCCAATCCCATCCCCGGACGGAGCATCGCCGCGGGAGCTACCTGGGTCATCAATCCCACGATGACCAACGAGTTCAACTGGGGCTTCACGCACAACTCCATTCTGATTGACGAAACCGGAACGGTTCTGACCACCGGCACTTCCGGCATCAACCTCCCCGAGCTCTACCCGAGCGCCGTCCAGAACAGCTACCTGCCGGCCGTGAACTTCAACGGTACGCGCATCAGCGCCACCCCCAGTATCGGTACCGGCGACGCACCCTTCATCAACTACAACACCACCATCGATATCAGCGATAACCTAACCAAGGTCTGGGGTGCCCACACGATCAAAGGCGGCATCTACATGCAGCGTAGCCGCAAGAACCAGACTTCGTTCGCAAGCTTCAATGGCAGCTACAATTTCGGCGACAATCCGTCCAACCCGTACGATACCGGGTTCGGATTCTCCAACGCGCTGCTGGGCGTTTACAACACGTACAATCAGGCCGCGAATCACATCAATGGTTTCTATCGCTACTGGAATATCGAGCAGTTCGTGCAGGACACCTGGAAAGTTACCCCGCGGCTGACGTTGGACTATGGTCTGCGTGCGGCCTGGTACCAGCCGCAGTACGATGCCTCGCTGCAAGCCTCGACCTTCATTCCCAGCCTGTTTAATCCGGCCAATGCCCCTCGTCTGTACCAGCCGGCCATCACGCCGGGCACCACCACCGGCCGGTCGGCGTACGACCCGGTGACCAACACCTACCTGCCCTCGTTCGACGTGGGCCTGGAGGTCCCCGGCACGGGCCAACCCTTCCAGGGAATCTGCCAGGCATCGACGTGCCCGGCCGGCAAATACCTGATGCAGGATCGCGGTCTGCAATGGGGCCCGCGTTTCGGCTTCGCCTGGGACGTGACCGGCAAATCGAATCTGGTGATCCGCTCCGGCGGCGGCATTTACTACGACCGTATCCAAGGGAACCGGACCTTCGACATGGTCACCAATCCTCCCGAGGCCGTAGCCCCGACTCTGAACCAAAACCTGGTTTCCACGATTGACCCCAAGAACATCCTGCTGGGCCCGCCCAGCCTGGATGCCGTCGATCCGACAGGAAAGGTCCCCACGGTTTATCAGTACCAGTTCAGCGTACAGTACCGGCTTCCGCAGAACAGTTCCTTGGATGTGGCCTACGTGGGCACTCTGGGGCGCCACGAGCAGGACAATCGCAACATCAACTTTAACCAGTTCGGGCAATGTTTCCAGGCGAAGAACCAGGATCCGCAATTGCAGGCCGCCAGTCCCACCGCGCTGCTGGGCAACAATTGCCTGAGCGCCAACTTCCTGAAGCCTTATCAAGGCTACAGCAACATCAACATCTACCAGAGCGAGGCTAACTCGAACTACAACGCGTTGCAGGTGCAGTTCCAGCGGCGCGCCACCAAAGGCCTGTTCTTTGGCGTGGCGTACACCTGGAGCCGTGCCATGGCGACTGCGCTCAGCGGAGGCACCAACGACAACTCGTTCGTCCGTCCCGACCAGTACAACCGGGAGGCCAACTACGCCCCGTCCAGCTTCGACCGGCGCCAGATACTGGCCATCAACTACGTCTACGCCCTTCCGAAGCTGGAAAAGGGGAATGCCTTCACCAAGCTGATCACCAATGGATGGCAGCTTTCCGGCGTCACCGAGGCGGTCACCGGAAGTCCGTTCACACCGGGCTTCAGCGTCTCCGGAGCGGGCAACCAGAACATCACGGGCTCCAACACCGAAGGCCCCCGCATCGGCGTGGTGGCAGGATGTAACCCGTACACGGGTTCGAGCGACCCCTTCAATCGTCTGAATCCGGCATGCTTCTTCGCGCCGTCACCGGGCAGCATCGGCCTGGAATCGGGCATCAACTTCCTGACCGGTCCTTCCGTGCTGAACTTCGATATGGCGATCCAGAAAGAGTTCGTGGTCAAAGAGAGGGTACATTTCCAACTCCGGCTGGATGCCTTCAACGCGTTCAACCACACGGAGTTCTCGGGCTATAATGCTACCCTGAACTTCAACTCGTATCCCACGGCGGCCGGGGTCATCACGGGATTGCCGTCCATCACGGCGACGGCTCTGGGGCGCAACGCCAACGGTTCATTCAACGTGACCGGTTTTGGCACCGCGACCCAAACCGGACCGGGCGCGCTGGGCTATTCGCGCATTCTGCAGACCCTGCTGCGGATCACCTTCTAAACACCTCACCCTAAGCGCCGCCGCTGGCAGAGGAAGCCCCCTCGCCAGCGGCGGTTTTTTTTGGGCGACGCCTTGTGATAGACATGGGGTAGGACAGACGATCATGAAGGTGGGACAGACGATCGTTTTTTGTCGTCTGTCAGCCGGCTTTGGCCGGCTCTTCCCGGTCCTACCCTACACGAGCTTGGGCACATGCGTTGCGCACGATACATCTGGATCCTCCCACTTGCCGTCGGAGTTCTTTTCGTCAGGGGGCAGACGCCAGACTCTCCAGCGCCACGGTCCGCGAGCAGTCCATATGTCAACCCGCGCCTCTGCGCCGCGTGCCATCCAAAGATCGCGCAAACCTATGCCCTAACCGGCATGGCGCGCTCCTTCTACCGCCCGCAACCGCAAAGCTCACCCGAGAACTTCTCTCGCGGCAATCCCTTTCATCACGAGTTGTCGGGCGAATGGTACGCCATGGTGAAGCGCGGGGACGAGTACTATCAAAGGCGGTGGCGCATCGGCTACGACGGCCGGGAGACGGATGTTCAGGAATCCCGGATCGACTACGTCATGGGCTCCGGCAATCACGCCCGAACCTATCTGCACCGCACCGCGCGCGGCGCTTTGCTGGAGCTTCCGCTCGGGTGGTACCCGGAGAACGGCGGCACATGGGCCATGAGCCCGGGGCATGACCGCGACTACGCGCTGCCGCCTCGCACCATCGCCTACGAATGCATGTTCTGCCACAACGCCTACCCGCAAGTTCCCGCGGAGCATGACGAACCTGGCAGCGAGCCTCTGTATTCAGGCACGTTGCCGGAAGGCATCGACTGCCAGCGCTGCCACGGGCCGGGCGGAGACCACATCCGGGCCGCGCAAGCCAAACTCCCGAGCGTGGACGACATCCGCAAAGCTATCGTGAATCCCGCCCGGCTTCCCATCGACCGCCAGATGGAAGTGTGCATGCAATGCCACCTGGAGACCACCAGTCTGCAATTGCCTCACTCCATCGTCAGGTACGGCAGGGCGCCGTTCTCGTATCGGCCCGGCGAGCCACTGGGCAATTTCACGATCTTCTTCGATCACGCCCCAGGCAGCAAGTACGAGGACGACTTTGAAATCGCGCACTCGGCCTACCGGCTCCGCAAGTCGCAATGCTTCCTGCGGAGCGGCAAGCTCACGTGTACGACGTGCCACAATCCGCATGACATTCCGCGGGGCGAGCAGGCGGAGTTGCACTATAACGCCGTGTGCCGTGAGTGCCATGCCTCCCTGCTGCGGGAGGCCGGACCAGACCAGCCTGACTCGGGCAATCGTCCCGCAGTCCAACACACCACCCGATCCGATTGCGTGGGCTGCCACATGCCAAAGCGCCGGACCCAGGACGTGATCCATGCGGTGATGACGGACCATCTGATCCAACGGCGCCCACCTGCCCGCGATCTGCTGGCCCCTCTCGCGGAACGCCCGGACTTCGACGCGAATCAGTACCATGGCGAGGTGGTGCCCTATTACCCGTCTCCGTTGTCGCGGACTGGGGAGAGCGCACTCTACCTCGCGGTCGCCCAGGTTACGCAGAAGAGCAATCTCGCAAAGGGAGTGCCGCGACTGAGTGCGGAGGTGGCCGCGCAGAAACCGGCGTGGGCCGAGTTCTATGTCGAGTTGGGCCAGGCGTGGCTCGGCGCGGGCAAGCCGGCCAACGCCATTGGAGCGTTCGAGGAAGCCGCCAGACGCAAGCCGGACTCGCCCGTGGTGCTGCTGAACCTGGCCGATGCGCTGACAGGGGCCGGACAGGCGGCACGCGCCATCGCGGTGCTGAACCGCGGAGTGAAGGCCGCACCTGATGACGCTTTGCTCTGGTATCAACTGGGGATCGCTCATTCGGCCGCGGACCAGGGAACCGAAGCCGTCCCCGCGTTCGAGAAGGCCGTGGCCCTCGATCCCGACCTGGCGGAGGCGCACAACCTGTTAGGTGGGGCTCTGGCGGGCAATGGGGATCTGGACCGCGCAGGCAGGGAGTTCCGGATCGCGCTCGAGATCAATCCGGACTTGCCCGAAGCGCTGGGGAATCTCGGTCACTGGCTGGCGGCACAAGGCGACCTCGCTCAAGCCGCCTTCTACTTCGCGCGATGCGTTCATCTCAAGCCCAACGACGCCGACGTGCTCACCAACTACGCCGTGACGCTCGCCGGCTTGAACCAATGGGAAGAGGCGCAACGGCAGATCGATGGCGCGGTGCGCGCCGACCCCAAGTCGGCGGAGGCACATAACTTCAGGGGCAGTCTGCTGGAACGGGCGGGAAATCGCGTCGAGGCCTTGAGCGAATTCCTGGAAGCCCTGCGGCTGCGCCCCGACTTTGGCATGGCGCACCTGAACGCGGCCAGGATGTTGGCCGCGAAGGGCGACGCCGCAGGCGCGGAACGGCACTTGCGGCAGGCGGCCAACGACGACGATCCCAGTGCCCGGAGCAAGGCGGCGGCCGCACTGCGGCAGATGGGAAAGGATTAGGGGGCGGAATGGAACGAAGACAAACACACAGGCCCGGAGGCCGGTGTTACATTGCTGTCGCCATCGTGTGGTGTGCTTCTGCGTCTCTCTTCGCACAGCCACTGCGCGAGCTCGCAGACCAGCGAAGCGTTCGCATCGGAACCGCGGTGAACCCCGCCTGGCTGACCGAAGCGCTCTACGCCGATACAATCGCCCGGGAATTCAATCAAGTGGAGCCCGAGAATTCCCTGAAGTTCGGGCCCATCCATCCCAATCCCGACACATACAATTTCGGCCCCGCGGATTCGCTGGCCGCCTTTGCCCGGGAGCACAAGATGGCGATGCGCGGCCACACCCTGGTCTGGCATCGGCAGAATCCCGCATGGGTGACGAACGGCGAGCAAACGTCCGCCCAACTCGCCACGATTCTGCACGAGCACATTCAGGCAGTTGTGGGCCACTACGCCGGTCAAGTCTATGCCTGGGATGTGGTCAACGAAGCCTTCAATGACGACGGCTCCATGCGGAGCACCCTGTGGTTCGACGCGCCCGGCATCGGTCTCCCGGGCACCGGTTACATCGAGCAGGCCCTCCGCTGGGCCCACGCGGCGGATCCGCGCGCCCTTCTCTTCTACAACGACTACAGCGCCGAAGGGGTGAACCCCAAGTCCGACGCCATCTACAAAATGGCGCAGGATTTCAAAGCCCGCGGTGTCCCACTCGATGGCATCGGCCTGCAAATGCACCTGACCGCGAATCCCCAGCCTGTTGCCGGCATGGAAACCAATATCAAACGCATCATCGACCTCGGACTGCAGGTGCAGATCACGGAGCTCGACGTCCGGCTGCCGCTCGATTCCGTCGGGAAAGCGGCCGATGCCTCGCTCGCCACGCAGGCACAGATCTATCGTGACATCGTTGCGCTCTGTTTGAAGTTCTCGAAGTGTACAGCGATTCAGACGTGGGGCTTCACCGACAAATATTCGTGGGTGCCAGCCAGCTATCCCGGCACGGGCGCGGCGCTCGAATTCGATGCCGCTTACAAGGCCAAACCCGCCTACGACGCCAT
>PMTT01000712.1:0-11751 GCA_003167275.1 Bryobacterales bacterium | reverse complement strand
GATGGCGTGATGAAACAGAATCTATCATTTACCAGAACGTTGTTCTCCGGCTTCCTGCTGTGCTCGGTCGCAATGGCGCAGCCTTCGGAGAAGCTCCAGGACATGCTAGGGCGTATCTTCAATTCCACCGAATTTGCGATCGGCGGATCGGGAGGCCGCGGCGGTGGATCGGGCGCTCGCTGGATGGACGATGGTCAATCCTATACCACTGTCGAGCCGCCTCCAACCGGCTCGGGCCGCGAAATTGTCCGCTACGATCTGTCAACCGGCAAGCGCGAGGTGTTGGTCTCGGCCGCGCAACTCACGCCCCAGCAGACCGGCAAGCCGCTGGTGTTTGCCGAGTACACCTGGTCGGCCGACGGCAAGAAGCTGATGGTGGCCACCAACGTCCATCGCGTGTTGATCCGCCGGACGGCCGGCGAATGCTGGCTCCTGGACCGCCAGACCGGCGCCTGGCACAAACTCGGCGGCGACCATGGTTCGGAGCTGCTCTATCCGCGGTTGTCACCGGATGGGACGCGGGTGGCCTACATTCGAGGCACCAATCTCTACGTGGAGGACTGGGCCACGGGCGCCATCCGGGCGCTTACCACGGATGGCACCGACATGATCCTCAACGGCGTCTCCGACTGGGTCTACGACGAGGAATTCCGGCTGGGTGAAGCCTTCCACTGGAGTCCCGATGGACAACGCATCGCCTATCTCCAATTCGATCAGCACGACGTTCCGGAGTACACGCTCATCAACTATACCGATGGGCTCTATCCCTTGATCCTCAAGTATCCTTATCCCAAAGCCGGCCAGACCAATTCCGCCGTGCGGCTGGGCGTGGTCAACGCCACGGGGGCCGCCACGCGCTGGATGAAGGTGCCGGGCGATCCGCGCAACATCTACATCCCGCGGATCGATTGGTCGGGCCCCCGTGAAGTGATCCTGGAGCAATTGAACCGGTTGCAGAACACCAACGAGGTGCTGTTGGCCGACTCCGAAACCGGCGACGTCCACCGCATGTTCCGCGATCAAGATCCGGCCTGGGTGGATGTCAACAACGCCTTTCGATGGGTGGACGGCGGCAAGCGGCTGCTGTGGACCAGCGAAATGGACGGCTGGCGACATGCATACACCGTGTCGAGAGACGGCGATATTCGACTCGTCACGACCGCTCCAGGCGATGCGATCTCCATCTCGGCGGCGGACACCGAAGGGGCTTGGCTATACTACGTGGCGTCCCCCGACGACCCCATCCGCCGCTACCTGTACCGCACCCGCTTGGATGGAAGCGGAAAAGCCGAGCGGTTGACGCCGGCCAACTCTCCAGGCGCGCACAGTTATGAAGTCTCACCAAACGGCCACTGGGCGTTCCACACCGTGTCGCGATTCAATCAACCCCCTGTCACCGATTTGGTGCAACTCCCCACCCACAAGACCGTCCGCGTGATCCAGGAGAACCCCGTGTTGAAGGACAAGGTTGCCGAACTGGTCGGCGACCGGACCGAGTTTGTGCAGGTGGATGCCGGAGACGGGGTCAAAATCGACGGCTGGGTGATGAAGCCCCGCAATTTCGATCCCGCGAAGAAGTACCCCATCATCGTGTATGTGTATGGCGAACCGGCCGGCGCCAACGTGGTGGACCAATGGTCGGGGAACCGGACGCTCTTCCACGCGGCACTGGCGGACGAGGGATACCTGGTGGCGAGTTTCGACAATTCGGGAACACCGTCTCCCAAGGGCCGGTCGTGGCGCAAGTCGATCTACGGAGAGATCGGGGTGTTGGCGTCCAAGCAACAGGCGGCGGCGCTGCGGTCGCTGGCGGCGGAACGGCCGTGGGTGGATCTGTCACGAGTAGCGGTATGGGGATGGTCGGGCGGCGGCTCCATGACCGACAACCTCATGTTCCGCTCGCCGGACCTCTACCAGGTAGGTGTCGCGGTGGCGGCGGTTCCGGACCAGGCGCTGTACGACTCCATTTATCAGGAGCGTTACATGGGCCTGCCGCAGGATAACGCCAAAGGCTACCACGATGGATCGCCGATCAACTTCGCCGAGGGGCTGAAAGGCAAGCTGCTGATCATTCATGGCACCGGCGACGACAACGTGCATTTCCAGGGGGATCAGCGATTGATCAACCGCCTGGTGGAACTCGGCAAGCAGTTCGATTTCATGGAGTACCCCAACCGCACCCACGGCATCACGGAAGGCCGGGGGACGTCCCTGCACGTCTACACGTTGATCTCCCGATACCTGGAAGAACATCTGCCCGCGGGCGGACGGTAGGGCAGCGGGACTGCGCGGGGTACGTCGACCCGAAGGGTGGAGGATAGTAATCCTCAGCGGCACCCGGTACCCATAAACCCGCAGGCGCAGTCTTTGGCGAAGCTCCGGGCTTGCTCGATACCGTTGCCGGTACCCAGCACGCGCAGGGGGCAGCGGGCTAGCCAACCTTGCGGGGCCTGGCGGTACCACCCGCCTTGCCCGCACGCGGTAAAAGAGGGCTCCAGAATGCTTCCTGGAGCCCGTCAAAGTTAGGAGCAACCGCAGACGACAGTCTTGCAAGCACGTTACGAACCTGCGACATAGGCCTCAACCGCCAAGACCACGAGCCCTGCGAGGCGTCAACTGCCAGAGCAATGGGTGCCCACCGAGGTATCCCGACACATCGCCGGGCCGATTGAAAACCGGCAGCAGGGTGGATTCGGCCAAGCCGGCTCTCGCCGGCTGGACAGGCGAAACCGCCTGTCCCACCAAGCACCCAGCACCAGGCGCCAAACACCCAGCACCANNAGCACCAGACACGAAGCACCAAGCACGCGGCGCCAAACACCATGCACTAGCAAAGCGTGACTGCGTGCTACCGGCTGACCGACGGCTGGCTGCTTCCCTGACCGGGGAGGCTGCCGACCGCCGCGAGACCACCAACTGTGGCGGCTGTGGCCACACCGCCAATCACGGCGACGGTGCCGATCCCGATCCCGATCCCAGCGCCAGCGGCCGCACCGCCCGCACCAGCCGCACCGGCAGCGCCTGCCGCACCGGCTCCGCCTGCCGCACCAGCACCGGCCGCGGCACCTGCAGCGGCAGAACTGGCGCCCAGCTTTTTCGCGATCGCGGTGCAGCCACCCTTACTTACTTCCTTGACAGCCGCCACCTGGATCAATTGGGATGCACCGGGAACCGTGGGGGTAGTAGTCTCGGCCCTGCCGGTAATCTCAACATGGTTTCCGATCTCCGGCTCCAGACCCGCCCCCTGCAGTTCGAGAATGACACTGGTGGTCTGGTCCGCGATCACGATCTTGCCCGCCTTCGCCAGGAGACATCCGGAGACGCGTGTCGGAGCGGAAGCCCCCGCGACCTGCGGGTCGAAATCCAGGCTGCTGCCTGCTTCGACATTCGCTACCAGCATTCCGGTTCCATTGGCCACCCGGATGGCCCCGCGGACAGCCGCTACCGTAACCCTGCTATCGCCTGTCAGCCGGATGCGCGCAACGGTCTCGCGCGCGACCGGTGAGATGCGCAGCGAACCTGCGTCAACTTCATACCCGGCGGCCGATTCCAATTGTCCATACCCGTATTCCAGGACGAGTTTGTTCTGGTAAACCGTGGCGCGCGTGTTCGAAGCCAGGCGCATCTGCACGCCGCCATTCAACTGGAGCTGCGACGAAGCTGTCGCGGTTTCGATCATACTGCCGTTGAACAGGGTAGTATTGCCCCAGACCTGTGAATGGTCGACCAGAAAACTTCCATTGGCAACCGCCATCCCGATGGCAGTACTGGCCGCGGAGAGGCAACTGATCGCACCAATCGCCCACACGATCATCGTCGCTCGTACGAGCGGTCGTAAAATGCTTAGCTTGGTCTTCATAGCTAACAGTTATATCGGTGATTTTTGGATTGTCTTTAGGCCTGGTCGCAAAAAAGGATAGAAATTCTTCGGGTGTAGTGTCAGGACACGCCCTGAAGGGAGCCTGCGCGGTTTACCGGCGAAGCTCCGCGACTACTCCGCGCACGGCTTCAATAACCGCCTCCGGGGCCTCGTTTTGGGTACTGTGGACGGTGCCTTTCACCACTATCTGGCGTCCGTGGGTAGTTAAGCGAGCCAGCCACGCCGTCTCCTCTTCTGGACCGGTTAGAGATTCCTCCGAACGAAGCACGATCAGCGGACGATTTCCCAGCCCCCCGGCCGAACGCACCTCCTCCAGGCTTGCCGAAAAGCCCTGTTCCGCGAGGAATGCCGCGCGCAGCTTTGGTTCCCGCTCCAAGCCGGAGAGGATGGCCCGTTCGGCGGGCGTCAAACCCGTAGGAGCGGGATCGCGAGGGTTCCCCTGATGCAATAAGCGCATCAGCCCGATGCGGCTCACGGTCCGCAGAACCAGATCGGGAGGATAGCCGAGGTGAAAGGGGACGCGGCTGGCCAGTCCCATCCTCTCCTCCTGTTCAACGACGGGATCCACCAAAATCATACCGGCCACATCGCCCGGATAGAGCCCGCTATACACCCGGACGTTCAAGCTCCCGAAGCCGTCGCCAACCAGGAGGTACGGAGGCTGGAGCCCGGCGCCCTCGAGCAGTTTGTGCAGATCCGTGGCGCTGACCGTGCTGGTATGGGGTGGCGGGGCCGGATCGCTCCAGCCATAACCCGCCCGATCATACCAGCAGGCGAGCGTCACTTTCGCGATTTCCCTTTGAATGAACACCCAACTGTATCCTGGCGTGAGGGCATTGCTCTCCAGAATCACGGCTGGACTGCCCTCGCCGGAACAGTAGATGTTGAGCGTCCGCCCACCAACATCCACCGAGCGGCCGACCTGGGGCAGGCGCTCCCGCTCCCGCTGCCGTTCCACCTGTTCATATCCGATGCCAAGAGCGATTACGACTGTGAGCACCAGGGTGAGCGCGGCCAGGACGCCTCCCATCCGGGTTTTCGCTTGGGCTCGCATGTGGCCACCTCCGTCACTCGGAACCCGTTATATCGAATACCGAGTTACCTGTCAAGCGGGGCGTTTACCGGCTTCACAGGCGCGATGAAGCCTGGTCAAAGTTGGGCAAACCGAAGCATCTCCACCTCATTCGCCCTTCGTCTGCATGGAGGCGGCGTCCCAGAGCCTCACGCGATGGCCATCCGGATCGGCCAACTCCGCTCCGTATCCCCAGAACTGCCTGCACGGAGGAATCTTGAATCCCACTCCCTGCTGCCTGAGCCGCTCGTAGGTCCCATCTACGCTATCCACTTGAAAATAAAGCAGGCATGACGGGTTGGATGGCTGCGACGCGGACTGCTCCAGGAATAATGTGAACCCCTCGCTATCCTGCACGGCGGCCACGGAGTGCTCCGGAGTTTCGAATTCCGTCTTGAGCCCGAGGGTATTCACATACCAATCTCGCGCCACCTGGTAGTCCCGTACAAAGAGGGTAAGATGGTCCAGCTTCACCATAGGAATCAGAATATAGCGTCAGGGGGGATCTATGTGCCGCAATCTGGCTACACAGTGAGATTACCAGCTTCACGCTAGGGTTGGGGCCGCTTCCTTGCTACCGTGCCGCTGGCGGCGCCGTCGTCTGCCTCACGATCAGGCTCGTTTTGACTTCGTACTCGCGGCCGGCCTGGCCGGAATCGGTGATCAGGGCGTTGAGGGCTTGAAAGGCCAACCGGCCGACATCCGTGCGCGGGACCGCCACGGTCGTCAGCGCAGGTTGGGTGAACTGGGCAAACGTAATATCGTCGAAACCGACAATGGAGAGCTGCGAGGGCACGGAAATCTGCCGGTCGTAGGCGCAGTGCATGGCTCCGATGGCCATCAGATCGTTGGCAGCCACCAGGCCCGTGGCAGCAAAAACGTTGAGCAGCTTCGAGCAACTGAAATACCCGCCTTGAACCGAGAAATCGGAATCCACCACCTTCACTTCCACGCCGGATGCCTGGGCGGACGCATCCAGAAACGCCTGCTTCCGGCGCTGCGCCGAGGCGCCGTGGACGGGTCCTCCAATGTACCCGATCCGCTTATGCCCCAACCCCAGCAGGTGCTCCACGGCGGCGTGGATCCCGTGGACGTAATCGAGAGCGATGTTGCTGATATGGGTACCGGCAACGCTATGGTCCAGATACACGGCCGCGATTCCTTGCGCGGCGAGAATTTCCCGCACCTCCCGGCCCACTTGTGAAGTGAGGAAGGCGGCGCCCGGAACCTGCAGGCTCACCAGCCGGTCCACGGTGTTGCGGGTCCGCTGCTCGTCATAGTTGGTGTTCATCACCATGGTTTCCAGGCCGGCGATTCCGGCGGCCTCCTGAAACGCCTTGGTGATCTCCGGGAAAAAGGGATTTCCGATGTCGGGGACTACCAGGCCGACGATGGAACTGCGCCCGATGGCGAGACTTCTGGCGGCCAGGTTGGGGGCGTATCCGAGTTCCTTCGCGGCCCAAAGCACGCGTTGCTCGGTTTCCGGCCGCACCTTACGGGAATCGTTGATTACGTACGAAACGGTGGCAACCGAAACGCCCGCCTTCGCCGCCACTTCTCTGATGGTTGCCATGAATGGAGAATCCTGGGGCAAACCTGGACTGCCCCAGTCGCAGATTGACAGAAGATGGAATGGCTGTCAAGCGTGCAATTAACCGATTAAGTACCGCCCGGCCGCGTCACGGCAACGGAACAAAGTCTTTCCTCTAGAGTTGGATGTCTGAGGATCAGAACGGTTGGGATGCCTCCGGCGATGGTCTGGGTCGGGCCCAGTTTAACGACAGGTTAACACCCTCCGGTTGGACGCTCGAACGACGTCGCCATGGTCGAAAACCCGGTGGGCGAGCCAAGAGCGCGACCAGGGGGTCGCGCGCGGACCGGGGGGGGCCGCCCCACTTACATCAAAGAGCCCTATTCGACGCGCCGGACTTCGACCTTCTGGTACATCTCTTGCGTCTGTGCGAGACTGGCGAAATTCATTCCGGGCAGCTTGGCCGAGGCGGTGCCGGCTGCGACACCCCACCGAAGCGCGTCCGCCGCGTTGGCCTTCCGTTCCATGGCCCATGTGTATGCGGCCGAAAGGGCATCGCCGGCGCCGATGGGGCAGAGCGCATCCACACGAGGCGGCACCGCCTCGATCAGCCCGTCCGGGTAGGCGCCGACCGCGCCGCGGCTTCCCAACGACAGCACCACCGACTCCGCCCCCATCGATCGGATTCGCTCCGCCGCCTCCAGATAGTGGGTGCGTGTTAGAAGCGTGCGGGAGAGCAGCCGGTCCGCCTCCTTCTGGTTGGGGGTCACCACCGTTGGCTTGGCGTCGATCCCCTCCACCAGGGCCTCACCGTCGGCATGCAGCAGGGTCTTCACGTTCTTGCGGCGCGCCATGGAGATCAGTTTGCCGTAAAACGTCGCGGGCACACCGGGAGGCAGGCTGCCGCAAACCAGCAGCCAGGAGGCGGTTCCCAAGGCTTGGCGGACCGCCCGTTCCACCGAGGCTACCTCGGCCTTCTCTAGCGTAGGGCCGGTTTCATTGAGGTTGACCGTGAGGCCATGCCTGTCGGTGATGGTCAGATTGGTGCGGATTGCATTGCCGATCGGCACCAGCGATGTGCGGAACCCGCAACCCGCCAGATAAGCTTCCAGCCTCTTGCCGGAGTCGCCCCCGGAGGTGAGCACCGCCAGGGTCTCACCCCCAAAGGCCTGAATCACATATGAGGAATTGAGGCCTCGCCCACCCGCGCAGTCGCGGCTGGAATTGATGTACGCGCGGTCCTCAAACGCCAGGCGATCGACGCTGATGACCCGATCGATGGCCGGGTTTACCGTGAGTGTGACGATCAAGTAATTATTGTGGCACGAGGCCGGAATGAAAAAAGCGCAGGTCCCTGAGAACCTGCGCCTTGGATGTCGGACGCCTGGCCTCCGTTAGAAGGAGTACCGCAGCGCGAACTGCATCTGCCGCGGCAGACCAAGCTGCCCGCTCAGTTTGCCGAAGTTCGCCGTCGACGTCAGACTCAGGCTGGCGCTCGCCGGATCGAATCTCACGCTATTGGTCAGGTTGACCGTCTCCCAACGGAACTGCAGCTTGTGATGCTCGTTGTAGGGCATCGAGAAGCTCTTCGAGAAACCGCTGTCGATTTCGAAGAAGCCCTCGCCGCGCAGCGAGTCGCGGCTGCCGGTCTGCCCCGCCATCGTCTCCTGGAAACCTGCCAGTGCGACGGCTGGATTCGCCCAGAGATTGGGACCGCTGCTGCCGCCAATGGTGCCCGTGTTGTGCGTGCTGACGATCGTTGGGATGGGCTGGCCGCTCGGCGTGGCGTCCGAGCTGAGCTCCCAGTTGGTCGACCAGCGCGATCCGTCGCTGACCGAGAACGGAAGGCCGGAGGTCACCCGGACGGTTCCGGACAACTGCCAGCCGCCCACGAAAGCATCCAGGATCTTGTTCATGCTGGTGCCGAAGTGATGGCCGCGGCCGAACGGCAGCTCATACACGAAGTAGCCGTTCACCTGATGGGTAGCGTCGTACCGGGACACGGCCCGCAGTTGCTGCGCATTCCACGAATTGATCATGAAATCGTTGCCGAAGCTGGCGGCGCTCTCCGCCGTCGAACCGATATCGAGCGACTTCGAGAAGGTGTAGTTGAACACACCCGTCAGTCCGGCGCCGAGACGCTTGCGGACCGTCCATTGCATCGCGTGGTACGAACCGGAACCGAGCGAGCTCCACGCGTTCAACGCCGAGAATTGCGGGCTGAACATGGCGTTCGGCCCCAGCACGCCGCAACCCGTTTGGGTCAGCGCGCCGGAAGCGCTGAACACCGATCCGTGCGCGCCGCACGCCTGGCCATTGTCCATATCGTTCAGCGTGTTGGTGAAGTCGCCGGGATTGCTGCGCGTCGTGTAGTCGAGCCCGATCACCTGGGTGGCGCTATACCCATTCCCGGCAGCCGTCGCCCACAGATCTTCAAAGAACGGAATCTTGGGAAGATTCTTGACGGAAACGCCCTGCAGATCGATCAGCGTGGCAAGTTGCGTCATTGCCTGGAAGTAAGTCTGTCCGGATTTGGGGTCTACCAGGTTGGTGGGCATCGCCAGGTCGCGCTCCACCAGATTGTGGCGCGAGAGCCGGCCCACATAAGAACCTTCCACAAACCAGCCGTGGCTGAATTCGCGGCCGATGCTCACGTTGATGTTCATCGTGTACGGCGCCCGCAGATTATCGTCAACCGAGTTCGTGATCGCGAACGCATTGGGATAGGTCGCCGGGAATCCGCCCGGGGGCGCGGGCTGCAGGAACAACGGCGCATTCGGCGCGGACGGGATGCTGTAGAAGTTGACGAAGCGCGGAAGCTGCGCCGACGTGTAGACATTGGCTGGCGTCGACAACGTGGTGGCCAGGCCGAAGGCCGAAGCGTTGATCGTCGACGCCAAGGGCTGACCGATCTCGTCATAGAACATGCCGAATCCGGCGCGGACCGAAGTCTTTCCCTGTCCGAACAGGAATCGCGAAAGCCCGCTCTCGCCCTTGGGTGAGTAGGCGATCGCCAGGCGCGGCGCGAAGTCGGTGTGTTCCGGATAGAGCGGTCTGCCGGCCTTCACATAAACGATGTTGCCGGCCAGGAGGTTGGATTCGCCCTGATTGGCCAGAGCGCCGCGGGTATCCATCCAGGTTCCGATCGGAATATTCGTCGAAATCTGCTGGCCGTTGGCCTCGTACACCGGCGGCATCACCGAGAGCCGCAAGCCGTATGTCAGCGTGAAGTTGCTCTTAATCCTCCAGGAATCCTGCGCGTAGAACTCGCCTTCGTGATTGGCGAAGTTGCGCGCGACGGGAGCGCCCACGGGAAGCGTGGTGCCATTCACCAGGTAGTTATAGTCGCCCGTGGCGGAGGTCACGATCCCCAGCAGTGCGGCAACGTTGTATTCGAAGCTGGTCTTATCGCCGCTCTTCAGGCCGATGGACGTGGGCACCAGGTCATTTCCACTGCCGTTGATTACCGACGCGTTGGTGATCGCGCTGTTGTACGAGTGGCCGTAGGTGACGGTCTGGTTGGAGATTGACCGGGCGGTTCCGCCGAGGCGCAGATCGTGCGCACCCAACGTCCATGCCAGCTCTTCGCCGAACGTGTTGACGGGAACAATTCGGACCGTTCCTGTGCTGGTGCCATTGATCGCCGCAATCCCGCGGAACGTGACCGGCGTGCCATTCAGAATTCCCGAGCTCTCGCCGCCCTGGCGGGTAAAGCCGTAATGGAACGTGCTCACCAGGTTTGGCTTCAGAACCGCGGTCCACCCTGCGGCCAAGCCCTTGTTATTGGCGAGCGTGACCGAGTTGGGAACGTCCCCCGGGAATTGCGGAGTGCCGTTCTGGCTGTCGTTCTGCAGGTTTCCGCGCAGAAACAGCGAATGTTTCCCGGAGTTGTCGAGCTTGTAATCGATCTTCGCGATGTAGGTATTCTGATCCGAATGCACGGGTGCGTTGAACAGGTAACCCGCCGTATTGAGGCCGTCTCCGACGTTCCCGTTGTTGCTCACCGGATACTGCTTCATCACTGCCAGAGCTGCCGGGCTGATTCCAATACCCAGCGGGTCGGCCGCCTTGATCTGATCGGGACTGAACTGCAGGAGCGAGCCGCCGGTATTGTGATACAGGATAATTCCCTGCTTCATCAACTCGGTCGGCACGGTTTGATTGACGCTGGTCGCGCTGGCGTCGCGCCGGCCCTCATAGTTAATAAAGTAGAACAGCTTATTCTTCTTGACCGGTCCGCCGGCGGTGCCGCCGAAGGTGTTGATCAGCAGCGGAGCAACCGGCAGTTTCGCGGCATTGTTGAAGAAGCTGTTGGCCGCCGTCTCGGTACCGCGCCGGTACTCATAGAGCGAACCGTGAATATCGTTGGTGCCCGACTTGGTGACCAGCGTAATGTCGGCGCCGGAACCGCGGCCGCTATCCACGCTGCCGTTGGTGGTGGTGGTGCGGAACTCTTCCACCGAATCCTGCGTGACGCGCAGAACGCTGGTGAATGCCGCGCGGTTCGATTGCTGATTCACGTCCGCGCCATCCAGTGTGATATTTGACTGGTCCGAACGGCCGCCATTCACCGAACCGCTCCGGTCGTCCAATGTCGAACTTCCGCCGACGCCCTGGCCCAGCGTGCCGAACATCGTCACGCCCGGCTGAAACGCCAGGAAACTCGCGACGTTGCGCGCGATCGAGGGCAGTTCCTCAATTTCGTGTCCCGTGACTACGTTGCCCAAGGAGGCATCCACGGTGTTGATCTGGGTGCCGGTGGCTTCCACCGATACCGTTGTGGAAGTGGAGCCCAGTTTTTCGAACACCACGTTCACCGTGGCGGGCTCATTCACGTCGAGCGTGATGTTGTTGACTATCGCATCGGCAAATCCAGTGGATTTGGCGGTCAGTCGATACTTGCCGGGCGCCAACTGCGGCATGGTGTACCGGCCTTGCGTGTCGGACGTCGCGTCACGTTGTAATCCGGTCTCTATGTTGACCAGCGTGATCGTCGCATTGGGGACCACGGCTCCCGATGGATCGGTAACCGTCCCGTTGACTGCAGTCGTTTGACCGAAAAGTCCTGTCCCCAAAGCGAGTGTAAGGGCCAGAACCCCGAGCAGAATTCGCATTATGTACCCCTTTTCCAAATGTAAAGACAAAAAACAACGATCCCGTAGGCAAGTCGAAAAAATAAGCGATTGATCGTTGGTATCACAATCTCCGCGCGGCTGTCAATCCGCCGCGGCTGGCTCTGCGATTCTCTGGTAAACTCGAATGCCATGA
>PMTT01000549.1 GCA_003167275.1 Bryobacterales bacterium | reverse complement strand
AACGCCTGCCTGATGAAGCGGCGCAAGAGCGTGTTCGCCCCCGCGCAGGAGCTTTCGCTCGACGACTTCCTGCCACAGATGGACCGAGAGGGCGGCCAAGTGAAGCTTCAGATCGCCGATTGGTCGGCACTTCCGGACGATCGGCTCCTGCAGTCGGAAATGAAGCAGGTGCTCGATCGGGCGATTGCCGAACTGCCGGAAAACTACCGGACCGTCATCCTGCTTCGGGACATGGAGCAGTTGTCTACGCTGGAGACTGCCCAAACCCTCGATCTGACCGAGGACGTGGTCAAGACGCGCCTGCATCGCGCCCGTTTGGGGGTCCGCCAGAAGTTGGATGAGTACCTGCGCACCGATGGCCAGGTGCTGTCCAGTCGCACGCGAGGAAAATGACATGGAACCCGATCGGCGCACGGAGAAATGCAAGGAAATATTCTCGCTGCTGTCTGAGTATCTGAACCTGGAGCTTCCACCCGACGCCTGCCAGGAGATCGAAACTCACCTGGCCGGCTGCCCGCCTTGCATCGAGTTTGCCGAAAGCCTTCGCAAAACCGTGGAACTCTGCCGCCGCTACCAACCCACCGAACTGCCGGAACCCTTGGGAAAGAACGCGCGCGAGCAGCTACTCGATGCGTACCAGAAGATGCGGCGATCTCAAAAGGCTTCTTCGTAGATGATTCGCAGCGAAGCATCAAGTAGGTTAAGCTATTGGTATACTGCGAAGGATTCGCGTTGCGTCTCGGTCGACCCTTTGGGGATAGAAGGAGAACAGAAATTTGGCAGACAACCTCAATGAACGCGTGACCACATTGGAAGAGTCGATGAAACGCGCGTTCACAGCGATTGAAGCGTTGGCTGAGAAAGAGGCGAGGCTGGACGATGCCTTGGCCACGCTGCTGGAGTCGCAGATCCAGATGCAGGAGGCGCAACTCAAGACCGAGCAGCGTTTCCAAGAGACGGACGAACTCTTCCGGCAGACTGAGCAGCGTTTCCGAGAGACCGACGAACGTTTCCGGCAGACCGACGAGCGCATCGAGAAACTTGTGATCGCGATGGGCGAGTTCCTGCGCCGGAATTGACGGGCCTCGCCTGCCCCCGTTTTGGGGCCAGTCGCGCTTTTCATGGCTCGCGCGTCTCGGATGGGGTTTCCGACATGGACTGCTGCTCGCGCGGGACAGTTTCCGGCTCGCCCCCGGCAACGCCCACTTTAGCCTCGCCCTCATCCTCACCCTCAACCACCGCCGCCTGCGGCAAGTACGCCGGGTACCTTCCCAGTACCGCCCCATAAATAATGTGCCCCAGAACTGTGGTCTGCGCCGAGTGCAGCAGCGCCACCAGGGGCAACACGCTCTTCCACAGCAGTCCGAACGAAAAATAATACCAGCCCAACCCGAACAACAAACTCACCAGGAACACGCGCACGCGAGGCATTCGGTCGCTCACGGCCATCGCCAACAGTGCGCCCAGCAGGCTGTACAAGAGCAGGTAGAGCGCCAGCCCGGAAAGCGTACGGGCCGCAAAACCGCGGCGGATGGCCCCGTCGCCGTAGAAAGCGCTGGCCATCAGGTTTTCAGCCGTCCAGAAGCTGCGGCGTTGCCAAACGTCGCTCACCCCCAGCCATAGGAGCATCCACCAGGCGCCCAACATGCCCGCCTGAAGACCCGCCGATGCCGAGGAGAGCCTGCTTCCGCGACGACTCTCCGTGGCAGGGTCCATATGATTCAGCCTATACTGACGATTGGACCAAAGGCAAAGTTAAATAAATGCGTCGTGCTGTGATTACTGGAATTGGCGCTGTCAGCCCGAATGGAATCGGCCGGGAGCGCTTCTGGAAAGCCACCCGAAATGGCGAGAGCGGGGTGAGAAGAATCACCCGCTTCGACCCTACGGGCTTCGTCGTGCAAGTTGCAGGCGAAGTGCCGGATGAGTTCGATGAGAAAAAATATGTGGAGGTCAAGGACCGGCCCCACGTCTCGCGGGCCGTTCCGCTCGCGGCTGCCAGCGTGGCCGAGGCCTTCGAGGATGCCGGCCTGAATCCCCACGCGATGTCGCGCGACGAGCTCCGCGGCATCGGGGTGATCGTCGGCTCGGGCGGCGGCAGCCAGGATTTCACCGAGGAACAGTACCGCCTCTACTATGGCGGCCACCTGAAGCAGTGCAGCGTCTACACCGTCCCCACCAGCACCATCGGCACGCTGGCCAGCGAAGTCTCCATGCGTTTCGGGCTCCGCGGCTTCAGCCACATCATCTCCACCGGCTGCACCTCTTCCACAGACGCCATCGGCTATGCCTTCCGGCAAATCCAGGCGGGCGTCCTGGACACCATTGTGGCGGGAGGGGTGGATTCGCCGATCGCTCCCCTGATCCTGCGCGGCTTTCAACTCATGCGCATCATGAGCACGCATTGGAATCATGAGCCGCAGCGCGCTTCGCGTCCGTTTTCGCGCGACCGCGACGGCTTTGTGCTCGCCGAGGGCTCCTGGTTTTTCATCATGGAGGAACTGGAGCACGCCCGCCGGCGCGGCGCCCACATCTACGGGGAAGTCGCCGGGTACGGATCCACCTGCGAGGCCTACCACCGGGTCCGGCTGGAGGAGTGCGGCGAAGAGCCTGCCCGCGCCATCGGGCTGGCATTGGCGGAGGCGGGCATTCCAGCCTCCGAGGTGCAGTACATTCATTACCACGGCACCTCCACCGAGCTGAACGACCGCATCGAAACCCGCGCCGTGAAGCTGGCATTCGACGGCAGCGCCTACAAGCTCGCCGGATCGTCGCTGAAGAGCATGATCGGCCATCCCCAAGGGGCGTGCGGCGCCGCCGGTGTGGCTGCCACGCTGCTGGCCATGCGGGACGGAGTGGTGCCGCCCACCATCAACGTGGAGGAGCCCGATCCCGAATGCGATCTGGACTACGTGCCCTGCCCCGGGCGGCGGCTCCAGATCGAGCACGCAGTCGCCAATTGCATCGCCTTCGGCAGCAAGAACTCGGCGTTGGTCTTACGCCGGGCGTAGTACTGAAAGACCCAGAAGTGCCCAGGCCCGCCACCGGGTTCGAGCGAGGAAAAATTGTGGAAAACTCGCGGGCGAGCGAAGCCCTTTCAGTGGTGTGCCAGCGCGCACGTTCTTGATGAAGATCAGAAAAGCCTAACCCGTTTGACGTCATGGACTTGTTGGGACGTGCTGCGGTCTGGGTCAATTTGTGCTAAGTATCGTTATTCACGATAGTTAATAGCATCGGAAGCGAGGTTTCGCACAGCTTTTTCCACAGTTCTGTGGAAATGCCGGTGGGTGTAGTTGGAGGGCGCGAGGGATGACCGAAGCTGGAAAATCGCCGGTCCGTTTCTTGATTTGGCTCCCGCTCGGCCTGTACGGCTTGGCTGTTTCGGCTTGCCTGGCTTCGGTGGGCCGTGGGGGCGAGCCGGTGTACGCGCTGGAAATCCTAACTCAAAGGGGCGACTCTTGCCCCCTGGAGCCATTGCCTTCGACAAGATTCAGGGAGATACGCCAGGCAATTCCACCATGATTGGCGTCCACTCCAATGGCTCGATCTTTGCCGCTCAAGGTGAGGAGGAGATGCACGTGGACTGGCCCCTGGCCGCGCCCTGCATCGGCTCATGCGTTTCGACAAAGATCTTCGGGAGGACCGCCCTTTTACCCTTGCGGCGTCGGGTCTGGCTAATGGGGTGGGCCGGTTCTACGTGCTTGGCACGCGTGGCGATGGCGGCGTGATCGTCAGCCTCGTTCAGAAAAAGCACGGATCCCAGGGGCAACTCGTCCGCGAAGTTCACTTGGAACGCATCGCGGGATTGGGAAAGTGAACCTTCGCCGCTCCCGGGTCCTGGGCAGCAGATTTCGCTCTCAACATTTCGGAACCTCCCAGGAGCGGTACTATTTCGGATTCCCTTCGGGGCCGAAAATCATCCAACTTCACGTGGCGCCAGATGTGATATAGCACCAGCACGGCGATTCCCGTAACGATGATCAGGAATCCAACGAACCTTGGATTTGGACCCCATCGCAAATACCAATATTCCCGGTAAATGAAGATTGTGTAGAGGGTGAAGATGGCTCGATAGAGGACGAAGCTCGGTATCACCGAAAGAATAAGTCGCAGAGCAACTGGGATATCGAGGGCGACCCGTCTAAGCCAAATCACGTACACGATTAAGAACGCGACGGGCAGAAGTGTGAAACCGTAGACGACGAAGTGCACCGCGTCAGTATTGCACACCGGCGACGGAGAAGCCGGTTATGAAACGTTGCGCTTGACGTTTCAATTCGCTGTCGGCTTTTCCACGTGATCGATGATCAGGAAACTGACCGGTCCCTTCTCGGACGAAAGCTTCAAGCCGATCTGCTCCTGCAGTGCGACGAAGAGGCTTGGCCCAAAGTCGTTGGACGCCGCCGGATTGCTGGGATCGGGTCGATTGCCCACGTCTCCTCCGCGGCCCCCGGGCATCGCTTGGCCGCGCATGTAGGGGTCGGGCGTGAACTCCAGATGGAAATTGAACTTGCCTGTGATGCCAGTCTGATCGACGATGGGTCGGTCGACGCGCCCCGAAAGCCGCTGCGCGAATTGAGTCATGGTCGACCCGCGCACGTCGATCATCATGTCCCCTTTCGCGGTGGGTCCCATCATCATAACGCCGCAGAGGTTCGGCGGCGGATCGCCCGGTTTCGGCGGCGCTGGCGGATGCGTCAGATCGAGCGGTGTGCACGCGCCCTCGGCCAACGGCTGCACTTTGAGACCGCCCTTTCCGACGGTCATCGCGTACACCGGCATCTCCCGCATCTCGCGATGGGTCTTCAACCGAAAGCGCTCTTCGAGAAACGCCTGGAGCATCGGCCCGGCCAACATCTCCGTGCGGGCCGGTCCATCGGCCTTCGCTGAGAGGCTGTAATGTTCGGACTGCATCCACGAAGGCCCGCCCTCGGTGTGAAGCGGTTGCGTGTTGATGCTGACGCCGTCGCCGAACATCCCGAAGGCGGCCTGGATCAGGTTTTGCAGATCCACGCACGGCCAGTCCAGACGCCCCGGAGAGGGACTCAAGTTCCCCGCCCTGGGCGTGTTTTCGCACCCGTTATTGGGCTTGAGCGACGCTACTTCAAACTGCGGCCGCGCCGTCGCCGCCGGTTGTTCCTGGCTCCACGCCGCGGGCAATAGCAGCACTACTACCACCGCCATTGGCCAGGCGGAATTCAGCATCTTCATACCAACCCCCTCCTGCTGAGGAATGGACCATGAACTATTCATACCGCAAAGAGAATGCCGGGGCCAGCCCTCCGGCACACCGGGCCAACCCTCGGATTACACGGCATGCGTGATACGGTTCTAGCCGGAAGAACTGCGGTTTTCATGCGCGTCCGCCTGCAATTCGGACAGACGGCATGAAAAAGTTGTGGAAAACCAGGGATCTCCCGTACGCCCTTGCACAAGCGTGCTGGAAAACACCCTTCTAGAACTGGTGGACCTCTCTAAAGCATTGTGCATCATGAACTTGGGAGGGCGATGCGACCGGTACGCGTCAATCCGGGCCAAGTGTCATTATTCACGATAGTTAATGGAACTGCCCGAGAGATTTCCCACAGCTTTTTCCACAGTTTTGTGGAAACAGCCAACGAGACCCAAGCCGCCAAGCCGAACCGGGCGGACTTCAACGTGCAGCCGCGGGTACTGGACCAGCCATCAGCAGTCGCAGCCCCCAATCGATGTCCCCCGGGAAAGGAGGAAGCGCGATCACCCCAATGGCGTTCGACTGCAAAAAGCCGTCGCCGGCGTCGATCCATTTGCCTGCGCGCGGATCGAACCACTCCGCCCGATAGACGCTGTTCGGCCTCACCGCCCGAACGATGGTCGCCGGGCAGCCTTTCTCGAAGTACGCCAGGATGATTTCCTGGTCCGCGGTGTGCGCGGCGTACGCCCATCCTTCGTATCCTCGCGTGGTCTGGGTTTTGCTCGGCGACACCCAGTCCGCATCCGGAATCAAGTCCTGGTAACGCCTCCCTATAGAAAAGGCGAACGTGCGCAGGTGCTCCATCTGAGTGGCGGAACTCCACTGAAATGCCTCCCACATCTTGATGGGCGCCTGTGGCTGAACGTCGGCGCCCCAGATCGCTTCCGACCCGTAAATGTGACCGGCCAATCCCCCGGAAAGGAAACTCCCGTACATGCCGGAGCGCACGAACTGGTCGTCCTTTTCGGTGTTTCCCGGCGCGCCGAACCGATAGCCGCCGCCGGTTCCCCGCGCATCGTTGTACCCGGAGTAGTAGGGCTCCCCGTTCAAGCCCGGCTGCGGATGGGCGGCGTGGAATATCTGCGTCAGGTACCAGTAGAAATCGTGTTCGCGCGAGTTGCCGATCTGGTGAAGCGTCACCCACGACCCGTCGCCCCAGTTCAACAGCGTGGAGGGCGCCGGGTTGGCCGTCAGCAGCGTGCCGAACGGCGGCGGGCCATGTTGCCGGAGCGCCATTTCGATCGCCGGCATGAACTCGGTGGAGGGGATGGATTCGCCGGCTGTATCGAAATGGATCGGGCTCAGCAGCGCGTTATTCGCCTGGTAGCGCGCAAAAATGTATTCGATGAAGCGCGCGTACGAATCGGGCCAGGCGTAGTACTTCTTCCAGGCCTGGCTTGCGTCCCGGCGCGAGACTTCGATGAAGGGCACAAACCCCTGTTCGTTCAGATAGTCGATCTTGCGATCCAGATAGTCGAAATACTTGGGGTTGATCCGGTCCACATCCGCGAAAACGTCCTCGTAGCCCGGAACCTTGCCGGGATACAGGAACGGCCGGCCGCCCTCGTTGTCCATGTTCTTGGCGCTGTTGGCCCCGAACTCCAGCCAGGCCGAGCGGATCACGGTTCGCTCGGGATTGTCCATGACGATGTGCGCCGGCTTTTGGTCGGTGGCCCAGTTGGGGAACGCCGCGATGATTCCCACCAGGTTGAAGCCCTGCGCCTTCCGGTAACGAACGTAATCCTTGAAGCCAGCCGTGGGACCGATGGGCCGCTGGACATCGTCGTCATACCACCGGAAGGAGTTCGTGCCGGTGGCCCACCACGTGTCCCCCAGGATCAGAAACGGCGTCCCATCGGCCAGTTCCAACGCATGGTGGTTCGGGGTGGCGCGCAGAAAACCGCGGCGGAGAGGGTTCTGCTGCTTCTCCTGAGCGGTCCAGTCGACGGCCTCGAAAGAACCGCTCTTGCCGCTCAGTCCTTCGTCGGGAGGATACGAGCCGCTCTGCCACTTCCAGAGGCCCGGTTCGGTAGCCACCAGGCGGACTTTGAAACTCCGGCCGCCATCCCAGAACCCGTAGACGCGCTTCTTGAAACTAGGTCCCGTCAGGTCCACCCAGATCGAGGTCTCCGTGTACGGGTTCGCGATCCCGCGCGTGGCGGTGAAGGTCAGTTCCTGCTTCTCCCAAACGTGCACGGCGGCGGCGGCCGGCGCCGCGAAGGCCATCGCAGCCAGCAGGATCCACCTCCAGTAGTACAGGCATTCTTGCCTGTGTTGGTTTTTCCGAGCGCGGGTAACATTGCTCATAAATAGCCCTCAGATCCGCTTTCAACCCGAGTGAATTGGATTCTAGCAGGCTGCAAGTGTCGAGAGGAATAAACCCAGCCGGGAGGGATGAGCTAAAGATGGGGTGAACGGGAAGGAATTGGTGGCGGCGCGCAGACTCGAACTGCGGACCTACGGATTATGAGACCGTCGCTCTAGCCAGCTGAGCTACGCCGCCATCCTCATTCAAGTGTACCAAACGACCCCGGTTTTGCGCGTCCCGTCCCGTCTGAAAACATCCGGAAATCTACCGGTAGATCGCATTTCATACCACATCCTCCGTAATTGTCCAACCGGATTAATTGTGGAAAAGCCGGATTTCCCTGAGGCTTCCCTCAGAAGTGTATCGGCGAGCACATCCGAACCAGCCGAAGTCCTCTCAACTCGTTTCACACCATGAACTTATTGGTTGTGCTGCGATCTCGTGCAAAACGTCGTAAGTGCCTTTTTCCACGATAGCTTCGAGCCTAGCAGGCGCAGTTTCACACAGGTTTTTCCACAGATCTTGTGGATAAGATGGCCCGACTACCTTGCTCTGCGCTCTTCCAGCCGCCGACTCAGGGATTCCGGAATTTCCACGTCGACGTCGCACTCTTCGCCGGTGTAGCGGGTCGCCAGCACGCGGCCGAACTCGTGGAGCAGGGCCAGGGTGGCGCCATCCCCCGCAGGCAGGTGAAGCGTGGCACGCACCAGCGGATCGACCGGCAGCACCTCGTCAATCGCCGCCAGAAGCTCGTCCATCCCGGCGCCCATGAGCGCGGATACCGCCACGACCCGAGCGTTTCCATGACCACCGGCATGGCTCCACAACCGGCGCCGGATGGTTTCGGTATCGGTTTCACTCGCCAGTAAACGGTCGATTTTGTTGACCACCAGGATCTGCGGCACTTCCGCCGCCCCAATCTCCGCCAGCACCTTCAACACATGCGCGGTGTGCTCGGCCGCCGATGCCGACGAGACGTCCACCACGTGCAGCACCAGGGCCGCCTCCGTCACTTCTTCGAGCGTGGCGCGGAAGGCCTTCACCAGCGTGGTCGGCAGGTTGCCAATGAAGCCGACCGTATCGCTCACCAGCACCCGCCGGCGGGAGGGTAGGGTCAGTGGCCGCACCGTGGGGTCGAGCGTGGCGAACATGCGCGCGTCGGCCAGCACCTCAGACTGCGTCAAACGGTTGAAGAGCGTGGATTTTCCCGCGTTTGTGTAACCCGCCAGCGCCAGCGTAGCCAGCGGCACGGCGCTGCGGCGGCGGCGATGTAGCGCGCGGCCCGCACGAACGCCGTCCAGGTCGTCGGCGATTTTCTTGATGCGTTTGGCGATGCGCCGACGGTCGGTTTCGAGCTTGGTCTCACCGGGACCCCGCGTGCCGATTCCGCCGCCCAGCCGCGACATTTCGACGCCGTGCCCGCTCAGACGGGGCAACAGGTAGTTGAGTTGGGCGAGTTCCACCTGCAGCCGGCCTTCACGGGTACGTGCGCGCGAGGCGAAAATATCCAAGATGAGCTGCGTCCGGTCGATGACCTTGACCGCCAGCGCCTTCTCCAGATTACGCTGCTGGGTGGGACTGAGGTCGTGGTCGAAAATAACGACGTCGACCGCGTACGACTTCACCGCGGCCGCCAGTTCCTCTACCTTGCCGTGGCCGATGAGGGTAGCAGCTTCCGGAGCAGAGCGAGCCTGTACCACACGCTCCGAAATCTCGGCGCCCGCGCTGGCAGCCAGTTCGGCCAGCTCATCCAAAGATTCTTCTACCTGAACGGCGCTGCCGCGGCTCGACCCGGTGGATCCTCCGCGCGTCTTCAAGTCCAGCCCGACCAGGATTGCCCGCTCACGAACGGGGTTTCGGAGAGGCGTTCTCAGGCCTCCGGGGAATCCGCGTGCACCGGCACGGCAGGCGTCGAGGCGCCTGCAGGGCTTTGGGACGCTGCTTGTGAACCGCTTGAATACGAGTGGGACGACTTCTGCGTGACCACTGTGGAAATTGCGTGTTTGAAGATCAGTTGTTCCTGATTGTTCGTCTCCAGCACCAGGGAGTACTTGTCGAAACTCTTGATTCTACCGGAGAGCTTGACGCCGCTCATCAAGTAAATAGTGAGGACAATTTTATCCTTGCGAGCGTTGTTTAAAAAGCTGTCTTGAATATTTTGCGCCGGTTTTTCCATTCACAGCCCCCAAACCCTTTCGGGAAAGCAAAACAGTTACGAACGGCGTTAGTATTGTACCGTATTCACATGCGTGACGTGCGCTTCAGTACTCACTACTCCTCGTCATGCTCCGGGGCAGCTCCGGCGGCGGATTGAGCGGAGGTCATCCCCGCCAGCTCCGCGCGCGTGACGGATCGCGGTTTGAGAGGGTTTTTCTTATCGCTCTTCTTGTCCGGGACGACCACCGGTTCCAGGAGGAACTCGCTGGCGGCGGCCAGTTCTTCCTCCAGATTGAAATCCGGGATGCCTTTCAGAGCCGGCACCTGCGCGATCCCATGCTCCGAAACGACGCACTCCATCCCGTTCCGCAGCCGAAAATGAATTTTAAACTGTTTTCGAATCGAGAGCTTGCGCAACTCTGCGAGCTTCATCGATCGGCTTCCTGGAATTCGTCCACGTATTCGCCTTCCGCAATGCGTGCGGCGATCCGCTCCTGGCAGGACACGCAATAGCGGGCCCACGGCACGGCGTCGAGGCGCTTGCTGGAAATCGGCTCCTCGCATTCCAGGCAGATGCCGTAATGCTCCTTGTCCATGCGATGCAGCGCATCGGCAATCTCGCGCAACAATTTCATGTCGATCGAATTGCGGTTCAAGAAGATCCATTCTTCGTGATGTTGCTGGCTGAGGTCCCCCTCATCCGAGGGAATGTCCAAACGGGCCACCACTTGGGCCGCCTTCTGGGCGGACATGCTGCGACGGACTTCCTCTGCTTTCGCCTCGAGTATTTTCCTGTAGTCTCCGAGTTTGGGCTTGGGTCCGTTTTTGGTAATCATAGTTGTTTCTCTTTATTTAAAAATCCGATCTCGCGGATCAGATGGATATGACGCTGACCCGACACCAAAAGTTGCAAATCTTGGAAGGAGGCAATGCGGCTAGGATGTCGCAGTATAACCATCCGCCGAGCCAAAAGTCAAGTCTTTTCCGTCATTTACACAACTTTACAATGTCTGGGAGAACCCAAAGCCGAAAGATATTTATTCCCGTATGTCGAAAGATATTTGCTCCGAGGACGTAAGATATGTTGCCCCCGGCCCTAGGCACAAAGAGAGACTCCCCCGTTTACCAGGTCTTCTCCCAAACGCGTACGATCGGGTAACGCCCGGTGTCGCCCGGATCGTACTTGGACCGGTGATACCACCATTGCAGGCGCGCATTGCGATCTGCCGCGAATTGCGGGTCGGCTGCCAGTTTCTCTTCAAACTGCTTTCGCAGTTCCGGCGAATCGGCCATCATGCGCCGCGCGATAGGCTCGGAGAGATATTCGCCCACACCGCCCCGCGCGCCACCACCCCGGCCGCCACCGCCTCCTCCACCTCCNNGGAATCGCGATCTTCTCCTTCACAAGCTGAGCGTCGAAGTTCACCGCGATGTGGCCCTCCTGCACCCCATTGCCAAAAGTGATCTTCGAGAAGCGATACGTCTCAAACTCCTGCTCGATCGGCTTGGTGGTGCGCTCCATCTCCACCCCGTGCAGCGCCAGCAGATCGGCGGACTCCTTCCAGGCGGCCGGAATCAGGTAGCCCAGCGGCATCTGGGCTTCGAGCGTGGTATCGATTTCGTCGTGTATGCGCGTGTCCAGATCGTCGGGATCGGGCAGGTATCGCGTGACTGTGGCGCCCGTGACCTCGCTCTGGTAGGGACCGATTTTCAACGCGTGGTAGACCAGCGGGCGGCTCTTGTCACTCACCTTGCCGGCCAGGTAGACCGGCGCGGCCGACCGGTTTCCGGCCCGCGACGCCATCTCGCGGTCGGCCTCCCGCACCGCGCGGCGCAGTCCCTCGGGATCCAGCAGGATGGTGTCGATGGAGTGCCGCATGATGTCGTAGTTCGCCCAGGCGCGCGTCTTGGCGGCCTTCAGGCTGTGCGTCTCCACCAGCAGCGAGGGCCGGTTCTGCACCGCGGAATACAGATGCGAGTAGCGCGGCGAAAAGACCTCCATGAAGAATTCGCGCTTCCCGTTCACGTTGCGTAGCGCTCCATAGGGCGCCACCAGGTGGCCATCCGCTGCCATGCGCTTATTCAATTCCGGAACGAAGCGCTCGCGCACCCAGGCGCCCGCGGGCTCGGCCAAGTCCTGATTTCGCGCCATGTCCCAGGTGACGTCGTACTGCATGTCCGACCCGTCCGTGACGTGGTTGTCGATGTGGAAATCGGGCATCCAGGCGTTGAAGAGCCGCAGCCAGGCGCGCATTTCGGGCGTGTCCGCCTTGACATAGTCGCGATTCAGATTGAGGTGCTGGGCGTTGGCGCGCAGTCCCGTGGATTTCGGACCATTCTGGCTGGGGCGGTGGTACGGGCTGAAGTACTCGTGGCCGTCCACATTGAATACCGGGACCACCACGAAGATGGCATGGTCCAGCCATCCCGCGAAGCGCTTGGCGACGGTCATGTCGCGAATCAACATCAGCACCGTGTCCTTGCCCTCGATCTCCCCAGCGTGAATGCCGCTCTGGATCAGGATCACCACCTTGCCTGTCCGGGCCGCGGCTTCCGGCGTGAAGGCGCGGTCCTTGGAAACCACCACCGCGATCATGGTGCGGCCTTCCGGCGTAACGCCCATGTCCAGCACCTTGATGAAGCGCGAGGCGCGCTCCAGGCGATGGGAGATCTCCACCGCTTCGGCATACGGCGCAGTCTCGTTCCAATCCGACTTCTCGCCGGTGGTCAGAAGATCGCGCGGGGAGTCCTTGGTGCTGGCGGCCAGGGAGGCGGCCGCCTTGGCGGCGGGTGGTTCAAAGGCGGAATGCGGCATGATGGGGTCCTGGGCCAGGCACACCGCAGCCAGGAGGAATAACGCAATCGGGCGGATCATCTGTCGATAGTAACAAGAGTGGGGCAGACAATCTTGCCTGCAGCCGGCTTTCAGCCGGCATTGGATTTTAGGCCATTTCTTGGACAGCCCGCTGCCCGCGCCGAAGGCCGGCCAGCCGCCGGTAAGCCGGCCATACGCGGCCACGGCCCCCCCTACTCGCCGAACTTCACCGCGTGGCGCTCAGGCCCCAGGGCATTGGCGGCCGCAGCCAAGATGAACGCCACCGCCGCCGTGGACGCCATCGCGATGGCATAGCTGGTGCGCTTGGCGACTACCGCCTCGAACACGCTGACGTAACTGGAAAGGAACACCCCCACCTGGTATCCGAATCCCGGCAGGAACCCTCGTACGGAGTCCGGCGACAGCTCGGAGAGATGCGCCGGAATCACACCCCAGGCGCCCTGCACCAGGAACTGCATCAAGAACCCGCCGGCAAATAGAAGCGGCACCGAGGGCGCGAAGGCCCACAACGGGATCATCAGCACCGCTCCAGTAAGTGCCATGATCATAGTGCGGCGCCGCCCGATGCGGTCCGAGATCAGACCGCAGAGCGTACCGCCAATGATCGCTCCCACCATAGTGAATCCGCTGAGAATGTTTCTCTGCCCGACGCTGAAACCCCATTGCCGTTCCAGAAAGGTGGGGTAGAGATCCTGCGTGCCGTGCGCCGCCAGGTTCATGGCCGTCATCAGCGCCACCAGGTAGAGGAACAGCTTCCAGTTCGACACAATTGCCCGGCCCAAATGTCCCCAGCTTTCGTGCTTCGACTTCTTCCAGACTTCCGATTCCTTCACTCCGTATCGCACGAAGAACGCCAGGATGGCCGGCAGCCCTCCGAGGAAGAACAGCGGGCGCCAGCCCCAGCGGGCAAACAGGAAGTAACTGCACGCGGACGCCAGCAGGAAGCCCATCGCATAGCCTTGCTGGAGGAAACCCGATAGCAGCCCACGAATCCGTATCGGCACTTTTTCCATTGCGAGCGTCGCGCCGACGCCCCATTCACCGCCCATTCCAATGCCGAACAGGGCTCGCAGAATCAGGAAGGTCGTAAAATTCGGCGCCAGCCCCGAAAGCACCTCGACCACCGAGTAAAAGACCAGGTCGAGCATCAGAGGCAAGCGGCGTCCATAACGGTCCGCCATCAAGCCGAAGAGAAACGCGCCCACCGGACGGAATGCCAATGTGGCGAAGAGGGTGAGCGCCATCTCGGCGTCGGACTTATGGAACTCGCGGCCGATGGCCGTCAGGCAGGATACCACCAGAAAGAAGTCGAACGCGTCCAGCGTCCATCCGAGATACCCGGCCAGCAAGGCTGCCCGGTGATCGCTGGCGTCCGATGGGGCAAGCACTTGGGAATTAGGCACGTGCCCGACATATTACCCCAGTCGCGAGTGGCCCTGCGCGGCGGCCGAGGGATCGCTTTGCCCGTCTGGCGACGCCTCGAAATTCCAGCACGCGACCGCTTGACGTGCCAGGACTGGGTGTATAGTAAAGAAGTGCCGCTGGCCGGATTTCTCCAGCCAGCGGAATGTGTCGCTACTTTGAACGACGACGGGGCCGCTTGACGCGGACCGTCACGGTGATCGTGACTGCTGACACGATCATAGCGGGGATCCCTATGGTAATTTTCACCATATGGGCACCTCCTTTCCGCCCAGTAGTGGCCGGGCTTGGTTGCAACCCAGGCCCGGTTCTCGTACTGGACGCCTAAACGTCCCGAGTCCAATACCAGCGGAAACCAAATCCTAGCACTTGGCACGACTGAATAGTGGAGAAATCACTCCATCCGCTCCTGAACTCTTAAAATGGCGGATGGAGCGGGCACTCTTTGGGTAACGCGCTGAGAATTGCCCTACTCTCGCGTTTGCTCCAGTTCCAGGCTTCCTCCGGGCACCTCCGGCGGAAGAACGACACCGGCCAGTTGCTGGGCGACGATCAATTGCCGTGCATGCACGCGAAGGCGCGGAAGCCGAAGCCAAAAGACGAAGGCCGCGATGGTGCAGACGGCGCCGCCTGCAGCCACGGTCAACGGCGCGCCCATGTGGTCCGCGGCGGCGCCCGCCAGCAATGAGCCGATCGGCGCCATCCCCATGAGCATCATCGAGTAAACCGCCATGACGCGTCCCCGCAGGCGGTCCGGCACCATGCTCTGGATGAGCGTGTTCGAGGATCCCATCTGGATCATCAACGCGAAGCCCATCAGCGCCAGAATGCCGCTCGAAAGCCAGAACGTCCGCGAAAAAGAGAAGACCGCCAGCCCCACGCCGAAGCCGGTGGCCGCGATCGCCACCCAGCGGCCCAGCCCGTCGAGGCTCTGGCGGCTGGCCAGGAGCAGCGCGGCCGCCAGCGCGCCCACGCCCGACGCTCCCATCAGCCATCCCAAGGTAGCCGCGCCGCCGTGCAGGACGCGATCCGCGAAGATCGGCATCAGCACAGCGTAGGGCATGCCCGTCAGGCTCACGACGCCCAACAACATCAGCAGTGCATGTACCGGCGGATTCTGGGTCACGAAGCGGAACCCCTCCACGACATGCGAGAGCGGCGAGCCCGGCGGGCGGATCCGCTCGTGCCGCCGCACGTTCATCAGCAGCAGCCCGATGATGACAGCAATATAACTGACGGCGTTGGCGAAGAAGCACCAGCCCTCGCCGATGCTCGCCACCAGAATGCCCGCTACGGCAGGTCCCACCACGCGCGATGCATTGAACATGGAAGAGTTCAAGGCGATCGCATTCATGAGGTCGGGCTTCCCCACCATGTCCACGATGAACGACTGCCGCGCGGGAATATCGAAGGCATTCACCACGCCCAGCAGCGCCGAGAGCGTGAAGATGTGCCAGATCTGCACCTTGCCGGTGAGTGTGAGGGCGGCCAGCGCGAAGGCCAGCACCATGGAGGCGCTCTGAGTGGCGATCACGACGCGATGGCGGCTGTAGCGGTCGGCCACAATGCCGCCGGCCGTCGACATCAGAAAGATCGGAATCTGGGTCGAGAAGCCAACCGCGCCCAGCAGCACAGAGGAGCCTGTGATCCGGTACACCAGCCANNCCGATCAGCGAGATCAACTGGCCGGCGAAGAAGAGCTGGAAATTGCGGTACTGTAAAGCGCGCAGAGTGGCGGGAAGCTTCATGCCACTTTCATTTTACGGGACTGGGGCGTTCGCTCACGGCCAGCCGGTAAACGCTCGGGGTTGTAGCCGAGTGATCGGACGGGATTACGGCCGGCGATGCCTCAGTCCTTGGCGACTGCCGCGACGATTCGCTGGAGCATGCCGTCCATGGCCGCGTTCCGATACCAATGCCACACCATCACGATATCGTGCTGGGGATCGATCCAGACGGTATTCGAGCCGTTGCCCAGGGCCGCGAAGCTGGATGCCGGTCCGCTGGGCCACTGCTTCTTCTGCGTGTTCAGCCACCACAGGTAACCGTAGTCGGGGCCGTGCTCGCTGGGAGTGACTGCGTCCTTCAGCCATTCGGCGGAGACGACCTGGCGAGCTCCCCACTTCCCCCGATTGAGGATCAGCAGTCCGAAGCGCGCCAGATCCTCCGAGTTGATCCAGAGCCCGCCGCCCCAACGCGTGCCGCCGGTAACCGAGGCAATCTGGCGGCCATTGATCTCGACATTCGAGTTCGCGTATCCCAGCCATTGCCAATCCTGCGACGCTCCGATCGGGTCCATCACGCCGGCCTTCAAGACCTCTGGGACGCCTTTGCCGAAGAGGCGCAGCAGCGACAGGGAGAAGCGGTTGATCCGCACGTCGTTGTATTCGTAAAACGAACCCGGTTCGTGGATCTCGCGGGGGCGGCGCTGTCCGTTGCCGAACTGCTCTACGCCGACAAAATCGGCGTTCTTTCCCCAGAGGGTGCCTTCCCACTCGCTGGTCTGCTGGAGGTGGTTCTTCCAGGTGATCTTGGCATTGTGCGGGGAATCGTAGCCGCCGTCGTGGATGTATTTGGCGACGGGATCGTTGACGTCTTTGATGAGCCCGCGTTCGACAGCCAGGCTTGCCACGATGGAGAGAAAGCTCTTGGCGACGCTGTAAACCGGATCGTTGGCTTTGGTGTCGCCGAACTCGGCCGCGATATAGCCGTGTCGCAGGATGATGCCGTTGGTCGCCGCGCGCTGCTTGGGCAACGGCCCGAGAACGGCGCCGAACGTGCGCACCTGATCCTTCTCGAAGTCCCAGGTGCTGCCATTAGCTTGCGCGTAGTCGATCGCCTGCTGGAGTTTGGCGGTGTCGAACCCCAAATCGGCGGGCGCTTTTCGCTCCCATTTGCCGGGTGGCGGAAAGTACGGGTTTGCCACCTGGGAATGGAGCGAGGGAGCGAGGGCGGCGACGACTAGCGGGAAGGCGAAGAAAAAGCGTCTGGGAAGCGGCGGACGGTTCATAGTCATTCAGTTTCCCACGTTGGGAGGGCGGAGGGGGTTTGGACGCGGAGACGCGGGGCGCGGAGGAAAACGCGGAGAGAAGAGGGAGGGGCTGTGAAGGGGTGATTTGGAGCAGG
>PMTT01000367.1 GCA_003167275.1 Bryobacterales bacterium | reverse complement strand
GACGAACCATTTCGCGAACGGCGGATTGGAATAGTCGAGCACCTGCTCGAACGGCCGATGCCAATCGATGAGGCTGGCCTGCTCGGCCCAGAACGTATCGCGCTCCTCGATCGAGCGCCGGTGGAATTCCCGATATACAGAACCCATAATGTCCTCTATGCTACTCGATCATGGCGCGGACTCGTGTCGGCATTGCCTTGGTGGGGCGGNNCGCGGACCTGGGGGCCCGCCCCACCAGGGATACTAGAAATAGAAGAGCTGAAGCTGCATGGTGACTTCGTTGCTGGCCTTCAGCGGCGAGCCATTTTGCGGGAGCAGCCGGTTGTATTGCAAGGTCCATTTCAGGTTCTGCCCGCGAACATAGTAATTCACGCCCGTGCCGACGCGGTGGATGTCTTTGGTCGCATTGACCGCCGCCACGAAATTCTGGTCTTCGAACTTGACATACGGCTGGGCCTTGCACTGGTGAAAGTAATAAGCAGCTTCTACGAACCAGTCGTTCTGGTCAGGGATAGCGGTGAACTTCTGCCGGCCATCGTAGTGGAACCACTGAAATTGGCCGCCGATCTCATCGCCGCCGTTGACCGGCTGATCGAAAGCGGTGTTGGCGGAAAGGCCGCGGAAAGTGCCCTGCTTCTCGCCCCCGACGTCGATCGCCAGAATCCTCTTCTTGCCCAGGGCAGTGCCTAAGTAGGAGTAGCCGGTTTCGGTATCGAAGAAGTCATATTGCAGGTAGGCCGAGGTCCGCAGGGAGTCGCGCGCGTTGGCGTCCCGCTCACCTTGGAACACGCCCGTCCGGTATAGCAGGTGGTCCTTCAGGAAGAATCCGTTAGCCCCGAAACCCAAGTCCCGGAGACCCGCGGACTGGGTAGAGGTGTTGTCCACCGTCGACATGGAACTGATGTCGACCGTGTAGTAGCTCGCCGGCGACTGCATCTGGTTGCGCGAGAACGGGACAAACATCATGCCGCCATTCACCTGGAAGACTTTGGTGGGCTTCCATTGCAGGAAGGCATCCTGCAGGATGAAGCCGGTGGTCAGCGCCTTGGGAGTTTTGCCGAGGTTGGGGTCATCCGTCTCGAAGAAAAAGCTGATGTCCTTGCCGATGTCGCCACCCATGATGAGGCGGGCGCGGCGGATGTACAGATTCTGCTGATAACCCTGCACGCCAGAGGTGGAATCCTGGGTCCAATCGCCCCAGAGTTGCCCCAAGACGCCAAACTTGATCGAGACGTCTTCGTTCTTCAAGGTAAGCTGTGCTCGGGCTGGCACGGCCAGAGCGAGCATGATGACCGCGGCGCTGGCGCCTAGTAGCGCCCGTTTTAGAAGAGTGATCGACATTTTCCCTGCTCCTTATTGCTTGCTGCGAGTCGGCCACGTTCAGGCAGCCAACCTCAGTTTTATATTAGGATTTTCAAACCTTAATATAGTTGTTTTATGCCACAGGCACTACACTTACGTAAATCAGGTAAAACACTGAGGTGCCTTACGTGGGGCAGGATGCCATCCTGCTGGCCGATTTTCAACCGGCCTGGACCTGTTGAAAACGGGTCCCTGGAGCTTGGAAACCGCCCCACAACGGCCTTCTCACCCGACGGAGCGACCTAGTGCCTCGACCGCGAGATTCGTGGCGATTATGGCACCGCTTGCTGACGCGCGCGGCTCGGTTCCGAGCCACGACCGTGAGGGAGTGGTTTCCGGCAAGCGCAAGTCATCACGCGGTCAGAGACCTAGGGCTACTCGACAAACGGCACGGGTTCAGCCGCTGCCGCCCCCGGGAGCGTCTCGTCCGTGACCTCTTCCTCGCCATTCAGTACGCGCGTCATCCGCCCCTCATCGAGTTCCCGCTCCCACTTGGCGACCACGATCGTGGCAACGCCGTTGCCCACCAGGTTCGTCAGGGCGCGCATTTCCGACATGAACCGGTCCACTCCCAGCAGCAACGTGAGACCCGCCATGGGAACGGTCCCGACCGCCTGCAATGTCGCGGACAACGTGATGAACCCGCCGCCGGTGACGGCCGCGGCGCCTTTGGAGCTCAACATCAGAATCAGCAGCAGGAACGCCTCTTGCGCCCCGGTCAGGTGCGTGTTGGTGGCCTGCGCCACAAAGATCGCGGCAATCGTCAGATAGATGGAAGTGCCGTCGAGGTTGAAGGAATAGCCAGACGGGATGACCAACCCTACCACCGATTTCGAGCAGCCCAGCGCCTCCATCTTGACCATGATCCGCGGCAGCACCGATTCCGAAGACGAGGTGCCCAGCACGATGAGAAGCTCTTCCTTGATGTACTTGATGAACTTCCAGACGCTGAAGCCGTGCAGGAGGGCGATCGTCCCCAGGATGAACCACACGAAGGCGATGCTCGTGATGTAGACGCATGCCATCAGCTTGGCTAGCGGAATCAGGGTCTTGAGCCCGTAATGGCCCACGGTATACGCCATTGCCCCGAACGCCCCGATGGGCGCGGCCTGCATAATCAGGCCAATCACGCCAAACATCAGGTGGGCTATCCTGTCGCACCCCGCAATCAGCGGCTTCGCTTGTCCCAGCGCGGACAAAGCCAGCCCCACCAGGATCGCAAGCAACAGAACCTGCAGGATCTCGCCATCCGAAAAGGCCCCGATGAACGTCTTGGGGATAATGTTCATCGCAAAGTCCACGGAGCTCAGATGCTGTCCCTGGGCGGCGTACGACTCAATGGCCTTGGCGTCCAGCTTGCTGGCATCTACGTTCATCCCGGCGCCGGGCTGGATGATGTTGACCACTGCCAGCCCGATCAGCAGCGCGATCGAGGTGACCACCTCAAAGTAGAGCAAGGCCTTCACCCCGACGCGCCCCAGTTTGCGCATATCGCCGATGCTGGCAATGCCCACCACCACCGTGAAAAAGATGATCGGCCCGATCATCATGCGGATCAGTTTGATAAACCCCAAACCGAACGGCTCCATTTTTCCGGCAGTCGTGGG
>PMTT01000278.1:7627-12280 GCA_003167275.1 Bryobacterales bacterium | reverse complement strand
AAAGGGCTCCCCAATGCCTTGGACCTTATGGTGGTGTGCGTGGAATCCGGCTTAGGGCTTGACCATACAATCATTCAGGTCGCCAAGGAACTGCAGTTCGCTTATCCCGAAATCTGCGAGGAGTTCACCTTGTTGAACCTCGAGATGCGTGCCGGAAAGCGCCGCGTCGAAGCGCTTCGCAATCTTGCGGAGCGTGCGGGTGTGGAGGAGTTAAAGAAGCTGGTGGCCGTCCTGATCCAGACGGACCGCTTCGGCACCAGTATCGCCCAGAGTCTCCGCGGGCATGCCGATTATATGCGCGTGATGGCCCGGCAGCGGGCCGAGGAACGGGCCGCCAAACTGGCGGTCAAGCTCGTTTTTCCGATCTTCTTCTGTGTGCTGCCGTCGCTGTTCGTGGTGACGGTCGGCCCCGTATTGACGCGGCTCGTACGGGATATCTTCCCTATGATCCAAAACATGTAAACAGTCGATAGTTCAGGTGAGAAAGGAGTACTGCAATGGATGGAACGACTCTTCGAGTGGTGTGCGCAGCCTTGGTGGTAGTTTTCGGCGTGTTGATATTCATGCGGCGCCGCGGCAGCAAGGCCGATTAGAGGTGGCTCCGCTGAGACAGATTACCACCTCTTGTAGTGGGGGCGCCCGGTCTGGTGGGCCCGATGATCGCTCTTGGTCGTCTGTCGACCGGATCCGTCCGTCAAATGGTGGGTTCTCAGCGTCCCATGTCCTGCTTCCCCCAGCCGATCCAGATTGGCCACAGGCTGCCAAGCCTGTCGCCTGACGCAAACTGGGGAAAAGGCGCGGCGACTCGAATGTTCCGCGCCTCCTTTATCTCGTGGTCTATTTCAGAGCCTGTTTCAGGGGAAGTGGCAGGGAATTGCTGAAAACGTCCCCAGCCTCGACGACCACGGTCGCCGGGATCGAGAGGTCGACATCCTCCGGAATCCGGACCTGTACCATCGCTACTCCGACCATTCCGACCGCCGCAACGGACAGATCGGGAGAAACTGTGCGGCCTTGCACCATCACTTCCACAGTATCCGCCACGGCGAACGCGGGAGAAGAAGGAACGCGGAACCCATCCACCGGCATAGGCTGGAATGGCCCGAGACCTGTGCCATAGAGCGCGATCGTTTCGCCTGGTTGCGCGGGGAAATCCGTGTTAATCGGCGAACCGTCCAGGTGGGTCGCGGCCAACAGCCCCGGGGCATTCCGCGCTGCCTCGAATTCCACCAGGATGACCGGCGAATTCCCGCGGTGTAATTCCAGTTGATATTTCCCAGGCTGAAGGTCGCCCGGCACCTGAAAGTTGATTTGTTGGGGAGACACAAACAACAACGATGGGAGATGGCCGGAGCAGACCAGCGTCACGCCTGCGAGGCTCTGCGGCAAAGGATCCGCCAGGCTGCTGGCGGTCGTGTCGGAAAGATTGCCTCCGAACAACGTCGCAATGGAACCTGGGGCCACGGCCGGCGTGGGCGTATCCCCCGCCGCGTTCGCAATACGAGGCGGAGGTGGAGTGTCCGGAAGGGCGTCCAGAAGGGCCTGGACCTTGTGTGGTGCGGCCATCACCAGCGTCGTCGGATTTGCCGATCCGCTCAAATCCTGTCCCCACTGCCGGAATCGCATACCGCTCGCCGCGTCGATGCCGATGCTGACCGAACTGCCGGCCGGATAGTACCCGTCCACGGTCGGGGGTGAGATCCGCCACGAACCGGCGCCCACAGGCGAGGTGCTGAGCGTCAACAGGTTTGACCATTGGTAATGCGCTGTCACCTTCTGGTAGCCGGCGACAGTTGTGAAAGTCCCCGCGGGAAGGCCTTCCCAGGACCCGAAATCCAGGCGCACTCCGGCGCTGACTCCGATCGATGCAGGCGCGGAAAGGTGCACCACGCTTCCCACCGCTCGCACCACTTCGCAGGGGGTAAGACAGCTCGTACCGTCCACCGCCAATGCCAGGCCGCTGGGGTTGCTCTCCACGCGCACACGGCTCAGCGGGTCGTACACTGCGGTCATGCGGATTCCCGTGGCGACTTCCGCGTCCGTGACCTGAATCGTCTGTGTGGCGGCCGATCCACTGGACCATTGCCGGAACGCCCAGGGGCCGCCCGCCGAATCGGTCTGGTTTAAGGGCGCGGTCACGGTGTGGCTCTCTCCCGGGCCCCAGGAGGCGAATCGCGGCGAGGCGCCATCCAACCCGTCCACGGTAAGACTCAAGCCCGTCGGATCCGTCAGAAAGACCGCCGGAACAGCCTGCACAAACTGGGCCACGATGGAAATCGCTGCTGGCCCGGGCGGGACCTGGTAGGTGTGGTTGCGATCTCCCCCGTCGCTCCACGAGCGGAAGACCCACTGGCGCCCTTGCTGGTCGAATTGGGGCGAGACGGGTGCCAGGGTGTGCGCCGTGGCCACCCCCCAGTCGAGTGTCACGGGGGCCGAAACCAGTGCCCGGTCCGCCAGCAGTTGAAACCCATCCGGGGATGTGAGCAACTGTATCGGGCGCGCTACAGCGAATAGCGGGTACACGGTTGCTGCCGCGTTCAGAACGAAAGAGTAGATCGGCGCCAGACCCGGTCCCTGCGACCATCCGGTAAAGACAAATCCGGGATTCGGACTCGCTTCCATCGTTACCGTCGTCCCGGCCGCCAGCCACACGACCGCGCTTTGCTGGTAAGCCACCTGATTCACCCAAATCGTTCCAGGGGACGCGCAGGGGCCGGTATCGCACTGGAAGAAGATCAGGGAGACGGTGTACTCGGTGGTGAGGTCCGCCCGGTACCACGGGATTCCCGGGTCGGCCGTTACCGTAACGATGTTGGATGGCGAGGCCAACGGTCCGACCGGGGCAGTCCAGTGTTGGAAAGCGTACCGGCCAGTGGGCCCGGAGGGCGTGTATTGCCAGGCGGCGATTTCGAGGGTGTGCTTGCTTCCCGAGGGCCAGGAAAAGGCGGCCGCTCCGGTGAATGACCGCCCATCGACCAGGAATACGGCATCGGCCGCAGTGGCCGAGATGGTGGTCATCACCGTCGTGCTTTGAGCCGGCAGGCAAAAGGCAAATGCCGCTGTCAGCAGCCAGACCCCCAGGTGGAGGCGGCGTGGAATTCCGGGTTTTCTGTTGGCGTTCACTCTACTGAAACTTATCGGCCCCGCCGATAAGAATGTTATGTGGCGCGAACGGTTCATCGTTTTGGTTTCGATCTGGTGGGTTGCCGGGGTGATCGGCATCCCAAGGCAGGCGCGCGGCGCCACCTTTGGCGCGGTCGTGGCGATCGGCGGACAGGCGGCGGATATTGCCTTGGACGAAGGGCGCGGCGTGCTTTACATCGCCAACTTTACCGCCGGGCGCATCGACGTCCTCTCGCTGTCAGACAACACGATTCACACTTCCATCCACGTGGCGCCGGCTCCCTCGGCGCTGGCGCTCTCCGGGGACGCCCGATTCCTGGTGGTGACGCACTTCGGCAATGTACAGCCTCCCGGATCTTCTTCGAATGCCATGACATTGATAGACCTTTCCAGCAGCGTTCGCCAGACGTACGCGCTCGACAGTCCTCCCTTGGGCGTGGCCTTCGGCTCGGACGGAATGGCCCTGGTCGCAACCACCACCGAGTTCCTGCGGTTTGACCCAAACAGCGGCCGGACTGACGTGGTGGACACGGTCGCCGGCCTGACCGCCAATAGCATTCCGGCAGCGCCCGGCACGGCTCCGGTCCAGATCGTCGCAGCCGCGCTTTCGGCGTCGGGCGATGGCCGGTTTATCTTCGGTCTGGCAGACACCATTCGCGTCATGTACGACGTTTCGGCAAAACGACTCCAGGTGATCGGCTACACTGCTTCCCCGCCCCTGGGACCGCGAGTGGTGAGCGTGGCGGGCGACGGTTCCTACTATGCGGCCGGTTGGGGACTTTTCAACCGGCAGGGCGTCTTGCTGGCGCAGTTTGCCAGCCCTTCGGGTTTGCTGGCTGTCGGTTCGCACGCGGTCGATTCCGCGGCCGGGGTTCTTTACGCTCAGATTCCGCAGCTTCAAGCCGACCCAGGTGTGCCTAGCCCCCTGTTGATCGTGGATGCCGATAACCTGACGGTCCGGGAACGTCTGGCTCTTCCCGAGAATCTGACCGGCCGGGCCCTGCTGAATGCACGTGGCGATACACTCTATGCTGTTTCCGAGAGCGGAGTTGTGGTGCTGCAGGTTGGGTCACTCAACCAGTTTCCGCGGCTGGCGGTGGACCAAGAGGACCTTGTGTTTCACGGCAGCTTCTGCCAACAGGGCGCCATCACTCAGACTTTGAACATTGTGGATCCCGGCGGGGGACGGACTGCGTTTGCCCTCAGCTCGGACCTGGCGGGGGTAACGATTTCCCCCTCAAGCGGGCGGACCCCCGTGTCGGTAGAGGTGACGATCGATCCGCACCAGTTTCAGAATAGTCGCGGCACTCAATCCGGATCGCTTACGATCACATCCGCGGAATCGGTGAACCTGTCGTTGCCCGTCCGGATCCTGGTGAACAACCAGCGGCCCGACGAAAGAGGATCCTCCACTGACATTCCCGGCACCCTGTCCGATCTACTGGCCGATCCGGACCGGGATCGTTTCTATGTGGTCCGGCAGGATCGCAACGAGGTGCTGGTATTTGATGGTTCCGGGCTCTTCGAGGT
>PMTT01000278.1:0-7603 GCA_003167275.1 Bryobacterales bacterium | reverse complement strand
CTCTGGCAATGCCATTCTTGTGGCATCTCGCGTGACGGGAGGGACCAACACCATCGATCAGATCGACCTGGTTTCCCAAACTGCCGTGACATTGCCGAGCCTGGGAGTCTTTCAGAATTCCATCAACGCCGACACCGCGTTGGTTGCCACCCCCGGTGGCGGCGCGATTCTGGCTGCTTCCGCAGATGGGAACATCCTGCTGTACGACGCCTCGGCCGGCACCTTCACCGTCTCGCGTAAGTTGGCCGCCGCCCTCGCCGGCTCCTTTGCCGCATCTGACTCCGGCCAGTTTGTAGCTGGCAATAATCTGCTCAACGCCTCACTGAAACCTACCCAAACCTGGACTGGTTCAGGCTTTCCATCCGGCTTCGCATTCCTGGACGGCCAAGGCCTGGGTTTGACGGGTCCGTCAGGCGGCACAGTCGCCGACGGCACGGTACAGCGTGTCGATTTGGGTGGCGGCAATCCGGTTCTACCGGCACGTGTTGCCGAACAGCCGCTGGCAGCCAGCGGCAGTTCCGTGTTCACTCGGACGCTGGCGCCCTTGGCAAACCGAAATACTATGATCGCGCTCACCGTGTCAGGCTTGACCGCTCTGTCGTGGAACTTCGATACCGCAGTCGCACCGCCCGCGATCCAAGGCGTCGTGAACGCAGCCGACCTCACGCCGACTCTCGCTCCGGGGTCGCTGATTGCCGTGTTCGGCACGAACCTGAACCCGACGAATGTGGCCACGGCACAGATCCCGCTCCCGACGGCCATTGGAGAGTCATGCCTGATGGTGAACGGCTTTGCCATACCAATGTTGTTCGCTTCGCCCGGTCAGATCAATGCTCAATTGCCTTTGCACATCAGTGGTCGGGTTCCCATGACCCTGTATACTCCGGGCGGCGTGAGCGACGACTACTATCTCAACGTGACTCTGGCCGCACCCGCCATTTTTCATAGTGGAACGGCGGGCCCCCTGACGGGCATTCCGGTTGTGATCAAAGCCACCAACCAGCAACTGGTAACGCCGTCCAATCCGGTCCACTCCAATGACGAGATCTGGATTTATGCGACTGGGCTTGGCGAGACATCGCCAGAGGTTGCGGCGGGCAATCCTGCGCCATCGGCTCCCCCGGCCTTGGCGGTACTCGCTCCTGATGTGCGGCTTGGCGATGTACCCCTAGCGGTCAGTTACGCCGGCTTGGCGCCGGGGCAGATCGGCGTGTACCAGATTAACGCGAGGGCGCCAGCGAAAGTGACTACTGGAACCGAGGTCCCTTTGACTATTACGCAGGGCGGCGTGACCGCTTCGGTGACCGTGCGTGTTGTGGATTAATCGGCAACCGCGCCTGCGGTGATTTAATCTGCAGGCGTGCCTGCCGTGGGTTAACTGGTGGCGGTGAGTGTCGGGAACTCAAAAGGAACAAAGTGGATTGAAAGGGACAGCGTGGACTCGAAAAAGCTCCTACTTTTATTAGCCTTGGCCCTGGTAGCGCGGACGCAACAACGCGAGATCGGCATTCTGGGCGGCGGCGGCTTGCTGACCGGAGACCCAATCGGGGGTACCGCGACTCCGGTGATCGCCAGTTTCAGTCCTGGACTTGCCGCCGGGGCCTTGATTGGGCATGACCTTTATTCGCATTGGAGCGGCGAGATCCGGTACCTCTTCGAGGAGCAGGATGCGCGACTTCGGTCCAATGGGACCACTGCCGGGTTCGCGGGGCAAGCCCATATCCTGCAATACGATTTGGTACTGCACGCACGGACCCGCCATGGGCGTGTACGGCCTTATGTTGCGGTGGGTGGTGGCGTCAAGATCTTTCGCGGGACGGGTGCCGAAATAGCCTATCGCCCCCTGATGGAGTACGCATATCTGACCCGGACCCAGGAATTGAAGCCAATGCTGAGCGCGGGTGCTGGGTTAAAGTTCCGACTCGGCGGGCGAATGACCGGCCGAGTCGATTTTCGCGATCAACTCACGAGGTTTCCTCACAAGGTCATCACGCCAGCCCCAGGAATGACTCTTGACGGGTGGCTCCACGACTTCGTCCCTACTGTGGGGCTGAGTTGGATGTTCTAACCTTAATCCCCGCCGTCGGGGCGGAGGCGAAGGTTCTACGAGTAGCAACAACGGTGGTCATGCATACCCTGGTGCCCTTCGCAGAAATAGCCCGAGGGAGATGTTTACCTCATTGGAGTTGCAAGGCCCGGTCCTGGAGGCTCTTGCCCGGAACCCGAGCCAGGCCAGGACCAGTCAGTCCTCAAGAGGGGCGGCAGGCCTTGTCGGCACAATTGCCTCCCTAGTGGGGTTGGGCAATCCGCTTACGGGAGCCTAACTACGGTGAAATTGCTGAGCGTCAGTGTGTCGCCCGCCGCCGAAGCCAGATTCCCCTGAAAATCGATGGTCAGTCCGGAGTTGTAGGCATCGGCGGCGGTCCCTACACCGACAGTGAATGGTAGAATCGCTCCCCAGGATTGAAAGCTCAACTGGGCGCCCGTAGTCAGGATGCCGGCATCGGCTCGTCCCGTGACCAGCGGGTCTGACGCCAAGGCGTCGCGGTGGGACAGCACGGTTCCGCCCCAGTGAATCTCGAAGCTGAAGCCGGAAACGGCGCCTTGATGCGCCAGATCGAAGCGCACCTCCACGCGGTCGCCGGGCAACAGTAGTCCCGCCGGAATGAAGCAGGTTCCAAGGCTGGACAGAACGGCGGCGCCGGTCGCCATTCCGGTTCCGCCGCATACTATCTGCGGGCTGGGATACAGTTGGGACGAGTTGCTGTCGTTGCCCGAGAGACGGTACGAAGCCAGCAGCGTGTCGCCGGGTTGCGGCGTGGCTGCGGAGACGAACGCCAGCGCCTGCCCACTGACCGTGTAGTCCTGACCAACTTTCTGCAACAGCCCGTTGCGGAAAACCGCCAGGCTGGATGCTGGATTTGGCGCTGCGGAGAGCGTGAACTGTGCGTTCGCGCCATCCATTGTGCCGGCAGGGGAGTCGCTGTCGACGAAGGAAAAGGCGCCGTCCCCAGCCCCCGACAGACGGTACCAAGCCAGTAATGTGTCGCCAGGTTGGGGCGTGGCGGCAGAAACGAACACCAGGATTTGCCCATCGAGCGCGTAGTCCTGGCCGACCTTTTGCAGCATGCCATTACGGTACAGAGCCAGGCTGGACGACGGATTCGGCAGCGCCGACAACGTGAACTGGGTGTTGGCGCCATCCACAATGCCAGAAGGGGATTCGGCATCCACGAAGGAAGCGCCCAGGCTGCTGCCACACGGGCCCGAGGATCCGTCCACGTGTACACAGTCGGTCGCGTTACCTGAGGCCGAGTCGAGACCCCCAGTCTGGTTCACGACCGCCACACTACCGGCAGCGTAGGCGGGCCCTTTGATCGGCCGCGCGGCGAGATCGGCCGTGAGGCCCACGACGTCAGATTCATCGACACTACTTCCACCGCTCGTATCCGAGACTGACAGAGTGGACGCGGCGACGCGGACATCCCGCAAGCGGACTGGCTGTGCGCTTACTGGAACAGCCCACGTCTCATGGAACTGGTTACGTCCATCGCTGTTGTATGTAACGGAGTACACCATGGGCGGCGTGCTGCCGGTTGTGGGAACGAGTTGCACCCGAAGGTTGCCGTCCACAACCTTGACCGAGGTGCTCTGGGTGGCAATGGCAGAACTGTCGGCGGCCTGGAAACTGCTCCAGACGATTGCCAATGTACCGTTGAAGCGCGTACCATCGGCTTTATAGAGGACATCCTGAATGGTGGTGAGCGGCGGACGGGCGAGTGCGGATGAGGCCAGCAACACCGCCGCGAAAATCGTACGGGTAATCATCAAACCTCCAGAAAATGAGAAACCCGCGCCGGACAGGCACGGGAAGAGCGAACCTCTTGACGATCAGTTTAGCCACAGGGCAAAGGCAGAAAGCGGCGGTTGAGCTCGGCGATAATCGCTAAGTAACTTTAGAATCAGTGTTTATCGGACTCAAAGAAATCTGCGAACATCTGTGACTGAGAAAAGGTGTACCCGGTTCTTCGGCGGCGAGAGGCCGGGGAGGGGAACGAATTCTGACCGCCGCGGAACCGAGTAAACAGCGCAGTGAACTAGACCGCGGGCCCGGGCGTGCATTTAATGGGCTTGCTCGGTTTCGCGGTTATGTATGAAGATGATGAGGCGGAGCGAAGTGAGGATGAGGTTGGATTTGTGGGCGGGGTTGGGGGAAGCCGGGAAGTGTCGGGAACCAGTAAGAGAGTCTGGTCAGGAGTGCACCGGGGGGCGGTGAAGGCCTTGCAGAGCACGAGTGGATCGTAACTTGGACAAGGTAGTGGACGACCGCGCCGGAGAGGCAGCTCGGTACTGGCCGATTTGTGGATGGATCATCATGAGCAGTAGGTGTCTGCGACGTGGCCGTGTCCCAGGAATGTGGACAGAACCGGCAATCGGCGCTCGATGTCCACATTGGACGATACCACTCGACCAGCGTACGGACGGCGAATTGATGCCGAAAATCGTGCAGCCGCGGGCCCTTATGGTCCTCTGGTCTGTGCAAGTCATCTGCCGTGACAGATCGTAGAACGTTTCGGTGAACGGCGGATACATCCAGGCGGCGGCCATAGTCGTTCAGAAAGAAATGGTTAGCCGACCGAAGATCCACATCCGCGCGCCCGATGACGGGCAAATACGCGGACATAACCGAGTCGTTGCGCCCAATCACTCGGCTGAAGATCCTTGGGCTGCATGGCCCATTCCAAGGAGAATTTAATGCGGAGTCCGTTTTTATGCCGAGAGAAGCGGCCTAGCAACGACGATACCTCCATCGGTTCAAGTCGGATTGAGATGCCCAGTGAACGTTTAACTTCGCATAATCGAGACGTCTTAAGGGATATGGAGGGAAATCAGGAATCACGTTGACAGAGTTTTCGAGTCACCCTTGCGTATCCAGGAACTGCGCGACGGTCCAGATGGCCGTCTGCTGGAAGGTTTTGCTCAAGAGTTATGCCAGGCGGGCTATGCAGAGATCACGGCGCGGAGGCACATTCGAGCGGCCGAGCATCTTATCCATTGGGCTAGTCGTAGAGGCAAGGTGATCGCCGCCTTGGACGAACCGATGATCGAGGAGTTTGTCCAGCACCTGAGTCGATGTCGATGCCCACGATATGGCCGCACACACCGGAGGGACCTCCGGAAGGGCGCGCGTCTGTTCCTCCGCTATGCCCGTTCGCCGATGTAGTCATGACCCGAGCCGTAGAGGAGATCATTGTGGAGCCAGCCCTGTTGGTCTCATTCCGTGGCTGGATGCGCCAGCAACGCGCCACCTGCGATGCCGCGCTTTATAACTACAGCCTCCACCTGCGCGATTTGTTTAAGAGCCTGGGATGGGAGAAGATCCGGGCCGGTTTGATGCTCACACGTTGCGGCAGTTTATCCTGGATACCAGTCAAAGGTGCGGATGGGCATCGGCAAAACAGTGCACCACGGCCGTCCGCATGTTTTTGCGATTTCTGATCGCCGACGGCAAGTGCGCTGCCGGTTTGGAGGGATCCATCCCCGTGCTCGCGCATTGGCGGCTTTCGTCCTTGCCGCGATATTTGCAGTCCGAGGAAGTCGAACGGGTGATTGCTTCGTGTGATCCGGCTACGCCAGCCGGCAAACGGGATCGCGCCATTCTACCGTTGCTCGCTTAGCAGGCTGCGGAAAAATGCCAAAAATGGCCAAAAACGGTCGCTAACTTGTTGATTCTACGTGAGCCAATTGGAGAAAAGGGAGTTTTTCCGCAGCCTGTTAGGGCTTCGGGCGGGCGATGTCGTGCAACTTCGGTTGGGCGACCTTGATTGGAAGGAAGCTGCGATCTCTGTTTCAGGGAAGAGCCGACGGCAGACACTGATGCCGTTGACGCAGGAGATTGGCGATGCTATCGCCAGCTACATCAAGGACGGTCGTCCTCAGACCGCCATGGATACACTATTTATTCGATCCCGGGCGCCTTTTCGGGCTCTCGCGAATCACTGTGCAGTCTCGATGATCGCTGCCCAGGCCATGCACCGGGCTGGTGTCGTTTGCCCGAGTCGTGGTGCCGCCCATGTTCTCCGCCATTCGGTAGCAAGCTCTATGCTCCGACAAGGCGCGTCGTTGCAGGAAATCGCAGGCGCCCGTTGCTGCTGCATGACGCCGAAACCGTTTTCACGATATCGTCGAGAAGATCGGCCTCCCTCGTGGAGCGGGGCTTCCACGCCCCACAATCCATTCCCTTCGCCACTATGCCGAGTTCCGGACTATGCCGAGTAGAGTTCCAGCTCATTGACTGAAGGCCTGCTATGACGGCAGCAGGCAGAAAACACGTGGTCTGGGACTCGGCATAGTCCGGCGGGCCTACACGCTCTTCAAGAAGGCCAGCAACTGGTCATCCGGCCGATAGCGCTGATTCGACTTCGCATCCGGCAAGGGAGTCGTCTTGGACAACGCCTTTTCCTTGAGCGCGAGGTCGGCATCGAGATACATCTGCGTTGTTTCAATGGACTCGTGTCCGAGCCAGAGCGCGATCACCGAGCGATCGACGCCCGCTTGCAGGAGTTCCATGGCGGCGGTGTGACGGAGCACATGGGGGGTCACCCGTTTGGTCTTCAGCGAAGGGCACTGCTGTTGCGCGGTGGCAACATGCCTGGCGAGTAGAAACTGCACCCCGTCGGCGCTGAATCTGGTTCCCCGCGTGCTCGGAAACACGATGGGATTGCTGCCTGCGTCGCGCGGGGCCTCCTGCAGCCAAGCTTTGACCGTGTCGACGGCCTGCTTCGTCAAGGGAGTGCAGCGCTCTTTTCGCCCTTGCCCATGCATCGCACATGTGCGCCAGTTCCCAAAACCACGTCCTCCCGGCACAGGCTAGTCATCTCCGATAGCCGCAAGCCGGTTTGCACGGCAACCAGCAGGAATGTTCGATCTCTGCGGCCGGTCCACGTATCCAGATCGGGCGCATCCAAAATGGCTTCGATCTCGGGCCGGATCAAGAAGCCCACCAACTTCTTTTCGTAGCGTTTGGCCGGCATGGCCAGCACCCGTTGGATCAGACCGGATTGAGCGGGTTCCTCGTATGCGGCGTACCGATAGAACGACCGGATCGCCGTCAGACGCAGGTTACGGCTGCGAGCGCCGTTTCCCCGATCCTTTTCTAATCCGTCCAGGAACGCGCCAATCAAGGGAGGATCCAGATCGGTGAGGGCGAGCCTGAAGGGCGGTTTGCCCGATTGCTTCTCGACAAACTGCAGCAACAGTCGAAACGTATCGCGGTAGGAGGCGATTGTATGGGTGCTGACCTGCCGCTGTGCGATCAGACGTTGGGTGAAAAAGCGTTCCAGCAAGCGGGGGAATCCGCTCTCATTCTTCATGTGGGAGCCCCCATCTGATTTCCAGGCGGCGTGTGGCCAGCCCCATCAGTTCCGGTTCCACGGAGAGATACCAGTAGGTGTCTGCGACGGCCGTGTCCCAGAAATGTGGACAGAACCGGCAAGCGCCGCTCGATATCTTCATTGGACCGATACCACTCGACCAACGTGCGGACGGTGAATCGATGCCGAAAATCGTGCAGCCGTGGACCCTTGTGATCCTCGGGTCCGCG
>PMTT01000286.1 GCA_003167275.1 Bryobacterales bacterium | reverse complement strand
CTCGATGTCCTTGAACGTAGTGATGGCGGCTTCGGACTTGCCATCGGGCGACAGCAGCGGATTGCCTTCTGCATCGCAAGCGGTGGGCAGGGCGGCGGGTTTCTCCGGCCCAATATAGAACTCGACGGGGCTGTCTCCCAACCGGGCGATGCCGATGCCGGGGTGTATGCGATAGATGGGTGGCACGTGATGGCTCCTCTTTCGGTTGTGACTCAGTCCAGAAAATTCAACGACACGCCTTCGAGGCGCACCAGTTCGTTCTCTTCCTGGTAATCCACGCCGATCACCACCAGCGAAATCTGGAACGAGGTGGCGCCGTCGTGGATCAGGCGCTGCGCGCAACTGGTGACATTGATCCGATGGTTCCGCGGTGTGTTGTGACTGCGCGGCCGAAGATCGTACTTGCGGGCCCGGGGCGGAGGCGGGTCGCAGTGGCCCGGCCCTCCATAGCACGAACCGTGCCCGAAGATCGCCAGGTAACCGGCATAGTTGGGATGTTCCAGCGGGGTCGCGGCATCCGCGTCCGGCAGGTTCAGAAACACCCGGATGAAGCACGAGCGCGGCAACTGCGGCACGCGGTGCAGGCGCACTTCCGCGCGTCCGAACCCGCGCCGCACCGGCTCGGGAATCTCCAGTCCGCGCGAAACGAAGCGCCCCACCGGCTCGGACGCGCCCACCGGAACGATGTAAGTGCACTTCACATACTCGTAGCCGAAGCGCTGCATGTCGAGTGTCTCGCGGATGGTGTAACTCCAGGGCGTCAGCACCGCATCCAGTTCCACCGGGTTGGAGTTGGGATGAAGCTGCTGCCATTCCCACCAGAGCCGGTCCACGTTGGAGTGTACCGGCCAGAAGACCGGGTCGTAGGATGCGGTCAGGTTGCTGAACATGTCGCCCAAGGGCGGCTGGCTGTAGAGATCGTCGCGGCTGTGGAAGCGGCGGCCGGCCACCTGCACGCCCTTGTTGCGATCCTCGGGAAGCGGCGCGGAGGACTTGTCGGGATTCTGCCCGCCGGTCCAGATGTGCAGGGTGTTGTGCGGATTCTGATCGATGAAGCCGAAGGCATCGTCGTAGAGACTGCCGCCTCCAAAATCGCGGAAGGTCCGCAGGCTCAGGATCTGCTCGATATCGTTGGCGGTGGGGTAGTGATAGTGGATGGCCTTGTTGATGGTGGTGGGCTTGCCGCTGGAATCCTGGTATTCGCCCGGATAGCGCAGCGGGTACCAAAGCGCATTGGCCGCCAGCAGGGCGTCGATGAGGCGCTTGCGCTTGTCGCCCGAGTTGAACTCTTCGCCGGCCGCCTGAAAGAACTTCTGTTGCGAATAGTAATGGATGCCCACGATCGCGGCGAGCTTATCGATCTCCGCCTGGGTGAAGCCATTGGCCGCGAGATACTTCAGCGAGGCCGGCCGCAGAAACGCCATGAACGACGGCGGAATGCGGACCCCCGAGGCCGGGGTTTCGGGGCAATATTGGGGCATGGTCCAATCCCAATACGGCACCGTCACGTCGGGGCAATGGTCCTGCAGGGCCTGCTCGAACTCGTACAGGTAAATGCGGTGCCAGGGCAGGAAGCGCTCCCATCCGTGCTGGCAATGGTTCTGATGAATCAGCGCCAGGTTATTGTAATTGCGCGAATCCTCCGGCCACTTATCGAGCTCGTACAACTCACGCATGGCGAAACGCAGCTTGTCGAGCTGGATCTCGCTCATGCAATCCACGTTCATGCGCTGCTTGGGCTCGCCCTGTTGGTACAGGTACTCGTTGACTCCGGTCTCGGAGAAGACGAACGCGTCGCCGGTCCGCGCCGGGCTGGCGGGCGGGGCGGAGCGTTGGATGGTGATCATGACGGGCTTGTCCGGAGGATCGGCGACGGTGAGGGATACCAGTCCGTCGGTCGGCGGGCAGCCATCGTCGATCCACGCGGCGATGAGCTGGATGCACTCCTCCTTAACGGCTTCGCAGCCCCAGGGCAGGCGCGGGAAACTGAGACCGTCGAAGGGCGCTTCGCCGCGCAGGCCTCGGATCAGGCCCGATCGGGCGGAGCGGCTCTCGCCCGGTCCGGAGTGGCAACAGGAGGCCTTGCGCTCCTGTTCCGGCGCGATGAGCGGAATGCCATGCAGGGACGCCTTCAACAGGTCGGGAAGCTTGAGGTTCCAAAAGCGGCCCTGGCCGCCGTAGTCGGCCGTACTCTTGCCCGCGGCGGCGTCCATGATCTCGCGGAACTGCTCGTAGCGGCTCTTGGCCGAAACCTCGCTGATAGCCATTAGGTTCCCCTCGTCTTACAAGCCGCCCGGTCAGAATTCCGCCGCGCGGAATGCACAATATATATGCCGCGAGCGGCACGGTTGTCAAATATTTCTTTTATTTTTCCGGTTTGTATTGATGTAACTTTACTGAAGCTGTCTGTATGATATGCTTGGAAATCTTTGCCGGCCCTGATGGAAAACCTTCAAGCTTACAATTGTGCGCGTAAGATTGTGCGCCGCGGTTTTTTCTCTATCGCCATCATTCTCCTCTTCCCGGGTGCCACCCTCGCCTCACCCATGGGCAACATCCGGGGAATCGTCACCGATCCGTCCGGGGCCGCCGTATCGGGCGCCAAGGTGTCGGTGATGAATACCGAAACCAACCAGCAGAGGTTGGCCGTCTCGGACGTGCGCGGGGAGTTCGAGTTTCTCCAACTGGCGCCCGGGGTCTGGTCGCTTTCGGTAGAGTCGCCTCGCTTCAAACGCGCCACCATTCCACAGGTGACGGTGCAGGTAGATCAGGTTACCTCAGCGGATGTTTCGCTGGTGCTCGGCGACCTTTCGGAGACCATCCTGGTGGCCGCTGAATTCCCCTTCCTGGAGAATGACCGATCCACCTTGGGATCGGTGACCGATCGCCCGACGATCGCCAGTCTTCCGCTCAATGGCCGGCAGTACCTGGATCTGGCGCTGCTCACTCCCGGGATCGTGCCGGCCGCACCGGGCACCCAGGGGAACGGGTTCAACTCCGCGGGGACGCGATCTCAATCCAATGTCTACCTGCTCGACGGCATCAGCAACCAGGACACGCAGACCAACCAGCCGCTCAACCTCTTCCGGATTACCGACGCGGTGGAGGAGTTCGCCGTCCAGACCAGCGTTCCCTTGCCGGAATTCGGACGTGGGAGCGGCGCCCAGGTCAACATCGTTACCAAAACCGGCACCAACAGCCTGCACGGCTCGGCATTCGAATACGTCCGCAACACGGTGCTGGACGCCGCCGATTTCTTCACCAACAAGTTGAGCGGGCCGAAGGATAAGCTAAACCGCAACCAGTTCGGCGCCACGGTTGGCGGACCTCTCAGGCATGACCGGACGTTTTTCTTCTTATCGTACGAAGGATTCCGCCAGGTGGCTCCGACTGTGACCTCCGCCCTGGTGCCGAGCGTTGCCCAACGCGCCACGGTCACCGACCCCATCTCCGAGCGCCTGTTGGCGTATTGGCCGCTCCCCAACGCAAACGGCGCCTTGAACTACATTGCCAACGTGAAGAACAACAACTCCGACGACACCGGTCTGGTTCGCGTGGACCATCGCTTGGGCGAGCGCGATCAACTCTCGGCGCGCTGGACCGAGTACTGGGGCACAAGCTTTGCTCCAGGACCTACGCCCTTGACCGGCGGCAATAGCGGCCCCTTCTCGCAGGTCTCCGCGGCGCTGAGCGAGGTCCACACATTCTCGCCATCGTTTCTGAATGAGTTGCGCCTGGGCTTCTCGCGCGATGCGGAGCAACGGACCGTCCAGGATTATGGCCTGGACGCGTCGTCCCTCTTCACCGCGGTCAACGGGGCTCCTCTGCCCGGTGTGGTGAATGCCGCAAACAATCCCCTGGACTCGGGACTCCCCACCATTACAGTGGGCGGGGGCTTGGCGGTGTTGGGGACTAATCAGAATTTCCCGCAGGGACGCGCGTCGAATACCGTGGAACTGTTCGAGAATGTGACCGTCCATGCTCCCTTCGGGGCGTCGCGGCATACCTGGCGCTGGGGCTATCACATCCGCCGCGAAGACCTGAGCCGGTATCTGGACCGGGCCGAGCGCGGCGCCGTCAACTTCCAGACCTTCGCGGATTTCGCCAAAGGCATGATCATGACTTCCACGCTCCGCACCGGAAGCACGCAGGCGTACTGGCGGCGTTACCCCTGGGACGCGTACTGGCAAGACGAGTTCAAAGTGCGCCCCAATCTGACCCTGAACTTCGGTGTGCGCTATGAATATCCCTCATCGGTTGCGGAGAACCGCGAGCATGCCACCAACTTCGTGCCCGGATTCGGTCCGGTAGTGGTCGGCAGCAACCAGCTTTTGAGTATCAATCCGGCGTTGACCGGCCCGTCTTCATTAGTCCTTGGGACGGCGCCGTTCCATCTGCCCGCGAGCGGCGTCTACTCCGATCGCAACAACTTCGCGCCCATGGTGGGATTTGCCTATACGCCGGGAATAGGGCGCGCGATCCTGGGCGGCGACAACACCGTGATTCGCGGCGGCTTTCGCGTGGCCTACGACGACCTTTTCAATAACGTACCATCCGCGATGGCTCTGGGCGCGCCCTATAATCTGCAGACCACGCAGACCGCGAATGTCACGCAGCCCGCCAAGTTTGCCTGGCCCCTGGCCTTTAACCAGAATGTGCCGCTGATTTCAAACTTCGGGAAGCAGGGACCGGGCACGCCAACGGTGGGGATACTTTCGTTTCAGGGAATAGACCCCAACCTGAAGAGCGCTTACGCTTATCTATATAACTTCGGGATCGAGCGCAAGTTGGGTAAATCGCTCAGCCTGGAAGCCGATTACCAGGGAAGCTCCGGTCACAGTCTGGGTATGTACATCGATCTCAATCAGCCCGGCGTCATCGTGCGCGACCCCACGAAGCGCGGCACGGCAGCACCGAATGAACAGGTATTCCCGTACAACCAGTGGGGACAGTCGCAGATCGCTAAGTCGATCGGAAGCTCAAACTATAACGGGCTGGTAGCGACGGCGAAACACCAGGGGCGCCACGGAATGTTCGTACAGGCTTCCTACACGCTGGGTAAGTCGTTGGATTACAACTCGTCCTACTTCGGATCGGGGAACCTGCCCGGGGAAACAGGAGCGCCCATCGATAATACGAATCTGCGGTTGGAGCACGGGCCCTCGGCTTTCGACGTGCGCCAACGCTTCGTGCTGTTCTACGGCATTGACTTGCCGGCAGGGACGGTTCACGGCTTCTCCCGCGCCGTGCTTGGCGGATGGAAGCTCTCGGGCATTACCACTCTGCAGTCGGGAAGCCCCTTCACCGTGGTGACCGGTGGTCCCGATGCCAGCGGCTTCAACCAGACCAGCCCGGGCACCAGCCCCGACGGCGGAAACCGGCCCAACCTGGCGAAGCCCGGACCGGTTCCACAGGACAATCGCAATCCCGATGCGGCCTTCGACCCGAGTTGGTTCACCGCGAATCTTGCCGGCCAGGACGGCACTTCCGGTCGCAATTCGTATTATGGACCGGGCCTGCAGAATTCCGATGTGGCTCTGTCGAAGAGGTTTTTCCTGGGGGCGAAGGCCGGCGAACAAACCCACCTGGAATTCCGCGCGGACTTCTTCAATGCTCTCAATCACACCAACTTCGCGAAACCCATAGGCGATATGAGCAATGCGAATTTCGGCAGGATTACCCAAACGCTGGGGTCCGCCGTCGCGACCGCGGTCGGGACGACGGGGGGACCTATTGGCGGGCCTCGATTGATTCAGATTGCGATCAGGTTACAGTTCTGAGGGGAAGAAGATTCCCGACCCGGGAAATGTCATATTACGTACTTTATCGGAATTACTAAGCGCGTGCGATCCAGGCGTATTTTCTTGTGATGTAGTAATACGATTTTCTATTCGATTTCTTATTGACACTGAACCGCGTTTTCGTATACACTCACTCCACTATCACACGCATCCCAAAGAAAGGGACGAGAGAGCCCGGCCCAAGAACCGCCTTCGTCCGCATCGCTGACGGAGGTTGCCGGATCACGCCCTTTCCAAAAGAAGGGAAGGATTTCCGATGCCCGACGAAGAACAGATCACGATCACCAAAGGTCCGAATGAAGGGGCATTCCAGACAGTGACGGTCACGCAAAGCCAGCTTGTTTTTTGGCGGAACGAAGATACCGAAGCGCATTGGCCCTCATTTCCGAGCCAGCCCCAGATTGGGCCGAGATTCCAGGTCGGGCCAGGCGACAATTCCGATAACTTCCAGCCTGTTTCGAGCGGTGGGGCGATCCCTACAGGCCAGACCGTAAAGGTTAACTACGGGTGCAAGATCCAGGGGCACGGAGCCGAAACCGGACTCATCCTGGTAGTCGCCGACTTCATAGAGGCGCCTCAGCCGGCCGGTTCGGTCTACAACCAGTTGACGAATGGAACGGTGGGCGTGGCGTACAGCCCCGTCGTGCTCACCTCCGGGGGGCTGGCGCCTTATACCCACACGCTCTCCGATGCGGTGACGCCGCAAGGCCTAACCATTACTAATGAGGCGGCTGGGGTCACAGTGGGCGGGACACCTACCCAGGCGGGTGACAGTTTTGCGTTTACGGTTCACTGTAAGGACGCGCTTGAAAACAGAGTGGACCAGACTTACACCCTGACGGTGGTTTCGGGCCCAGCGACGGCGACTTAACGC
>PMTT01000040.1 GCA_003167275.1 Bryobacterales bacterium | reverse complement strand
GGAGTTCTGCAAGACGGTCACAGACTTTACAAAAATATTTGCTCCATCTAATGAACCACTTACAGGGAAGCAGGGGCCGCAGCCCGAAGACCATCTCCTAACCTGGAATCAGGAGATTTATGAGCACTACTCCAACAACGTTGTTAAGCGCCGATCAAACCTCGCTCGCGGCTGCCCAGGCGAATGTCCTGGCCTGCTCGATCGCAAATGTGGCGATGTTAAACGATGCCCTGAAGACCCGGTATGCCTCCGCGTACGCTGATTACGTGGCCAACATGCAGAGCGGCGAGAATATTCCCGCGGACCGCCGGGTGCCACCCAAGCCGCCGAATGCCTGGGAACTGGCGCCTGCGAATGCCGATGGCTTCGTGTTCTACCAGATCGGCACCACGCCGGTGTGTCCGCAAGGCGCGGCAGTCACCTGCAACGCCGACAACACGGTCAACACTCAAGCGAACGTGATCATGATCGGCGGCCCGTCCAGCCAGGCTCCCGGTAACAAGTGGTACACCGCGCTCGTGGGCGACACATTCCCATCCGGGATGACGACTCCGCCGCAGCCGGACGGCCACACTTACGAAAAGTTCGGTGCGCCCGTCGGCCCCGGCTGGTATCTGCAGATCAGTTAGTCACACCAACACCCATCACTGCACGGAGACCTGGATCGGGATCACCTGTCCAGTCTGTTCCACCCTGACGTTCACAATGCCGGACTTAGCTCCATCGGCAGCCTGTAGCGTCAGCACCGCTTGATCGCCAACCTTCAAATTGCCATGATCAAGCTTCGCTTCGATACCAGGGATTTTTCCCTCTAAGCTGATGTCCATAAGCCCCGCCGCTGTGTTCCGGATCGTCACCGTATCAGACTGGCCTGGTTTCAGGCTGACCGAGTTCTTATCAGCCTTGACCAGCGTCATGACGAAAGCCGCACTGTCCGGAATGACGGCGGGGAGTCCTCCTCCACCGCCTCGGGCGCCTGCCGTCATCTTGCCAAAGGGGGTGTTGCGCAAAGCTTCCTGGTCCACATACCAGCACCACTTGCCCTTCTCAATCTTCCATGTACTGCCGAACGGCACCTTGATCGGCTTATCCGCGAAGCCCGGAGCCATGACGTATTGCTCGCAGGTAATGGTCGCCTTGGCGCGTTTGAAGTCGTCGGAATAGACGATCTTCCCGGTTTCGCAACTGAGGTAACCGGGCTTGTTGTGGCTGTAGAAGTACTTCTTGGTGTCCGCGGCTACCAGCGCCTCCGCTTTGTGGAAATCCTGCGTCACATGATACTGAAAGAACTGGTGGATCCGTTCGCGAAGCGCCTGGTCCACGCGCGCCGGCGGCTTGTTGAAGACCTCGCTTGCATCCTGTGCGAACGAAACCACTGCCAAAAGTGCCAATAGAGATAGTCGGAGCATTTTCTTCTCCTGTAGGACGCTGCCGATTCGCAAAAAGTCGGTAGTTACCCCGCATCAATGCCGGGATCTTTGTGGGGCGGACCCACTGGTCCGCAGCCGACCCCCGGTCGGCTTGTCCGCGTGAGGCCACTCAACAGGGATCGTTGTTCGAACGAAAGGCGACCAGGGGGTCGCCTGCGGCCCAGGGGGTCCGCCCCACCATACGCGGAATGGGCGGCGCCGCCCGGCTGGAAGTCTGCGAGTCCGGCTGGTCCGTATCGTCACTTTCGCCGTACACGTGGTAGTAGTAGCTGGCCATCCCGCAACCCACCAGCAGCGCCAACACAATCCCAAACCATTTCAGGGTTGGCCCGCTCCAGGGCCGGTCCTGCGACACGGCCGCCGCAGTCGCCTTCACAGTGGCGAACGCCGCGCCCGCGCCGAGTCCCAGTTTCAGATACCAGGGCATCAGGTCCAGGTGGCTCTGGCCGCCCACCTGGCTCCAAAGCACGAAAACCGCGATCAAAGCGATCAGGAATTGCATCGAATAAGCTAGACGGAGAAGTGGCATTCGCGGTGCCGAACCTCCATCTTACGTTATCCTGGAAGAAATGGCTCAACCTGGCCTGGAGTCTTCCCGCTCCTGGCATCAATTTCAAAATGCGTTCCACCTGGCGATGGACTCGATCCGCGGCCACAAACTGCGGAGCTTCCTGACGCTTCTCGGCGTCATCATCGGAGTCGCCAGTGTCATCATGGTCGGCGCCGCCATCGCGGGCATGGGCGTCTATGCCGAGCAATCGACCGCCAAGGCCTTCGGCTCCGAGTCGTTCATGGTGGCGCAAATCGTGGCCACCGGNNNNAGCATCCGCGACATCGGCGTGGTGGACGGCCGCTTCTTCACCGACCAGGAAGACAAATCCCGCGCCTTCGTCGCCGTCATCGGCGACACCGTCCGGACCACGCTGTTCACCGGCGACACCTCGCCCATCAATCAGATCGTGCGCATCGAGGGCATCGAGTTTACCGTGGTTGGCGTGCAGGAGCGCCTGGGCTCCGCCTTCGGACGCGATCAGGACAAGTCCATCTACATCCCGGCCACCGCCTTCAATCGCATGTACGGCCCCGGTACCGGTTTCGCCGTCTTCGGCCGTCCCAAACCAGGAAGCGGCCTCGACCTGGAAGGAGCATTGGACGAAACCCGCGTGGTGCTGCGCACGCGTTTCCACGCACGGCCAGGCGAGGCGGACAACTTCGACAGCCTCACACCCGACGCCATCCGCGGCTTCATCGACCAGTTGCTGGGACTGGTGGCCGCGATCGTCGTGCCGGTCACCTGCATCTCGCTGGTCGTGGGCGGCATCGTCATCATGAACATCATGCTGGTCAGCGTCACCGAGCGTACCCGCGAAATCGGCATACGCAAGGCTCTCGGCGCAAGGCATGGCGACATCATGATGCAGATCCTGATCGAGGCCGTGGTGCTTTCCGTCATGGGCGGCGCTTTCGGCATCGTGTTGGGTGCGAGTTTCACCATGGTGCTCGGCCAGATCTTCGACCTCTCCCTGCACATCACCATGGGTTACGTGGTTCTGGCGATCGGCGTATCGAGCATCGTGGGCGTCGTCTCCGGCTGGTATCCCGCCTCGCGCGCCGCCAAACTGGACCCCGTGGTGGCCCTGCGTGCGGAGTAGATCGTGAATATCAGCGTCACCGAGAACATGCATATGGCGGTGGGCGCGGTCTGGACCCACCGCTTCCGCTCGCTGCTCACCATCCTGGGGATCGTCATCGGCATTACCACCGTAGTGACGGTGGCGTCGCTGCTCACAGGCCTCCGCCAGGGAGTCGTGACCTTCTTCCAGGAGCTCGGCCCCGACAATATTTTCCTCTTCCGCACCTCCGGCGATCCCAGCCAGGACAACCGGATTCCCAAAGAAGCCAAGCGCCGCCCGCTCAAGGCTGACTACGCCGACTACATCAAACGATGGTGCTTCTCCGTTCAGGACACCGGGCTGGAACTCCTGATTCCGCCGGTGGTGGATGGTAAGCCGATCACCGTGCGGGTGCCGGGTTTCGAGTCCGAGACCATCAACGTCAGTGGCCGCTCCACCAACATGACGGAGATTTCGCCGCGCGATTTCGATTTCGGCCGCTTCTTCACTCCAGAGGAGGATCAGCGCGCCGCCCACGTAGTGATCCTCGGGTCGAGCGTGTCCGAGGCCCTGTTCCCCAACGGAAGCGCCGTGGGCCGCACCCTCATGATGGATGGCGCCGAGTACATCGTGGTCGGGGTCTACGCCAAAGCCAAGGGCGGCTTCTTCGGCGAGAACGGCATGGACAATGCCGTCGACCTGCCGCTCCACACCGCCCAGAGCCGTTACCCGCAAGTGGACCGGTTCATGATCACCGCCAAAGCCAAGCAGGGCCTGCGCCAGGAAGCCTACGACGAGGTGGAGGGCGTAATCCGCCGGTTGCGCCATCTTCCCACCGGCGTGGCCGACGACTTCTCGATCTCCACTCCCGACCAGATCATCCAGCAGTTTGACAAGATTACCGGCCTGATCGGCCTGGTGGCCATCGCGATTTCCGCTCTCGGCCTGCTGGTCGGCGGCATCGGGGTGATGAACATCATGCTGGTGAGCGTCACCGAGCGAACGCGCGAGATCGGAGTGCGCAAGGCCCTGGGCGCGCGCCGTCGCGACATCATCGGCCAGTTCCTGGTGGAAGCC
>PMTT01000208.1:1480-21215 GCA_003167275.1 Bryobacterales bacterium | reverse complement strand
TTCGACACCTCTTCTTACGCCGCGAGCGCCCTCCCCTACTCCGGGATCAAGTATTACAACACGCATTTCTGGAACGTGGCGCCGATCCAGGTTTCGCCCCGCGTCGGTTTCGCGTGGGACGTGTTTGGAGACGGCAAGACGGCCTTGCGCGGCGGCTTCGGCATCACGACAGGCCGCAACTGGACGGTGGATTACATCGGTGCGTTGTCCGCCGGCCAGGGCCCGATGATGGTGCCGCCGACGTTCCTGGCCCCGACGATCGTCTACACGAGCTTCCAGAACCTGACCGGATCGCAGTCCGTGTACACACCGCAGAACCTGATCGGCGGAACGCCGAATGAAATTCCGCAGGCGACTTACAACTGGAGCTTCGGCATCCAGCGCGAGTTGCCGTTCCACATGATCGCGGACATTTCATACGTCGGCAACGCGCTGCGCAACGGCTACGGCGAAATGTACGACGGCAATGCGGTGGCGCCGTTGACCACGTGGAAGCCTTCCGGCTGTGCCGTTCCGGTTCAGGGCGGCTGTCCGCAGACGCAGTTCATCGATCCGACGTCGAACCCGGCCAACCCCGGCTTCTACTCGACCAACCTGATTCGCGCGATGACGGGTTACGCCGGCATCGGCAATATCATCGAGTTCACTAACAGCTACACCAACAACTACAATTCGCTGCAGATGCAGTTGAACCGCCGTACCGGGCGCGTGCAGTGGAACGTCAACTACACGTTTTCGCGGACGATCGTCTACAACGGCGACAGCCAAACGGCGTTGAACCAGTTTGTGAACGCGGAACTGACCAAGAACGTGCTGAACCGCCGCCACGCCATCAACTTCAACTTCGCTTACGATATCCCCGGCGGCAGCAGAGTGTGGAGCAACGCCTTCACCAAGGCGGTGCTGGACGGCTGGTACCTGAACGGCAACGGCTCGATCTTCGCCGGCACTCCGTACACGGTGGGCTGCGGGGCCACCGGCCAGCCTTCGCAGTACTGGACGGGCACGCCGACCGCATACCTGCCCTTCCGTTGCCAGATGGGCAACAACGTGTTCCTGCCGAGCGGACAGTTGCCTTCCGCTACCGAAGATCCGCGTTTACAGGTTCCACTCAACGCGGCGGACTTCACGCTGCCGTCGGCTAACTCACTGGGCATCGGCAATACGCCGCCGACCCTGTTCTACGGTCCGTGGCTGTGGAATCTGGACCTGTCCCTGGCCAAGATGACCCGCATCAAGGAGAAGGTGACCCTCGAACTCCGGGTGGAGAGCTTCAACACCCTGAACCACTTCAACCCGAGCAACCCGAACACTTCGCTGACTCTGAACTTCGCCAACGGCGCGAACACCAACGCCGCGTTCGGTACGGTCCAAAGCGCACAGGTTCAGGCGCGGCACATGGCGCTTTCTGCGCGCATCCGCTTCTAGCACTGCACACAAATCGGGGCAGGCCGCACCAGCAGGTCTGCCCCGCGCCGCTGTTAATACACTCGATTCCAGATTTCAAGTATAAAAACTCCTATACTAAGTTGTTGAGGGCTTAATTGGGCGTTTCGCTACCCTCTGGCGGGGGCGGAGGCCATTTGCGTTTCGCAATGCAGAATTTTCGCTCGTGAACTCCGAATAGTGCTTGCGCTGTGCGATGCACCTAATTATGATGTGGGCGGGATGTTCATCCCACGCGACGGTTGGCGAACGCGCAGCCGCGCGGCGCGTGGTGGACTTGTAGCTCTAAGAGGCAATCATGATCAAAGAGCAGACTCTCATTCAGGCTTATCGGATCGCGCAGGAACGATATGCCGAATTCGGCGTGGATGTCGACGCCGTCATGAAGGTGCTGGAGACGATTCCGATCTCGCTCCACTGCTGGCAGGGCGACGATGTCGGCGGATTTGAAAAAGTGGGCGCCGAGCTTTCCGGCGGCGGGATCCAGGCAACCGGGAACTACCCGGGCAAGGCGCGGACCATCGATGAGCTGCGGAGCGACATCGAAAAGGCGCTCAGCCTGGTCCCTGGCCACCACCGGCTGAACCTGCACGCCTGCTACCTCGATCACGGCGGTAAGTCCGTCGACCGCAACGAGATCCAGGTCTGCCACTTCCAGAGCTGGATCGATTGGGCGAAGGCCAATCGCCTGGGGATGGACTTTAATCCGACCTTTTTCTCTCATCCGCTGGCCGCCGACGGATTCACCCTCACCCATCCCGACCCCGCCGTCCGCAACTTCTGGATCGAGCACGGCATCGCGTGCCGGCGGATCGGGGCCGCCATGGGCAGGCAGCTCGGAACGCCCACGGTCACGAATGTGTGGATTCCCGACGGCTATAAGGATACTCCAGCCGATCGCAGCGGTCCGCGGGAGCGCCTGACGGATTCGCTGGACAGGATGTTTGCCGAGCCGATCGATCCGAGGGTCCATCTGGATGCGGTGGAAGCCAAGCTGTTCGGAATCGGGATGGAAAGCTATACGGCCGGTTCCGCCGAATACTACCTGGGCTACGCGGTTTCGCGGCAGAAGCTCCTGACGCTCGATGCCGGGCACTATCACCCCACGGAAATGATCTCGGAGAAGATCTCCTCCGTGTTGATGTTCTGTCCCGGCCTGCTGTTACACGTCAGCCGTCCGGTCCGCTGGGACAGCGATCATGTGGTGCTTCTGGACGACGAGCTGCTGGCCATCGCCAAGGAGTGTGTTCGCAGCGGAAAGCTGGCGGACCGGATTCACCTGGGCCTGGACTACTTCGATGCCAGTATCAACCGCGTGGCGGCGTGGGTGATCGGGATGCGCAACCTGCTCAAGGCGCTTCTGATTGCCCTGCTGGAGCCCATCGGCACCTTGAGAGACGCGGAAAACAGGATGGATTTTACGCATCGTCTGGTGCTGTTCGAAGAACTGAAGGGCCTGCCCTGGGCGGCAGTATGGGACTACTACTGCGCGCAGAAGGGAGTCGCGCCGGGGATGGCCTGGTTCGATGAGATCAGGCGGTACGAGGAACGAGTATTGTCGCAGCGTGATTCGGCCTGTGCCGGCGGCACGCGAGAGTTAATGCACAAAGATTGAAGCACGCGGCGCCAAGGAGCGAATTAGAGCCATGAGAATCATTGGGAGCAAGAAACAGCTAGGTCTTGCTGTTGTCACAGCCGCCCTGCTATGGGCGTGGGTCGGTTCGGCGCAAAACTCGGGTGACCCCCTGGACCGGGGATTTCAGAACCCTCCGGACAGCGCGAAGCCGCGAGTCTGGTGGCACTGGATGAACGGCAACATTACCAAGGACGGGATCAAGGCCGACCTGGAATGGATGAAGCGCGTGGGCATCGGCGGCTTCCAGAATTTTGACGCGGCCCTCAACACGCCGCAGATCGTGGAGAAAAGGCTAGTCTATATGACGCCGGAGTGGAAAGACGCATTCCACTTCACCGCTACCCTGGCCGACCAGTTGGGGCTCGAGATGGCCATTGCCGGATCGCCTGGATGGAGCGAGAGCGGCGGTCCGTGGGTGCCTCCGGCACAAGCCATGAAAAAATTCGTGTGGTCGGAGACTCACGTCCAGGGCGGCGAGCCGTTTCGAGGCGTACTTCCCAAACCGCCTTCGAACGCCGGTCCGTTCCAGAACATGGCCGCCACACCACGGGCCGGCGCAGCTCCTGCGCCTACCGCGCCTCCGGCGGATTTCTACGCCGACAGTGCGGTGATCGCCTGGCGAATGCCGGACGGCGCCCTGTCGATGGCAGACTTGCAGCCTAAAGTGACATCCAGCGGCGGCCAGTTCGACCTGGCGGCTCTGACCGATGGCGACCTCGCCAAAACGACGCTGCTGCCGGCCGCCGCGGTCGGCGCGAAGTCCTGGATACGGTTCGAGTTCGCCCAGCCCCAGACGATTCACGGCCTCACCATGGTCGCTGCCGGCGGACGCGGTGGTGGCGGCAGGGGTGCAAACACCGACACCGGTCAGGCGTTGGAGTCGAGCGACGATGGGCGGGCCTTCCACCTGGTTGCCGCCATTCCCGGCGGCCCAGCGCCCGAGCGCACGATTGCGTTCCCGGCGGTGACTGCCCGATTCTTCCGCGTCACCTTCCTGACGATGCCTCCGCCCGCGGCGCCACGCGGCGGCGACATGGCCTTCGGAAATCCTGCGCCGGGAGCGGCCCGCGGTGGGGCGGCAGCGCCACCCGCCGGAGCGCAAATCGCCGAATTGGTGCTGCGCACCGACGCGCCAGTCGCCCGATTCGAAGAGAAAGCGGCTTTTGGACTGGGCACCGGCTTGCTCTCGCTCGCCACCCCGCCAGTGACGCCCGCGGACGCCATTCGAAAAGCGGAGGTCCTCGACTTGACCGCCAAAATGCACCCGGATGGCACTCTGGACTGGACGCCCCCGGCAGGCCGCTGGACCGTGTTGCGGATGGGCTACTCGCTCCTCGGCATCACCAATCATCCAGCCTCACCTGAGGCCACTGGCCTGGAGGTCGACAAACTCAGCCGCACTTACGTCAAGAACTATTTCGACAAGTATCTGGATCAATACAAGGACGCCACTGGCGGTCTGATGGGCAAGCGCGGCCTGCAGTATGTGATCACCGACAGTTGGGAGGCCGGCGCCCAGAATTGGACCGACGACTTATTTGCGCAGTTCCTCAAGCGCCGCGGCTACGACATGCATCCCTGGCTGCCCGCCCTGACAGGACACGTGGTGGAGAGCTCCGAGGCCAGCGACCGCTTCCTCTATGACTTCCGCAGGACTCTCGCCGACCTGGTGGCGGAGAACCACTACGATCAACTCACCACCCTTCTGCATGCGCGCGGGCTGGGCCGCTACAGTGAGTCGCATGAGAGCGGACGCGCGTTGATCGGCGACGGCATGGAGGTCAAACGCACGGCGGATGTCCCCATGAGTGCGATGTGGACCCAGATGCCGGGCGTGAACGCCGAACAGTACGGCTATAACGCGGATATCCGCGAATCGGCTTCCGTGGCCCACATCTACGGACAGAACCTGGTGGCCGCCGAGTCTCTGACCGCCCGTAGCGGCGCATGGTCGTGGTCACCCGAGACATTGAAGCCCACAGCCGACAAGGAACTGGCGATGGGGTTGAACCGCTTTGTGATCCACACGTCGGTACACCAGCCGGTGAACGACAAGATTCCAGGCCTCGGCCTCGGACCGTTCGGGCAGTGGTTCACGCGACATGAAACGTGGGCCGAAGTGGCCAAGCCGTGGACGACTTACCTGGCGCGAAGTTCCTACATGCTGCAGCAGGGTAAGTTTGTAGCCGACGTAGCTTACTTCTACGGGGAAGACTCCAATGTGACCTCGCTGTTCGCGGCCAAGTCGCCCGATGTGCCTGCAGGTTACAACTTCGACTTCATCAACGGCGACGCGATCCTGCACCGTCTGTCGGTAGAGGGTGGAAGGCTGGTAACAACCACCGGGATGAGCTACCGCGTGCTGGCGCTGGACGCCAATGCCCGCCATATGGTGGTGCCCGTGCTGCGCAAGATCCGCGACCTGGTCAGCGCCGGGGCTGTAGTGGTGGGGCCCAAGCCCAGTGACACACCCAGCCTGAGCGACAACCAGGCCGAGTTTCGCACCATCGTCGACCAACTCTGGGGTGCGGCCGACGGTGAACATACATTCGGCAAAGGCAAAGTGTTTGCCGGGCAGACGTTGGCCCAGGCTTTGCCGGCCTTGCACACGCTGCCCGACTTCGAGGTCTCCAAGCCCGCCGCCGACACAGACGTGCTGTTCGTCCATCGACGGTTGGCCGATGGCGAAGTCTACTGGGTCAACAGCCGCAACGACTGCATCGACGCGGTGGACGCGACGTTCCGCGTGACCGGCAAGGCCCCCGAACTCTGGCATCCCGACACCGGGAAGATCGAGCCGGCCTCCTACCACGTTGCCAACGGACGCACTACCGTGCCGTTGCACCTGGATCCTTTCGATGCAGTTTTCGTAGTGTTCCGGAAGCCGGCAGCCGCCCCTTCGCGGACCGTACCTGCTCGGGTCGAAACGGCGGTTAGCAAAATGGAAGGACCGTGGGACGTCAGTTTTCAGGCCGACCGAGGTGCGCCCGCGAACATCAACCTCGATAAGTTGAATTCGTGGACTGAGAGTGCGGATTCCGGCGTGAAGTACTTCTCCGGCACGGGAACCTACACCAAGACTGTCCAGGCGCCGGCGGACTGGTTCAAGACTGGCACGCAACTGTGGATGGACCTCGGCGACGTCAAGAACCTCGCGGAGGTCTCGGTCAACGGCAAGCCCCTCGGGATCCTCTGGAAGCCCCCGTTCCGGGTGGATGTAACAGGCGCGTTCAAACCGGGCGCGAACGCCGTCGAAATCAAGGTGACGAACCTGTGGGTGAACCGCCTGATCGGCGATCAGCAGCCCGAGGCAGGGAAGAAGTACACATACACAGCCCAGCAATTCTACCGGGCTGACTCGCCCTTGTTGCCCTCGGGCCTTCTGGGCCCCGTGCAACTCATACGCTCCGCCGGCAACTGATTCGACCACGTGGCGCGGGCACTCGTGCCTGTGAGTATCACTCGGCAATCGGACGGTGACTGACAGCTTTTCACTCCCCGCTCAACGCCTGCACGTGTGCCGCGCTGGCCAACGCGAGGCCCGGCAAATAGTACCCGCCTTCGAGCATGGAGACTACCCGACCACCCGCGTATTGGTCGGCGATTCCCATTACTTCCCGCGTGAGGTCCGCGAAGTCGACGTCCGTCAAGGTGAAGCGCCCCAGCAGGTCGCCCACACGAGAATCGAACCCCGCCGAAATCAGCACCAGCTCCGGACGGAATCGCTTCATCAAGGGCACCAGCGAATTCTGGACGGCCCCCAGAACTTCCTTCCTTCCCGAGCCCGCCGGAAACGGAAAGTTGGTGATGGTCCCGTCGGCCGCCCCGTCACCCGTCTCGTCCGCGCGGCCCGTGCCTGGATAGAGGGGCCACTGGTGGGTACTGAAGAAGAATACGCTGGGGTCGGAGTAGAAGATGTCTTGAGTGCCGTTCCCGTGATGAACATCCCAATCTACGATCAGCACTCGGCCGACGCCGTGTTTCCGCTGTGCATGGCGGGCCGCGATGGCAACGTTATTGAAAAGGCAAAACCCCATTCCGCGGCTGGCTGTGGCGTGATGGCCCGGCGGGCGGACGGCACAGAAAGCGTTCCGCGCCCTGCCGGCCACCACGGCGTCCACGGCATTTAACACTCCGCCCACGGCTTGTTCCGCGATATCCCATGAGTTCGAAGTGATGTCCGTATCGCCGGTGCTGAGGAACGCATACCCCTGCTGAACGTCGTGCTTCGCCATGCGGAGATACTCGGGAGTGTGGCACAGCAACAGTTCCTCTTCCGTGGCAGCGCGCGGCTCCACGCGACCCAGCCGGTTCAGCAGACCGGCCTCGTCGAGGCCCCGGAGCACGGCATCGAATCGCTCCGGCCGTTCCGGATGCTCACGCCCCACCAGTCCCAACAGGTGCTCCCGGTAAATCGGATCGATCAGCAGTGCAGTATTCATTTCCAATTCGTCTTCCCTTTTACACGCCCCGCCGGTTCCCGTACAGGTCCACGTGCAGCCGCGGACTGAACCGGAAACCCTCGTCCTTGCAGACCTCGACCAGCCACACCGCCCGCTCGCGCAGCCGTTCGCGGTCCGTGCCCTCCGGCATCAGGATCACACGCCCCCGCTCGGCGCCAAGCGCGGCCACCAGCGACCGCACTTCCGCGAGATCCTCGGGCTTCTCCATCACGAACTTCAGTTGATAATCATAACGCCCCATCAGCTCCGCCAACACCGCTGGTTGAATCCGCACCCGTTCATGCTGTGCCGCCCATGGTCCTTCGGGTGTGGAGTTGGAGAGCTTCGGACTGATGCTCATCAGGTCGCAGGCCACCGGCTGAAACACCGTGCCCGCCGTCTCGATGGTGACATGCAGACCCAAGCCGCGCAGCCGCTCCGTCAACGGAATGATCTCGGGAGCGATCATGGGCTCGCCGCCGGTGACGACTACGTGCTTCGCCGGGTGAGCCTTCACTTCGTCCAGGATCTGGTGGAGTGTCAGATCCACTCCCTCGGGCTTCCACGAGGTGTACGGCGTATCGCACCACGAGCAGCGCAGGTTGCACCCGCTGGTGCGGATGAAGACCGACGGCACACCCACCAGCGACCCCTCGCCCTGCAGCGAATAAAACAGCTCAGCGATCTTCAATGCCGGCCTCTTCGAAGCCCTTGCGACGCAACAGGCAGGCATCGCACTGCCCGCAGGCGCCGCCCTCCGGCCCGGGATCGTAACAGCTATGAGTCAGTCCGAACGGCAGCCCCAGTTCCGCCCCCAGTTTCACGATCTGCGCCTTATTCAAATGCATCAGCGGCGCGTGGATCTTCAGCCTGGTGGCCGCTTCCACGCCGGCCCTGGTTGCCAGGTTGGCCATGCGTTCGTAAGCTTCGATGTACTCGGGCCGGCAGTCGGGATAGCCCGAATAATCCAGCGCGTTGACCCCGATGAAAATGTCCGAGCTCTCGAGGACCTCGGCCCAGGCCAGCGCGAACGAGAGGAAGATGGTGTTGCGCGCCGGAACGTACGTCACTGGAATCCCGTGCCCCATCTCCTTCGGAGAACGCGCCTTGGGCACCGCGATATCACTTGTTAACGCCGATCCGCCGAACGCGTCGAGCCCGATTTTCGCCACCAGGTGCTGCTCTACGCCGATGCTGGCGGCCACCCTTCCGGCCGCTTCGATCTCGACCTTGTGCCGCTGGCCATAATCGAAAGAAAGCGCGTAACACGCGTACCCATCCCGCCGGGCCAGCGCCAGGCAGGTAGCCGAATCGAGTCCGCCGCTCAACAGGCAGACCGCTCTTTGAGGAGGAAGGAAGCCCACATCTCATTGTACGGGTCTGTGGCACGGGCATTCTTGCCTGTGTTGGTTTGCTGGACGGCGTCAGGTCGTTTAAACCCACCACGGCCAGAATGCCCGATGTCACGGGTGTAAGATGATGGAGTCATGGGCACCACCATTACACTGTTGACCTTCGAAGAGTTCGAACAATTGCCCTCGGAGCCCGGTAAAACCGAACTTTTGGATGGAGAACTGATTCAATTGCCTCCCGCGAAGAAAAAGCACATGAAAATCATCCACCGTTTCCTCTACACGCTCAAGCCGCTGGTGGACGAGAGAGGCGCAGCGAGCGGGCTTGGCGAGGTCTACATGGAGACGGGGTATAGAATTGGGGCCAAATCGTGGCTTCAGCCCGACGTGAGCATTGAGCACGCCGGCCAGCCGGGCGGCGACTACTGCGAGGGAGCGCCGGCGCTCGCGATTGAGGTGATTTCACAGTCAAACACCGCCGAGCAGATGCAGCGAAAAACGCAGAGCTATCTGATGAACGGCGGAAAGGAAGTCTGGTTGGTTTACCCGAAGACGGAGCGCTTGTGGGTTTTCCGCCAAGGGCATGCCGAAGAATTCTATGGGGTGTTGCGCTCAGAGATTCTCGCCGGCCTTGAAACCGACTTGCAGCAGATATTTGCTTAACGGCACTTCTCAGCTTCTTGGCGGCCTCTCGAAGGTGGGACGCTGCCCAGGTCCTCCATGCGAATCCGCTTCCTCACTTCGACGCCGCTCGATGTCCGCCGGGGAAGCGGTACCTATGTCGGGATCTATGTCCTGGCGCGGGCGCTCCAGAACCTGGGCCACACTGTCCGGTTCGAAAGCCCCCGCCATCGCCTCCCCATCTACACACTCCAGCGCGTGATCTTCAACCGTTCGCTCCGCCCCTCCGCCGAATTCGATCTCACCGTGGGCTTCGACATGGACGGCTACCGCATCGCCGCCGGCTCTCCTGGACACGTGGCATCTCTCAAAGGAGTGATCGCCGACGAGGTCCGCTTCGAATCGGGCCTGACGCGCTTCACTATGTCGATGCAGGCCGGCCGCGAGCGTCTGCACGTCCAACGCGCGGCTCGGGTCCTGGTGACGAGCCGCTACTCCGGCGAACGCGCACAGGAATACTACGGCCTGGAGCAGTTCCCAGCGGTGGTGCCCGAGCCGATCGACCTTGTCGAGTGGCGCAGGCTTCTGGAACTCCACCCCGCGGAGTCTTCGCGGTTCATCGTGCTGTTCGTCGGACGCTTCTACCGGCGGAAACGCGTGGACGTGTTGCTGCGGGTAGCCGCCGTGTTGCGGGAGTCCATCCCCAACCTGGAAATCCGCATCGTGGGGAACGGCCCCTTCGGTCCCCAACTGCACCGACTGTCGCGCGATTTGAACCTCGGAGGCACGGTGGTGTGGCTGGGCGACGTTTCGCGCGCGGAACTCGCGGCCGAGTACAACCGCTGCGCCGTCTTCTGCCTGCCGAGCGTGCAGGAAGGGTTTGGAATCGTATTGCTGGAGGCGATGGCCGCGTCGAGACCTATCGTTGCCTCGCGCGCCGCGGCCATCCCGGAAGTGGTCCCCCACGGCGTGCTGGTGGAACCCGACAGCCCCGAAGCTCTGGCCGCCGCCATCGAGGCGCTCCACCGGTCCCCGGACACCCGTGCCTCTTTGTGCCGATCCGGCGCCATGTGGGTGGAACAGTTCGACGCACCGCGGGTGGCGCGCCTGTTCCTCGAAGCATCGGCGGGTGTGCCCTACTTGTAGCTCAGGCTGACGGTGAAGAACAACTGCGTGGACGCCGGATTGGCGACCACGTAAGTCGCTGGTTCCGTGGTGGACTGGCGGAAGTATCCTTTAGACTCTTGCAGCGGTGTGACATCCCTAGCCGCTGCCGCTGCGCTTTCGACCTCCGTGGATGGAGGGCCGGATTTGAGGTTGCGCAACGCCAAGGCGGGCGGCGACACTGAACGGCGACTCAACGTCACCTGCAACTCCTCGCCGGACTTCAGCGGTGGGGTGGTGTAGGTTTGCCACGCTCCGACTCTTTGCGACATCAGCTCCCGCCAACCGGCATCGCTGCCTCGCCCTGTCACCAGCAGATCGCCGCTGTCGTTCGGCATCAACTGCAGCTCCAGGGTGTCGCCGGTGTTCACGCGATCCGGATCCACATACTCAAATCCGCCGGTGGCTGTCTGCCGCAACAGGCGATACCGCACTCCGAGATTCGGCAGGCGCGCCTGGCCAGTCCTGGTATTTACCGCGATGGCGTTGACCGTCGCGGACTGTCGCCCGGCCGAGGCTTTTTCCGCCTGTGCGGCCACCTTCTTTCGAACGTCCGCGGACGACAAACCGCCCCCACCGCCCGCCGCCCCGCCGGGAGCGCTGGGAGTACTCAGGGATGCTGCTGAGGAACTTCCGTAAAAGAGAGACCGCACGTCCGAAGTCGAAACGGCGTCCAGGGACGAGGCGCTGGCCTGCACCTGCACCGTTTCCGAGGCCACACCTTGCGGTGGCGCCAATCGCGCCTGACCAAACTGCGACCGCGCCGCCGCCTGCTGCTGGGCCTGCACCGATTGGAAGGATGGCGCTTGCGTCTGGGCCCCCTGCTGTCCCTGTTGCGGTTGCGAGGGTGCGGATTGCGACGGTAGCGGCGACGAGGGTTTCGCTTGATCGGGAGGGGCCGGCGGTGGCGACGCTTGCACCTGCGCCGATTGCGAGGGCTGCGGCTCCGTCTTGGGTGGGGTCGTCGTGAGTGGAGGCGTAGGGGCCGAGCGAGGCACGCCGCCACTGATTCCACCTACCGCCCCTGCTATCGCTCCACTGGCGGCCACCCCGCCTGCCCCGCCCCGCGCTCCGCCGGGGGCCATCCCACCTGGGGCACCACCGGCCACCCGGCCTGCCGCGGCACCGGCCGCGTTTCCGGATGCGCTCCCAAGCAGAGGCGCCTTTGGTTCTGCCGCCGGCTGTAGCTGCGGCGCACTGTTCATGCCCCCAATCGTCTTCCCATCACGAAATCCAGACGCCAGCGTGGGTCGAGGAAGAGGAGGAGGCGGCGCTGCGGGCGCTGCTTCACGCTTCACAGCGGGGGGCGAGTCCGTGTCCGAACCGGCTAACTCCTTGCGTTTTGGCGCCTCGGCCACATGCTTGGCTCTGGCGCGACGGTCCTCCTCCGGCGCACCCTGTGGACTGACCGGATTCGTCGCTGGACCATCCTTCGCCAGGCGGTCGACAGGCGCGTTGGAATCGCCCGCGACTGTCGCTGGGGGCGCCGGCAGCGCCTGTTTCGCCGCGGTCTGCGGTGGCGGCGTCTGGTTCTCGACCGGAGGACGCAAGGGCGCTGGTTCCGCGGCAGGTGTCGATACCGGGTTCGCCGCCGGCGGAGGGCTGACCTGGGCAACCAGCACGGGCTGAGTCGACCGCCCACTTTGCCGCCACGCCACCACCGCAATCGCACCCACCCCAGCCATNNTCGTACCAGCGCAGAGGCCGTTCGTCGAGCGCCGCCAGAAGGTGAGCCTTCGCCGCCGGGTCGCGCATCAGGTCGCGAAGCGCTTGTTCCCGGGCCAGGGCGTCAAACAGCTCCTGATCGTCGAGCGCGGCTTCGAACAGTACCTGCTGCTCCTCCGGAGTGAGCGTGCCGGTAGCGTATCCGCCCAACAGTTTTTGGATGTCGTCCCGGCTCATCGCTTTGGCTCCCAATCCCCGCCCATCAATTCGAGCAGATGCTTGCGGCAGCGGTGGTCCCACGTGTAGACCGTGTTGATCGCGCTGGCCCCCATGATCTTCTGGATCTCCGGAAAACTCTTCCCTTGCAGCTTCAGGCGCATCAGGTCGCGGCAGCGGTCTCCCAATTGACCCATGGCCCGCGTAAGCTGCTCCATCATCTCCTTCCGTTCCACGAAATCGGCCGGGTTGGCGTCCAGGTCGGGCAACGGAATGTCCGTGATGGAAACCTGGGTATATTCGCCGCGCCGCACCGCCTTCCGCCGCAAACTCATGATTTTAAAGCGCACAATCTGCAGCGAGAGGGGAAGCAGGTCTTCCGGGCGTTCGAGGTGTGCGTACTTTTCATGCAGTAGCATGAGCACCTCCTGGGCCAAATCCTCAGCGACATCCCTCGATATATGGGATGCCGCGAAGATGACGATCCTTTCACGAAGCTTGGCGAGGACCTCTTCCCGCTGCACGGCTTACCCCGTTCAGAGGCATCATAGCACTGGGAGGATGGGCCTCCCGCGGTTCGGACTTTATGGAAGAATCCGGAAGAAACAGGAACCATGGTCTGGATGGGCAGACCACTGCCAGCAATGCAGCTAACTCCTTAAAATCATTACAGATCACTTCCGCTCCTCAACCTCCAACGCCTTGCTGGTGTAGGGGCTTTCCGGAAATTCGCGGAAGATCGGACGTTTACTTGGATTCCATTCCTTTCCCGATCAGATATGAAGTGCTACGACCCTTGCCTCGCCGAACTAGCAGAGCCCGGTCGACCAACATCTGAAGATCACTGCGGACGGTTCGCTCCGTCACTCCGGCACCCACAAGTTTGGCCACTTCGCCGGGACGAAGCTGACCGCGTTCCTGAAGAGCTGTGAGAATCTGCTGTTGGCGATCATTCAATTCCCGGTAGTGGGCCTTTTTGGCCTGGGGGGCTGTAAACTTTCTGGACAGTTCGAGCCGGAAGCTAAAGCGCCTTTGGTTTGCAGCCTGCTAAAGCGGAATGGTAGGCTGGGCCATGTTCAACCGGATCGCGGCCACCCTAGCTCAAATGGATCAGAAGGCCGACGGCAGAATTGTGCTTCGCCATCCTACGCTGGCGAGATTCATCCACGAAAGGCTGGAGGTATCCCATGCCACAACCTCACATCCTCTCACCGCGATATTGCTGACTCTCGCTTTGGTGGTGCTCGTGGCCGCTGACAGTGCGCGATCTATCGTGTGGATTTCCATAGCGGCTGCATGGTTCATAGGCATGCTGTGGATGTCGAGGTCCACCTTTTACCGGAACAAGCTAAGCCTGCCTAGTAGATCGGCATCGATTTTGCTTATTGGGGCGTTTCTGGCCGCTACTGGATATCGTTGCGGGAACGCGGTCCTAAAACAATATAGCCGTAGCAAGGAGGAGGAGCGCCGCGTTGAGATCTCTTCATTCTTGCAGGCGCTAAGCCGCTGGACGCCAGATAAGGGTGAAGGCTTATATATAACCGAAGCGAATGCTTCCAGCGCGATTCTGTTCCTATGGTCCCTTCCACGTTCAGGCGAACGCTTCAAGATAGGTATCGTTCATGGCGTGTCTTTTGGGCAATTGTCTTTCTATCATCAGGTGCAGGAGATTTTGTCCGAGGGGCCGTGGGATATAGACCATGAAATGACCGTAGTCCCAAGCAACCCAATTGGGCTTTCTGTTCAAGGGCCAGGGCCAGACTATCCCGGCGTCCTCTTGCTGCAACGGGCTATGACATTAATGGGCCACGATGCTCCGTATGGCGGATTAACTCATTTCCGGAAAGGAGAGCTAATACTTCAATTACCATGAGAAACCAGCGATTGCTTTTGTGGATCTCCCTTGGTAGGGGATCTTGGTGTTCTTGGTGGCCAGCCGGGCCGATCCATCCTAAAGCGCCTTCGGTTTGCCAGACCGTTTTAGCAATGGTAGGCTGGGTGGCATGTCACGATGGAAGCGCGCTGCGCCTCTGGCTAAAATTCAAAACCTCCCTGCATGGGCACTTGTCATCGCTGGGATCGAATGGTCTGGACATTTGCACCTCGCCAAGTTCCTCTTGGAATCAGGGGCCTCTATGAAGGAGTTTGCGGAGGTTCATTGGTGGCTTGTGGTGTTTATCGGGTTTTTATGGATCGGGGTTGCTATCTTCTGGCCTGATATTAGGGCAGCCATACCGACCATTATCAGCCCAACATCTGAAGAACGCATTGGGCATATAGAAAGCCATATCTTTAATGACCTTACGGGGAGGATTCCGAAAGAACCAAAGATCAACGCCGCTTTCGGTCGACTGGCAGTCCTTGAAACAGGGGCAGGGGAAGTCACGACTACGGTGAGCGGCCTCGGCCGTTCCATCAGCGCGATGATTCCGCTCCTGCGTTCGACAAGTGAGGATCTAATCAAACTAACGAGCCAATTTGACGTTTTCTCATTTGATGCTGGAGATCGCGTCAAGACTATTGAACGTGCTATCAGTGGAATGCAATCTTGGCAGCGGGCCTCTGCGCAGCCAGCGATATCAGAGTTCCCCCAATTTGTTGTTCTTTCATCGAGGTTGGCATCTCTTATGTCCGAAGCTAGCCACCTCCTAGAGATCGGCACGCAAATCTACACTCTTGACCCGACCACCGCAGGTTACAAACTAGAAACCGAATACCTGTCAAATGCGCCGCATATGCCAAGGGACATGTATGCCATAGCGGATTCCCTGAGGAGCCACATCCAGCGTTGCCGCGCTATCAATGTGTACCGAAATGATGTATTAACCAAAGAGACACGGGTGCTTCTCGGATATGCGAATGACGGTTCCATGGCGGATCTGTCCTTCCACCAAACCCTGTTGATTTTACAGGGCCATAGGGAGCGCCTAGAATGGCTGCTTGGCCATTATGCTGCAACCTTTTTGACGGATGGGACTGCCAAAGAAACCACATCATGAATCGACCACAGCCGATTAGAGACGCCAGCGGCCATCGCCGGGGTAACCCGCAAGGTCTGGTGAATCCGCACGAAGTTGTAGTGCATGTAGAACGGCGCCACAGCATGCATGTGGTTCTCCAGCTTCTTGCTGAAGGCGTTGGTAAGCCGGGTGAAGCGGCGCATGTTCATGCGCATGGTGAGGTTCTGCCGCTCCACGTAGGACGTGCTGATGAACTTGGGGTCTGGGTTGCCCAAGATCGCTTTCTTTTCGATGCCTTGACAGAGCGCGGGGCTGTACCGCTTTTCCGCTTGGGGATCGTTGCCGAACACCTTGATCAGTTGAGCGTAGTCGATGGCCATTCCCTCGAACGCTTCCGGCACGGCCTTCAGATACATCTTGTGGCCATCGGTGGTCAACTGAATCGGGTTGGCAACGCGGTTACGGACATCCCGAAGAAGATCGGCGGCAAACCCCGCGTCCCTCGCACCTACCATCCAAGAAATCACCAACTTGGTATCCGCTTCGATGGCGACAAACGTCCAGATGTCGCCGCAGATTCCCGCTTCCATTTTCTCGGCGGTAACCTGTTTCTGCTTGCAGCCAACGAACGACCAAATCTCATCAACCTGAACACGCTGCGCCCACACGTTGCGAATCGCGCTGTCCTGGTACTCGGCGCACGCCTTGCCGACTTCTTCCAAGAGTCGGAGGATAGCGCCCTTGGAAACGCCAGTCAGCCGCGAAGTGGAGCGAACCGAGCATCCCTCGCACAGCGCCGAGATCACCGCGACTTTCTTGTCCATGCTCAACGTGTTCATGCTTTAAGCATACTACAGCGCTTTAGCATGTCAGAGAATCGGATAAAGTCAGGCGCTTTTCTTGGCTGTTTTCGTCTTGGCTCTGGCGTTCGCCCATCGCTTGTTAGCGGCCAGTTGAGCAACTTCTTTTCTCCGCTCTGGCGTCATAGTGGTCAAGCGGCGCTTCCCACCGATCTTCCCGCCCTTGCTGCCCATTTCCCGCATGATCTGGGAAACCAGCGTCAGGTGGATCTCTTCGTGCATCTCGATAGATTCCTGGACTACCCGGAAGGCGTTCTGGACGGGATCGGATTTTTCTTTGCTAGTACGCTTTGGCATACTTCCAGCATGAACGCACATGGTGGCTGGTGTCAACCTTGTGTACTTTCAAAAAGGCCCACTACCCAATTCCCGCTCCGCGTTCCCAGCACCCGCATGTGGAGAGTACAGAGTCAGCGTTGTCTCGAAAGAAGAACTCTGCCATTTCGGCTCCGGAAGCTCCGCCTCTCGACAATCTTCGACAATGCGCTGAGTACCGCGACCGACTTTCTCGATCAGGCCGTGGAGAAAGCAAACGTGTGCCACATCTGGATTGCGAGGCAACGAGGGATGTCGCTTCTTCAAGTCCGACGGTTTCAGCTCGTTCGGTAGCCCTCCAGGGTTTGAAATCTGCAGCTCATCCTGAGAAACGGCAACGACCGTAGAACCGCTCAGAGCGTAGTCCCGATGGACCAGCGCGTTCATGATACCCTCGCGGAGCGCGGTCATAGGATAGATCGGCCGATCTGAGCGCTGCCAGTCCTTGGAAAACCGGCTCTCGACGCCACCGACATGAAGAGTCAGTGCACCGGGGAGTTCCATTGCTGTTTGAAGCAGACAACGCTCGAACAATCTATCGACCTGGTAGCGGTTACCAGTCTTGCCTTCTGGCATGACCAGAAGACGGACGCGGGCTTGCGGCAGGGTTCGGGAAGGCGTCTTGCCATAAAGGAGGACAGCGGCGTTCGTCACACCTCCTCTCTCGATCAAACCGAGTGAAGTCAAGAATCCAGTGCGATCATCCGGAGCGCCCTGCCAGCGTTGGGATTGAACGGCCAATCGGAGCGTCTCCAACACCAAGTGCTCATCGAGATCCTCGCGGTCAGCGCCCATCGAGAGCTGTCGTTCCCATCTCTGTCCCCTGTGGCCGCGCTGGTAGATAAGCTGACCAATCTCGTCCCTATTCGCGTGGACGGTTCGCCCACCGCGCCGGAAATAGATTGCTCCTTCGACAACGTAAGGTTTGTCTTGGCCTTCTGGTATATCAATCAGCAGAAGATCCTGCTCTTCAAAGCGAACTTGTTCCACATTCCACAGAGCTCGGGGTGAGATTAGGGTTGGGAGGTCTGCCCTGAGAGTCCGGGCCTTTGTTTCCGCCTCGGAAACACCGAGGATCTGACCCTGGTCCCCGACACCTAGCAACAGTTGTCCGCCGCCTATGTTAAGAAATGCGCAGATACTCCTGGCAACGGATTCCGGGGATGTCGTGCCACCTTTGAACTCGATATGCTCCCCCTCGCCACTCTGGATAAGCTTCCGAAGGTCACTGACCATCATGGTTGTTGCATCCCCTCGCAGATACGGCGCATTTGACGTACATCTTGGAATTGAGAATGGACGTAACGAAGGGCCTCGTCCAAGTGGTAATATTCCTGCGCCCAATGCCCCCTTCGATCACCAGGAGCGTCTCGTTTTGGATTACGTCGTTGTAGAGATCAATCACACGAAGATCATCCAGAACCGGGTTTCTTTTTAGCCGGAACCTCGTTCGGGTTCCGTCCTTTCGGTAGATGTAAGGCTTGAGCAATTGCCGCGCAAATGTGACATCGCGATGCACTAGGAACCATCGCGGCTTTTGAAGCCTTACCGCTTCGCAACACTCCTCGTGCATAATGGCGCGTGGTCCGATCTTCCCGCTACCGTAAACCGGACGGATGATGTCCAAGAAAACATCGCAATCCCGGACTGCAGCCATACAGTTTTCGAGGTTGGAGAGCCCGGGATGCACAGGAAGGTTCCGAGATGAGAATTCCAAACTTGGTACCCGTAACCACTCATTACCGCACAAATCTGTCGCAGTTGGTCTTCAAAGTTGTAGATCGTCGATGCGACCATAGCCCTCAACGGCGGCCGCTTGGCCACGTTTAGCAGTCCCTTTCGCGCGTGGAAATCCCTAAAGAGCCATGACCCAGAATAAGGGCGTCATGTCGCAGCCGAGCCTGACGGTATGGAGCGGACTCAAGCATAAAAGCCGTAACCAAAGATTAGCGCATTCGCTATCGAGGCGCCCTTCCTCGGGACTCCGACTCTGGATCTTACAACTCCCGCAGCCGCTCGGCCGCCGCTTCCGGCGTGATGTCCCGTTGCGGCGTGGCGAGCATCTCGTACCCCACCAGGAATTTCCGCACGGTCGCCGAACGCAGCAGCGGCGGATAGAAATGCAGGTGGAGATGCCACTCCGGGTGGTCCAGGCCGTCGGTGGGGCGCTGGTGGAAACCCTGCGAGTACGGAAACGACACCTGAAACAGGCGGTCATACCGCGCCGTGGTGCGCTTGAGGATGTCCGCCAGCCCGTCGCGGTCGGCCTCCGAAAGCTCGTCGATGCCCGAAAGATGGCGTTTGGAAATCACCATCGTCTCAAACGGCCAGACCGCCCAGAAGGGCACCACCGTCAGGAAGCTTTCATTCTCTTCCACCACGCGTTCGCGCGCCGCCTGCTCCAGTTTGGCGTAGTCGCACAGCAGGCAGGTGCCGCGAGCGTCGCCCCAGGCCAGTTGTGACGCCTGTTCCTTGGCGACCTCGTTGGGAAGCGCATGGCTCGACCAGATCTGGCAATGCGGATGCGGATTGCTGGCCCCCATCATGGCGCCGCGGTTCTCAAAGATCTGCACGTAGCCGATCGATGGCCGCCGTCCCAGTTCGCCGTACTGATCCACCCAGGTATCCACGACCTTCCGCAGGTCTGCCGGCTGCATGTTGGCGATGGTCAGATTGTGTTGCGGCGAAAAACAGACCACCCGGCAGAGGCCCGGCTCAGACTCGGCGATCAGCAGTCCGTCGCTCTCGAACCGGTCCAGCGGAGTTCCCGGCTTCAGCGCCGCGAAATCGTTATCGAAAACGAAGGTCGAGGTGTAGTGGGGATTGCGCGCTCCGCCCGCCCGCGCATTGCCCGGACAGAGATAGCATTCGGGATCGTACTCCGGCTGGTTGACGGCGGCGTCGCTTTCCACCTGCCCTTGCCAGGGCCTTTGGGTACGATGCGGCGATACCAGCACCCATTCGCGGGTCAGCGGGTTGAATCGTCGATGGGGATCCTGTTTCCAGTCGAACATTCTAATTACTACTGTGGCACGGGCATTTCCGGTTTGCGGATCCG
>PMTT01000208.1:0-1472 GCA_003167275.1 Bryobacterales bacterium | reverse complement strand
CTAATGCATTCACCGCAATCCGCCGATAAGATCCAATGTGAACGCTCTCAGGTCATGGGTTTGGTCGCACCGCCTCGTTTGGGCGCTGGCTACCCTCGCCGTGGCAGTGGCAGGAGCGGTCTTGATGAGGCAGTGGCAGCGTCAGATCTACGCGCGGGCGTTCCGGATCGGCTATCAAAACTCCCTTCCGGACCAGTTGATTCTCCCGGATGGATCGCCCGGCGGTCCGGCCGTCGAGATCGTACGCGAAGCTGCGCGACGCGCCGGAATTCGCCTGGAGTGGGTGCCGATGCCCTCGGGGCCGGAGAAGGCCCTGTCCTCGGGGGCCGTCGACCTATGGCCCCTATTTAATAATCTGCAGGAGCGAAAGGGCCTCTACTTCTTCAGCAAGCCCTGGGGGTCGCGCCGGTTTTGGCTGGTAGTGGAGGGCAAGAGCGGGCTGGTAGACACGGCCCAGCTTACCGGGCGCCCCATTGCCGTCCGATATCCCGGCACAAATACGGGGATCCAGCGACAGTACTTCCCTCGCTCGCCAGCCTTGCGGTGCCAGGATACGCCGGAGATCTATCAGGCGGTTTGCACGGGTCGCGCCGACGCGGGGCTGGTGTGGGATCGGTTAGGATGGTCATCCGAGGGAGACCTGCCGTCCGCGTGCAAAGGTCACTCCCTACTGTACCTTGCGGTTCCCGACGGCTATGTCTACTCGGGGATCGCGGCTCCTATCGATCGCCCCGACGCTCAGCGCGCGGCAGTTGCCATTCGCGGAAAGATTACCGACATGGCTCGCACCAGCACGGTGACCGGTGAATCGTTTCCGTGGGTCAACCTGTACTCCAGCAATACACGGTTCATCGACTTGCTGGATGACGCTCGACAGAAAAACCTGCTGCTCAGCTTGTCCATCGGAGTGCTGATCGCTGTGGCGTTGTTGGTGGCGCTCCAAAATGGCCGCATCCGCAACGCCCGCAGGACTGCCGAGGAGGCCCGCGACCGCGCCAACCGCGCCGCCGCGGCCAAGTCGGACTTCCTGGCAAACATGAGCCACGAAATCCGCACGCCAATGAATGGGATTGTCGGCACGTGCGATTTGCTATTGACCACCCAACTCCAGGACGAACAGGCTGACTATGCTCGCACCATCCAAGGTTCGGCATCTCTTCTGCTAGGGCTGCTCAACGATATCCTGGACCTTTCGCGAATGGAGGCCGGCAAACTTCTCATTGAGCTGAAACCGTGCGATTTAAGGGAACTAGTGGACGGCGTGGCTGATCTGTTGGCCGCGGGGGTGAAGGAGAGGCAGATCGGCTTTCTGGTTCGTTTCGCCCCCGGCTGCCATCGTTGGTTCCGTGCCGATTCGTTGCGGATTCGCCAGGTGCTCCTGAACCTCGCCGGAAACGCCGTGAAATTCACACGCCGGGGCCAAGTCACGCTTTCGGTGGAGACCAGGGAACTTCGGCACTCGCGAGAAATGA
>PMTT01000288.1 GCA_003167275.1 Bryobacterales bacterium | reverse complement strand
ATCACTCCGATATCCATGTTGAGTCTCCTAGGACAAAGTGACACGCTCGAAGTCCTTCCTTTACGCGGAAGGAGGACTCAGGCGAAGAAGGCCGATTGACAATCGGCCTGCAGGTTGACAACCTGCCCCACTACGCCGGCGTGTAGACGTCCAGGAGCTGCGCTCGGACGGCGTGCAGGCGGCCCGACATTACGCTCAGGATCGCGCGCATGAACCAGAAGCCGAAAGCGTAGTCTTCCTGGCAGGCGTGACACAGGCGGGCGCCGTCAAAGGCCAATGCGTGGACTTCCTCGAGCGCGCGCGCCTGGAACTGCTTGCCGTTGTCTCCTGTGACCGAAGACCAGCCCAGCACCTCACCAGCGTAGAGGGTCGCAACGCGAACGGGCCGCCCGGGAGAAATGACTTCCAGGGCGACGTTGCCGGAAATCAGCACATAGAACAGGCTGGAATGGTCGCCCTCATGGAAGATCAACTCTCCGGGCAGAAAATGGACTTCGCCGGCCATGGCTGCCAGGCGTGCGATGTGGTCGGGCCAGAAACCCTTGGTGAAGGGATGGTCCGTCAGAAGGGTGGCGATCTCGGTACTCATGGACACCTCTCAGGCGTGGTGGTGTGTTACATTCCCACATTTCTATATTCGGACCTTTTGAGGTGAAAAGCAAGCTGGCGTGGGGAGCCGTATTGGGGACTTCGCGGTCAAGGCGTGCAACCGCTCCCTCACGGTCGCGGCTCGGTTACGATAGTTGCTAATTCAGCGTGAGTTACCGAGCCGCGACAGTCAGGGAGCGGTGTTGCTGACTACAGGATCTTGCGGAGCTTATTCGAGCCGTTGATTGATACCGGTCCGTTGTTGGTGGAGATTCGAATTGTGTCCTGGGATCCGTTCAACTGGAGGATATGCTGGTTCGAACCCGCATCTGTCATAGCGGCGCGGCAGGCGCTGGCCTGGCAGCTTACCGGCGAGTGGCCGGAGGTCTCCAAACGAACGCCCGAGCGGAATGAGTCTGGCATATTCACGCTCAGCGGGCCATTCACCGTGCGAGCCTCCAGTTGCGTGCCGTTCCAGATCTCGCCTGCCAGATTCAGCGAAATCGGGCCGTTCTGGGCAATCAGGTGGACCTCGCCGCCGCCCCCGTTAAATGAGATCGGACCGTTGGCGGTGTGGACCTCCACCATGCCCGCGCAGTCATTGACGGATACCGGACCGTTGGCCGCGCGCAGCTTGACGTTGCCGTTGACCCCCGAGACGCTGATCGGGCCATTCTTCGTCTCCAGGTTCAGATTCGCGTCCTTGGGCGCATGCACGATGAAGTACACCTGCCAGTTCACGTCCTCGCTGGTAGGGCCGGTGGAGGAGATTTGGCCGGCACGGCGGCTGATCGAAATGCTCTTGACGGTCTGCTCCGCGGAGGCGCGATCCTCAGCCACCGCGATTTTGCAGGCCTCCACGGAATAATCCGCACGATCCCAGCCGCGAACCTGCAGGACGGACTTCTCCATCCCGGTCATCTCCAGGATCGGGGCTTCGGCCTTGGTCAGGTTGTAAGTCTCGTTTGCCTGGGCGACCTGGCCGTCCGACCGGACCTTCAGGTCGGAACAATGTTCCGCGTTACCTTCGAAGCTGACATTGAGGTTCTTGGTTTTCGCGGCGTGCGTTTTCACCGGGGTGAGAATCCACCCTGCGACCAGTAGCGCTGCGGCCAGGTAGTAGAGGCTGTCGTTCTTCATCGGTTCCGTCCTTGTCATCCTGTAGACGCGCGGAGGGGGACGGGGTTAGCAAGGCTCTACCGCACCTTTACGGTGACCCTCTCCTCGTCTTTGTCGCCATCCGCGCCGATGGCGGTGACCACGAAGGTTGTGGTTTCGTGCGGCGATGTCAGGGTGCAGGCGTCGGATTTGGGCCCGCCGTGGTAATGGATCGGCTGGATCTCCACCGACTTTGCGTTTTCAACCTTATAGCAGATGCTGAGTTGGTCTCCGCGCTTGAGATCCAGGGTGCTGAGTTTGACCTCCACGATCTTGGCGCGGGGCGCCCCGACGTCGACGGTCACGGCCTGCGTGGCCGGTTGGCCAGCCGTTCCCTCGGCGGTCAGGATGTAGGTGGTAGTGGACGAGGGGGTCACTTCCACGCAGCGAGACGCGGACGCGGTGAGTTCTTGACGGGGCGGCGAAAGCCACACGGTTTTCGCGTTTTCCACGCCGTAGCACAGCAGTTCCTGTTCACCACGCGCCAGTTTCGGGGCGGTGGCGTAAAACTGGATGATGCGAACAGGCTCCGGCTCGGGCGGGCTCGCGGGGCTCGGGGGCCGTGAGCAACGGGTTTGGGTCCACGCCGCCGCGATGAGCAGCAGGTAGCAACGCCCGCGCATTTACTACTTGACCACCGGATCCTGCACCTGCGTGCCGAGGCCGGCGTAGGCCTCATGCACCTTGATGACCTTGTCGCCGTTGAAGGTCACGAAAACGATCTTGCCGGGAGCCTGGCCGTATACCCAATCCTCCAGGTCCATGCCATCCTTAGTAGAGCGCTCGTGAAGCCTCGGACGCCCCAATGCCATCACCACCTGCTCATGGTTCATGCCTTCGGTGACGCGCTTCTCCTTGATGGCCTTCTGCATCTCGGGCGGCAGGGTCTCGGAGTAGATCTCCGTTACGGTATGCTTCTCGAAATCGAGGACCGGGGCGAGCATTTTCTTGACTTCGGACGCTTTGATCGCCTCCAGGGGCTTATGAAAGAGAACCGCCAGCGACGTGCCGCCCGGAGCGTTGCTATCGTTGGTGCTGATGGGAGCGGTGGAGGCTCCACCCATCCCGCCGCCAACCTGGACGCCCTGGTACCATTTGCGGCCACCCTTGAAACCGCCATTGATCTCCAGCACGATGCGGTCGTGCTCCAGGGTGATCTTGGTGACCTGCACGGAGTCGCCGCTGCGGGCCGCGGGGCCGCTCTCCTTGGCGATCTCCGACCATCCCTTCTTGTCGTAGGTGCCGTCGGAGTTGAACTCCAGGGCCTTCTTGGAACGCGGCAGCAGGACCTTCACCGTGCCGTACTCGGCCACCAGGCCGCGGGTCAACTCGATCCGGTCTTCCAAGGTCAGCTTTTCGGCGACAACCTTGTCGGCCGGCGGCTTCTTGTCGGCAGCCGCCGAAAACAACGGCAATGTCAGGACGGCAATAGCGGCGATGGCTCGCATGTGGCACTCTCCGCAGGCGGGTCGGTGAGGGGCGAGGATTGCCGGCGAACGGGAACTTTCCAGACATACGCGAACAGCACCAGCAGCACCACGGAAGTCAGGATACTGGCTTCCGGGCCGTATGCTCCACCGCTCCACAGATCGCCGGCGGTCCACGACATCTCGTAGCCCGTTACCTTTATTCTAAGCCCACTGAGGTTCACCCCGAACAGGGGGTATGTAAAGTTCCAGCCGAAATGCAGCCCGATGGGCAGCCAGAGGTCGCGGCTGCGCAGGTAGGCATAGCCGAACAGAATGCCGAAACCAGCGGTATTGGCGATGCCGAACCAGTTGGCGTTGGGGTTGGATTCATGCAACAGGGCGAATACGATCCCCACCGGCAGGATGGTGGCGTACGGCCCCGCCACCGCCAGAAGGCGCTGAAAGCCGTATCCCCGGAAGAACAATTCTTCGCCCACGGCGCCTGCGGCCAGGAGCGCAGTTACGAAAAGAATGGTGCCGGCTGAGCCCGGTTCCGCCGGCGTCGGGGTCAGATGGGCCGCGCGCACCGCGAGCGGCGGCAGCAATACCAGGCAGGCCGCCCCGATGCCACCCATGAGCCCCCACCCCAGGTTGTCGCGGGAAGCGCGGTTCCACCACAATCCCAGATCGACTATGTGGCGGTCCTGGTAGATGCGCATAGTCAGCCAGTTGGCGGCGATAGCCGAGACCAGAACCGCCCCGGTATTCCCGGCCAGGTATCCTCCCAGCCAGAGCAGCAAGGGCCCAAACACCAACGCCGTGAGGAAGTACAGCACCACGTAAACGATCAGTTGAATCGCCAGCCGCAGCAGATCTTTTCGCATATCAGAACAAGCCAAGGGGCTTGCTGGGCAAGCTAAAGCATACCCTACGGAGCCCGATAGCTGTCGCAACCATATTTCCGGCGTCCGCATCTTAATGTTAGATGCGAAGGAGAGCGGTGCTTGGGGGTGCGGGTCTGGTGGGGATGGGAGCCTGGGCGTATCGGGCGGCGCCCCGTTTGTGGACGCATGTCTCCGAGGATCGCCAACGCGTCGTCTTGGCGGCTCCGGCGCGGCCGAACCCCAAGTCCTGGAGCGACCGCGGGCTTTATGCCGCCTGGCTGGGGCACTCCACGGTGCTGCTGAAGATCGATGGTGTCACGATCCTGACCGACCCGGTGTTGAGCAGCCGCGTCGGCATCGATCTGGGGCTGTTCACTCTGGGGCTGAAGCGCCTGGTGGAACCCGCGCTTGGGGTGGGGGACTTGCCGAAGATCGACCTGGTGCTGCTCTCGCACGCGCACTTCGACCACTTCGATCTTCCCACCCTGCGGCGGCTGGAAAACCGGGGCACCGCCATCGTGACGGCGGCCAAGACCCGCGACCTGTTGCGCGTCCGCCGCTACGGGAGCGTGAGCGAACTGGGATGGGGAGGGCGCACCGTCGTGGGTCCTCTGGAGATCCGCGCCTTCCCGGTGAAGCACTGGGGCGCCCGCATGCGCAGCGATACCTACCGCGGGTACAACGGCTACACCATCGAGGCCGGCCGGTATCGCGTGCTGTTCGGCGGGGACACCGCCATGACGACGTCCTTCCGGCCCTTGAAGAGCTCACGGCCGTTCGACCTGGCAGTCATGCCGATTGGTGCGTACAATCCCTGGATCCATGCCCACTGCACGCCCGAACAGGCGTGGCAGATGGCCAACGATGCCGGGGCGGAGTTCTTCCTGCCGGTGCACCATCAGACCTTTACTTTGAGTCGCGAGCCGTATCTGGAGCCGATCGAACGCATATGCGAGGCTGCCGGCAGGAATCCGGACCGGATAGCGCTCCATCAGATCGGCCAGGAGTTCCACTTCGCGGTGTAGCACGGGCATTCTTGCCTGTGTGGGTTTTTCTTCGTTGGCTGCTCTTGACTAAAGCGGCGCGGAACGCCGAACCACGATCAACTGAGGCGCAGGGGCACGTTTAGCTTGCCGGTCTGCGGTGGGCAAGCTAAAAAAGCATACCCTACGGGGGCG
>PMTT01000568.1 GCA_003167275.1 Bryobacterales bacterium | reverse complement strand
GTCGCCGCCTCGCCGATGCGAAGGCGAGCTACGAAATTGCGGTGTCGCGATTTCGAACAGCCTCGGAAGATTTCCGGTCCAGGCATACTCCCAGTCCCGATGGTGGTTTCAATGTGCACCTGGCAATTGCCGCCGAATCCAGCGCCCGGAAGGAGTACATGCGGGTGCTGCGGGTGTTCACGGATCTGGTAGTCTATGGGAAGATTCCCGACGAAACAGAGTCGCGGGCAAAACCTGGGAATGGCGCCGTGCCTGTCCGCTTTACGCAGAAAGGCGGGTAACGAGGCTTCGGATTCCGTGGTTTCGGGGCGTAACGTGGTAAACTACGGCTTCGCTCACACAGAATGCTGCTTGCCAGAGAATTCGTCGCATACCTCTCCCGACAACTCGTCACGAGACTGACACCCGGAATCATCGAGACAACCAGCCCCGATCTGGTGGCTGGGAAAATCTCCGAAGTGATCTCCGAAGAACTCGCGGTGGAAGACCGGCTAAACGACGAGGTGCGGGACCTGCTCAGCCAGTACAGCGAGTACATGCGCCGGGAGAACGTCAGCTACCAGGAGATGTTCAAGCGCATCAAGAAGACACTGATTTCCCAACGCAAAGTCATCCGGGCCTCCGGCCGGGATACGGGCGATGCCATGAAGCTCTCGCGCGACAAGGTCACCGACATCTCCCACAAGATCGTCGAAATGCTGCGCAAGAACCGCGAACTGCGCCTGAAGAATAAGGATACCAACGCCGTGCGCCTGGAGATTCTACGGGTCATGACCGACCTCCTGCTGGCCGAGGACAAGGTCGACCGCGCCGCCCGCCAGAAGGTCCGCTCACAGAAGCGGGAAATCCCCGAGGGCAGCGAGGAGTGGGACCTCCTGCACAGGCGCTACTACTCCGAAGAGCTCAAGAAGTTGGGCATCGATCTGGCCAAGTAACGTGGCACAGGCATTCTTGCCTGTGTTGGTTTGGCTTGGGCTGCTTCCAAGAAGAACACAGGCAAGAATGCCCATGCCACTCATGCGCTAAGCTCAAGAGCAATGTCCGCGGAGTTACTTGACCAGCTCGACGAGTGGAAAAGCCGTTTCGGCTCGCCCGACGTCCCGGCACTGGAACAGTTGCTGGCCATCATCGCCACCGAGCGGCTTCCCGACGCGGAATCGCTGATCCGCCTGCATGAGACGCTCCTGTTCCTGCGCGCCTACCCGCCGAACCTGAAGGTCGCCAAGTTGGCGGATGCGATTCTTTTCTCGTTTGCCAGACGTGTGGCGGGATTGCAGGCGGCGGGCGGGGAGCTGGACGCCTTTGAGGCTCCGGAGGTCTCGGGGGTCGCGGGCTCTTCGCTTGCGGCGGTGTTTGATTATGAAGTGGCGCGCCGTCTGGCCCCCCGCCATCCACGGAATGTGGAGATCGCGTGGGATCGATACGATGAATCCGAGAAACTCGGGGCCGGGATCTGGCGATTCGTCCCTTTGCTGCAGGAGGACTGGCCGGTGGAAGCGCACGTCCCCTACCAGCAGTGGATTACGGCCGCGCGCCGTCCCGGTGTCAGCGATCTCGCGTGGCTGCTGGAGCGCGTCGAGGCTCTTCCGCTGCCTCCCCGGGAGCGCGCGGCGCTATACGATTCGCTCCAGGTGCCGATCCTCTGGCGCATGGGCAACATCGAGACGTCGCGATCGCGCCTCCGGCTGGCGGGGCGAAAGTTGCACGTTCATCGGGAACCTCTGCTGCGGCGCAGTGACGTCTCTCTCGGACGGGAACTGAGTGGCCCGCCGCTTCCCATCCGGTCTCTTCCCCGCCCGGAGGCGCGCAAAGTCCTCGACCTGATCCTGGATACCTCGGCGATGCGCTTCCGCGAGCTCTACGGCTTCAGCCACCCGGACGAAGCCGGGGTTTTCCACGCGGACGCCGGGCGAGGTGTCGAGATCTATTTCTGCGGCGTGCCCTCGCCGTGGCGCTTGCCGCTGCGGGCGTACCACGCGGGGATGTTCTTCAAGAACGGAGTGCCGGCCGGTTACGTGGAATTGCTGTCGCTGTTCGAGCGCGCCGAGGTGGGCTTCAACCTGTACTACACGTTCCGTGAGGGCGAGTCGGCCTGGCTGTATGCGCGGATTCTGCGCCTGTTCCGCCAGGTTCTGGGGGTGACCTGCTATTCGGTGGACCCTTACCAAATCGGCCACGACAACCCGGAGGCCGTGGATTCGGGAGCCTTCTGGTTCTACCGCAAGCTGGGGTTCCGTCCGGCCGACCCGGAGGTCTCGAGACTGGTGGAACGGGAAGAGCGGCGAATGGGGCGGACGCGGGGGTACCGCAGTTCGAAGGCCACGCTGGAGAAACTGGCCAACGGACCGCTTTTGTACTCGGATGCGGCAGACGAAGGCCGTGTCTGGGACAACTTCCGGGTCCGCAATATCGGGCTGGCCGTGCAACGCGAGATCGCCGCACGTTTCCACGGAGATCCGGAAGCGATGGCGCGGGCGGCGAAAGTGAATGCGGCCAAGCTGCTTGGGGTCGAGACGTCTGACAGCCTGGCGCTGGTCCTGAGCCTGATTCCGGACCTCGCCAAGTGGACGGATAAGGAGAAGGCTGGCGCCGCGAAGATCCTGCGGGCAAAGGAGAAGGGCGCCGAGGCGCAGTACCTTCGATTGATGCAGGGGCATCCACGCCTCCGGGAGGCGTTCCTGAAGATCGGGTCCTGACAAGAAAGAAAGGCTTTGACACCAAGATCAGTAGAGTAGGAGAGAAGGCGACCCCTGGCGGAGCGACCCACTCTCCCCTCGTCGAACCGGACAAGCAGATTTCCCGACTTCCGGCTCTCCGGAAAACGTCTCGCCGCCGGCTTGCGCAGGCATTTGCACGGCTGCGCCATGTGCCGACTNNTGACGCGATCAGCGAGTGCCGCGTGCCGCAGAAGGAGCCGCGTTTTCACGATGACCGGGACGCCCGCCACTCGGGAGAACCCAGACAGCTACATGGAACGTTCCGGCCGGCGATCCCGCCCATGCGGTCCTTTGTTCGATCCGGCCGGCGTAACGGCCACGGAATGCTTGCACCATCCCCGGCCAGGCGCATTGGAATCAATCAGTTGCAACTTCCCCAAAGCTCATTAACATTCCTTCCCACCTGCGGTACACAGGAACACGGGCTGTCAAGACTTTGTACACTTGTTTCAATTTCGCGCATTGGAATCGTGACGAATTTGCCACAGCCGCGTCCAATTTCACAGGTAGAAAGATTGGGAGTCGGTTAAGGCCCTAAACAAAAGTGGCTTATGGCCCAGGATGCAGCCGGAGCGGTAGGCGCCCGTTTGAGTCCACAGGTTGATTCATTAATTCGGGCTGCCCAACGCGGCGACCAGGACGCTTTTGAGCAACTGGTGCGTACGTACGATCAGAGTGTGCTTCGGCTCGCGATGAATCTGTTGCGGTCGCCGGAAGACGCCCGGGACGTGTATCAGGAGGCTTTTCTCAGGGTCTATCGCAACCTCCATGCCTTCCGGTTCGATTGCAGCTTTCATACCTGGCTGTACCGTATCGTGACCAATATCTGCCTGGATCAACTGCGGAAGCGCAAGGTCCGCAAAGAGGAGTCCTCGGTGGTGGAGACGTCGGATGGCGCCATTGACCGGATGGATGCGTTTGAGGAGGATGCCGCCGAAGCGGACCCCGAACGCAGCATGTGGAACCGGCAGTTGAAGGACAAGATTGAGGACGCACTCCGGGATCTCACCCCGCGGGAGCGCATGGTTTTCGAATTGAGGCATTACCAAGGACTGCGTTTGCGAAATATCGGCGAGATGTTGGGCACCACCGAAGAGGCCGCTAAGAATTGCCTTTTCCGGGCCACCCAGAAGATGCGTGCGGTGTTGGGAGATTTCGTATGACTTGCGATTCGGTTTCGAAGCTGATTCCGCTTTACTTTTATGGCGAGTTGACCCCCGACGAGGAAGACCGGGTGGAGGACCACCTCCATGAGTGCGCCGAGTGCACCACTGCCTTGGCGCGCCAGCGGACGTTGGCGGCGGCGCTCGACCAACGCCAGACCGAAGTGCCCCTGTTGCTGCTGGAAGATTGCCGGATGGACTTGATGGCGGCCATCCAGGGCGGGGCGCCGCGTCAGGAGAAGTCTTCCAAAGGGCCGTGGACGCTGTTTCTGGAAGCCATAGGCGCGACATTCACGGGGCTGAACCGGTTGCAGCGGCCGGTGGGAGCCGTGGCGCTGATCGCCCTGGGCTTCTTTGCCTCGCGCTTTACGGGCGGCAATCCGGCCGCGCCCATCGCGACGGCCTCAACGTCGCCGGACGAGGTTATAGCGACGGTTCGATCCGTCCATCCGGACAGCGCGGGCCACGTCCAGATCGCGTTCGATGAGACCCACCGGCGCACGGTCTCCGGATCCATGGAAGATCAGAACATCCAGAAGTTGCTGCTGGCGGCCGCGCGCGAGGAGGATTCGGCCGTCCGCGTGGAATCGATGGGCCTGTTGAAGACCCGGGCCGGTTCGGGCGAGGTGCGCGATGAGCTGCTCAACGCGGTGGTCAACGATCCGAACCTGGGCGTTCGCCTGGAAGCCTTGAAGGGGTTGAAACCGCTGTTGGGGGATCCTCAAGTTCGCAAGACGCTCCTGCAGGTGCTGCGGGGCGACGAGAGCGCGGCCGTGCGGAAGGAAGCCGTGGACGTGCTGGTGACACAGCGCGACGATTCCATGGTGAGCGCTCTCCAGAGTCTGTATCAGAAGGAAGACAACAATTACATACGCCTGAAGCTCCAAAAGGCGTTGAAGGACATGAATGCTTCGATCGGCACTTTTTAGCGCGCTGGCCGTACTCGCGTTTCTGCCGTTTGCCGGGGCCCAAAACGGGCCGACCTGCAAGGACGGGAAGTGTGAGAGGGTCATTTATGGCGCCGCACCAGCCGGGTCCCGACTGCGGGTCAATGCACACGGGCCAGTCAGGCTGGAAGGCGGGGCATCGACGGACCTGCAATACAAGGTGACGGTAACAGTCACGGCCCGGACGGAAGCCGAGGCACGCCGCTGGCTGCAACAGTACATGGTGCACGTGGTCTCGCAGGGCGCGACCACGGTCTTCACCGCACCGGGCGGTCCCGTGATGGCGACGGTGTCGCTGAAAACGCCGCGCATGAGCGCAGTCGAGATCTCTACTTCCGATGGCGCAGTGGAAGCCAGCGGCGTGGATGGGCCCCTGGAGGTGGATTCCGGCGCGGGCCCGGTGACTGTGGACGGCATCCGCGGAGACTGCAAGCTGGTGACCGGCGGCGGCGATGTTCGCGTAGGCCAGGTGGGTGGGGCGCTGCGGTGCTCCACGGGGGCCGGGCACATCACGGTCAAGACGGTCCGCGGCGAAGCCGTACTGGAAACCAATGGCGGCGATATAGTAGCCAACCAGACGGGCGGCCAAGTGCACGCCACCACGGGCGGCGGCGGCGTTCATATTGGAACCGCCGGCGGACCGGTAACCGCCACCAGCGGCGGCGGTGAGATTATTGTCGAGAAGGCCAACGGGATTGTGACCGTGCGCAACATGGCCGGGCCGGTGCAGGTCTGGTCGTCGGCCGGGGTACGCTGCGATTCGGGCAGCGGCGGCATTCACGTCAGCAACATCTCGGGACCGATGCGGGTTTCTACGTCGATGGGCAGCATCCTGGCCAACCTGCTGGGCAGCCGGCTCGGGGATTCTTACCTGGCCACCGGCAATGGTGACATCACCGTTCTGATTCCGTCTAACGTGGGTGTGATGATACAGGCCCAGGATAATATGCGAATCGTATCCGAATTTCGGGAATTGATGATTCGTCGGCAGGGCCCGCAAGTGATCGCTGAAGGCCCGCTCAACGGGGGCGGACCGCTGCTGCAGATCTCAGGAATGGGCGGCACGATTTTTCTGAAGCGGCAGTAATGTAGGACAGGACTCCTGGCCTGTCTCACTTATACAGGGGGTTATCAAATGAGAATCAGTTTGGGGATTGGAACAGTACTTCTGGCGGCGAGCCTGTTAACACCCGCCGCGTTCTCTCAGGACACTACAACGCGGCCTCGGACAAAGAGCTTCACGTCGATATCGAGCAGCTCGGGCTATCTCGGCATCGGCGCGCAGGACGTCGACGCGGAGCGCGCCAAGGCGCTAAAGCTGCCGGACGTGCGCGGCGCGGAAATCAAGAACGTGATGGACGATAGCCCCGCGGCCAAGGCCGGCTTCCAGGTAGGCGACGTGGTCTTGGAGTACAACGGGCAGCGAGTGGAGGGCATCGATCAGTTGACCCGGATGGTGGGCGAGACGCCGGCCGGCCGGCAGGTGAAGATCCAGGTGTGGCGCAACGGCGCCACCACGACCCTCACTCCGACGCTCGAGACCAGCAAGACGATGGTCTTCAGCGGCAATGGCGGATCCTGGAACATGCCCGAGATGCGCATGCCCGAGATTACGATCCCCCCGATTCCACCCATGGAGATTCCCCGGTTCTCGATGTCCTACCAGAATCCCATGCTGGGAATCACCGGCGAGTCGCTGGGGCAGCAGGAACAGTTTGCCGAATTTCTGGGAGTCAAGGACGGCGTGCTGGTGAAGTCCGTGGGGAAGGATTCCCCCGCGGAAAAGGCCGGCATCAAGGCCGGTGACGTGATCGTGAAAGTGGACGATTCCAAAGTCTCCAGCACGCGGGAGATCACCAGCGTCCTGCGTTCGGCCAAGTCTAAGAAGACCGTCACGGTGATCGTGGTGCGCAATAAGAAGGAGATGCCCATCACGGTCACGGTCGAATCCGGGAGCACCGGAGCCGTGCGGGCCATGACGATCGGGCCGCTGGTATTTGCCACCCCGACGGTGGAAGTCAGTTTGTCCCCGGTCGTGGTGATCGGCAAGCCCTTGATGATGAAACCGATCGTGATGAAGCCCCTGGTACTGAGGCCCAGCGTTCGTGTGTTACAGTTTTCTACCAAGGATCGCGTAATCTAACGAGCCGAAGAAGGCGTCACGGAATTCCTCCGGCAGGGAGTTCAGTGACGCCATCGACTCCCTCGCCGGCGCTAGCCGCCGCACTTCGATATTCCCGATTCCGAACTCCTCCAGATAGAAAGCCAGCAGCGGATGTGGGACCGGACGCGTGTGGGTCGGGTCGAGGTAGAAGTGCGTGGCAAAGATTGCCAGGCATTCGGGATTGGGTGTCTCGATGGCAATCACGCCGTTGCGTGACAGGCGGCTGGCCGAGAGCTTGATCATTTCGGGCAGGCGCTCGGGGGGCAGGTGTTCCACCACTTGCGAGCAGAAGATCCCGTCGAGTGCGGCTTCGGGCAGGTTGGTGAGGTAGTCGAAGAGATCGGCAGTCTCGGCTTCCAGTTGCTTGTGCCGGCAAAGGGCCACGGACTCCTCGCTGAGATCGATCCCGCGCGCCGGGACGCCCGCCTCGCGCATCATCTCCAGGAATTCGCCGCGCCCACAGCCGATATCGAGCACGCTCCGGCACCCCGCGAAGTGCGGCAGATAGAACCGCTGGCCCGACTTCACATACTCTTCGGTGCCGCGGAAGCGCTCGGCAAACCGCCCGTAGTCAAACTGTGGGGCATGCTTTAGCTTGCCAACCGTAGTTTCACTTGGTTTTTCGGGGCAAGCTAAAGCATACCCTACGGTTGTCCGCTGGCGGATCGTCCGCAACTCCGAGTAAATCAGGCGTTCGTACTCCAGGCGGATCCGTTCCATGTCGGCCCACATGCGCTGTTGGATATCGAGCGCGCTGCGCGCCAGGGCGCCGGTGAAATCGGTATGTTGCGCGTGGACGGCGTCGCGATAATTGGCATCCATCAAGTTGGTGCGATGCTGAAAGGCGCCCTGCAGGTCGGCCACGCTGCGCAGGAACTGGACCTCGTTCTGTTGCAGCTTGTGTTCCCATTCGAAGCGCCAGTCGGCCCAGTGGCTGCGGATGTCCTTGAGCTCTTCGCCAAGTTTCTCCTCGGCCGTCAGCCGGCTGCCGAGTTCCTCGATGCGGCCATTCAGTTGCGAGCCCAGTGAGACCATCGCCCGATTCGTCTCGGTGAGCGCTTCCAGGGTGCTATCGACGCACGCCACGATCTTCCGGTTGAACTCCACCTGCTCCCGGACGTGCCAGTCGAGCACGCGGGCCACCAGGCGCTTCCAGCCCTGCACCAGGGCGTTGGCAATGCCTCCCTTGCGAGGATTCACAGTGCCGATGGCGGCCACTTTGCCCATGGCGGAATCGCGGGCGTGGACCAGTGGCATCAGGTCGGCCAAGGCAATCTCGGGCGGCCCCGCTGACGACTGGCCATTTCCCCCGGGTACACCCTGCGGGTGCCGCGCGCGTCCGCGGTCGCGGACCTCCCGGAGGATGGCGATCAGTTCAGTGCTTTCCACGTTTGGGGCTCCCGTTGGATTTGCGGTTCCAGGTGGCGGTCACGATGGTTCCCAATCCTCCGCGCGGCGAGAAGTCGCCGATGACCGTGGCCATCTTGGGGTTGGCGGCCTTGACTACGTCGCGGAGCACCCGGTTGACCACGTTCTCCTGGAAGATGCCGAGATCGCGATAGGCGAACAGGTACATCTTGTACGACTTCAGTTCCAGGCAATGCTCGTCCGGCACGTAGCGCAGCACGAGTTTGCCGAAATCCGGGAGCCCGGTCTTCGGACAGACGGACGTGAATTCGGGTGTGACAATCTCGATTTCATAGTCCGGGTACTGATTGGGCCAGGTTTCGATCTCGGGGAGCGGGGAGTGAACGCCGGCCTGCGCGTGTTCATCGGTGTATTCGCGTTTCATGTTGAGACCTTCGAGAGCAAGGCTTTTGAGAGCAAGTCCAGGAACAGACCGACATCCGCCACCACCCCCACGGCCTGGCCGGTGCCGCGGTCGCTGACCTTGGTGGCGACCGCCGGGTTGATATCGACGCAGACGATTTTGACCCAGCTCGGCAGCATGTTTCCGGTGGCGATGGAGTGCAGCATAGAACCCAGGCACAACACCAAGCCAGCGCCCTTCAGGTGTTCGGCGTAGGCGTCCTGCGCCAGGTTCATATCGGTGATGGTATCGGGCAGCGGCCCGTCGTCGCGGAGACTGCCGGCCAGCACAAACGGCACATTGGCCTTGACGCACTCGTACAGGACGCCCGTCCGCAGACGGCCGGATTCCACGGCCTGCGCGACTGAGCCGGCGCGATAGATCGCATTGATGGCCCGCATGTGATTGCGGTGTCCGTGCTCCTCGGCGCGGCCGTCGGACATCCGCACGCCGAGTGAGGTACCGAAGAGCGCGGACTCCACGTCGTGAACGCCCAGGGCATTGCCGCTGAGCAGGGCCTGCACGCAGCCGTTGCGGATGAGGGCGGCCAAGCCCGTCACGCCGCCGGTATGGACCACCACGGGGCCGGCCACCACGATGACCTTCTGCCGCTGATCGAGAGCGTGGCGGACCAGCGCGGCGGTCTGCCGGACGGCAGTCTCCACCTGGCGCTCCGACGAGATGCCGTTGGACATGAAAGCGAAGGCCAGCCGGTCGCGCTCCTTGGCTTCGGGGATCACGCGAATCCCGCGCAGCCCGACCACGATCGCGTCCCCCTGGCGGAGGTCCCGAAGCCGGCGGCAAACGGCGCGCCCGTCGCGCACCACGATCATGGCGTCCATGCGCTGTCCTTCCACCTCGATCCATTTCCCGCCATTGCGGACGTGGGTGTGGTGGTTGGTGGTGGAGTAGAAATCCTCCGGGGCGCACTTGTCCAGATCCACCGGGCGGAGCACCGCGTCGCCGGTATCGACGGGCGCACAGCCGAGTTCGAGCAGGCTGGCGATGAGGCGTTCGAGGGACTCCTCGTCGGGCGTTTCGACTTTCAGGCGGAGAGACGATGGCTCGCTGTTGGTGCGGCCGATGCGGAAATGCTGCACCTCGAATCGGCCGTTGTACTCCACGACCTTATCGAAGATGTTCTCCATGATATGGGAATCGATCAGGTGGCCTTCGGCCTCGACCACTTCCTGGAATGGCATACAGACCTCTATTGTAGCGTTGTAACGCGGGGCTCTTGCTCCAGCGTTATAACACGGGCCTCCTGGCCGGCGGGAGTGGGGGAGCACTGCGTCTCAGCGGAATTCGCTCACGGTCATGGCGCTCTTAGCCCCGCACCGTGGGGCCCGACATCGTTTGGGACGGAACGTAACAGTGCCCGTTCGTGTCGGCCAGAGACAGCCTCGCCACACGGTTGGTTCGAATCCTACCTGGGGAGCCAATTATCAATTCTCGAAGATCGCGCTATCTGATTGATTTCACTACGAGCATTTCAGGCGCTTCTTCTGGATTGGCCCCACCTGACTGTGACCCCGGCGTGGACTCGAACTCTTCATCCCACCAGTATCCCGAAACGACTGGGCGCTGGTGCACTGTGCGTACCAACTTCTGGATGGCCGACCAACTCGACAGCAACACCTGATTCGGGGGTTGCGGCCGGGGTCGAGGGCGGATGTGGTGAAGTTCAGAATGGCGGATGGCAGACTCGAAGTCGCGGCGATTTATTGAACGGCCGGCGGGTGTTTTAGGCCGAGCAGCGGCGCTTCCAGTGCTATCATTCGCTGTATGAAACTGGCCTGGACTTTGCTCTTCTGCTTGCCAGCAGCCGCCCAGTCGCTGGTCGCCCCCGCGCCGCTCATCCAGTTGACCCGCCAGATAGTACCGCCAGGCAATGACGCCGGTTACGAAAAAACCCAGACTGCCGGGACTCTAGCGATGTCCAAGACACACCCTCCAGGACAAGGCAGTTTCGGCTTGTGGGCCTACGCCATGCCTGATACGTGGGAGGTCTGGTTCCTGAGCTTTTTCGAATCGTATGCGGAGATCGATGCCTTCGAGCGGGCGATGGCCGCCGCGCCAAGTAAGGTCAGCAAGGAAATGGATCGCCTTGAACATAAATTGTTCCAGGTCACAACTTCGGAAAGGGACCTCGTCGCCCGGTATCGCACCGACCTGAGCTATCTACCGGGCAACGCGGTTAAAATGCTCCCGAAAACCCGTTATCTGAACTTTACGATTTTCAACGCCCGGCCAGGATGGGACGATGAGCTTGCAGAAATGCTGAGGACCGAACTCTCAGGGCGGCAGGACTCCCACTCTGATCAGAGCGCACTGACATATGAGGTCGTCTTCGGTAACCGGAATCCCACATACCTCATCATCGAACCCCTGACATCCCTGGTTGGGATGGAAAATATTTTAGAGTCACAGTCCGCGGTGCGGCAAGCGTTGGGTGCATCGAAATGGGCGGCCGTGCAACTGGCGCAGCGCCAGATTCTAAACAGCCGGGAGTCATGGCTGATGAGGATTGACGCACCGACGAGTATGGTGACAAGCGAATTCGCGGCGGGTGACCTAGCTTTTTGGAAGTCCTCCGCACGGCAGGATTCTCCCAAACCCGATAAGTGACGGCTCCGCCCACGGCTCCCTTGGCAAGTTCGAGACGTGTCCAGACTGGGTGCCCACCATGGACACAGGTCAGCGGTCCGCACGGATCACGCTGAAATCAACGGGCGGCCATGGGTTCGATCAGAGGGCTGACAGGGCCGCAAAAGTTCGAAATGTGTCCAGACTGGGGAGCCAATTTTCATTTCGCGTGCTGGCTAGTTGTTCCCCGTTTGTTTTCACGTGTTTCCCTGCTCGATACCCGCAGTTTTTGAAGGTTTCGGCGGGTGGTTTCTAACTCGCCGTTCTTCCAGGCGGCTTTTTCGATGATGATTCCGAGGAGTCGATGTTCGGCGGGCGGTTGGTGCGGTGAATCCGTGGCATTGCGCTCTGATGTGCCCGACTGCGTTGATGGCGTCGTCGTAGTTTTGGGTTGTTGTACGTAGTGCGTTGATGCGTTTTTGTAGGGGTCTCTTCTTGGCGCCATGCTGTTGCTTTTTCGTCCGTAGAACGTCGCGGTGATTCTTCTGTCGAGTTTGTCGCAGTACAATGCCTTGATTGCGCATGTTGGGTCGGTCGTGCTCTGCGATGGCGTGTTGGAATGCTTGTTCTCCCCGATCGAGTGCTTCGTCCGTGTTTTCGGCGTTTAATCCTCTAGGAATTCCTAACCCTGCGGCCACGAGAAAGGTTTATTATCTGTCAGCGTCGCGGTACGATAAAGAACGTCCCGAGAAGGGTTCGTAACGCCAGAGGTTGAATTGCTTATGACGACTGAGGAGAGCCTGGTCCGCCGCGAATTGCAGCGACTGCGCTTTGAAGACTTTCTGACCAACACGTTGCCACGCGTCGGTTGTGAGCAGTGGACCGCCGTGTACCACTCCCAACGGGATGATAACGAGTCGTTTGGGATTTTTTGTGCCCTGCTTCCCGTAGCTGATGCTCAAAGCGCGTTGGACGGTCCTCAGTGGGAGGAGCGCGGTGGGTTCGGGATGCCGGGCGAGGTCATCTCGTACGCAGGTGGCTCAGAGCAGCGCCGGTACTATCGTTTCGGGAGTGATGATGGTCACGAACCTCTGGTCTGTGTGCGGGAGTTTCATTCAGCTCGTCCTTCGTACCTTGAGATCTCCGAAGAATTTCGGCACTATTTCAACCTTTACGAGGATAAGGTTCGCAATGTTTCATTTGCGATAGACGATGCGGGTGATGAAGAGGAGGTCGTTCGACTCTCGCAGGATCGCGCTGAAATACGGCTCCGGTTTCTCAAAGAGTTTCTCGCAGTGAAAGGAATGGTCCTAGCGGTTTACTTTGACGCCACGCGCTTTTCTGAGTTGCCATTGGATGCTTTGGGACTTTCCGACGAGGTTTCGGTGGTGGAAGCCGACAAAGCGACGTATCAATTTTATGCGGGAGCGTGGCAAGGGGTCTCCCGTGAGCGCCAACAAAGTTTCGCGCGCCTGTTGGGAAAGAAAATAATCACTGGCAGCGCCAAGATTTCCGCGGGAGAGGTGTTTGAGGACTTTATCATTGGAACCGACGATGATGGCCTGCCGGTGTCGTATAGCTGCGACCACGACCAACTCGGGAACTACTTTGGGGCGAATCCCGAGGCACCGCATTACCTCACACCCGTCTTCTTTCGCCGTGATGTGCTCAACAAATACTTTGCCAATCCTCGAAAGTACTCCGTCGAAGACGGGTACCTGCGGTGCTCGGGGCTCTGGGGTCTCCAAATCGATAACAACCATCATGAGTACGTGATCGTCTATCTTGGGGATCTTGGCCGTGATCTGCCGTCAAAGGAACGGTCGTATTGGAAGAGTTTCAACGTTGCGCCCGAAGGTGGCGGCAGCGAAGTTAATTTCCGGCGGAGCATTTTGGGGCAGTTCACCAGTCCGGTCATGAAGGACTTACTCTTTAAGGAGCACTTTGAACGATTCCAGAATGATTGGTTCAGGCAGTATGGCTGGGACCTGTTCAAGCCGCTTTCGAAAGCGGACCAGCATTACGCGATTGCGCTGCGCATCCCGCTATCAGATGAGCAATCCCACTTCGATGACCAGGTAATGGCCCTCGTCAAAATGCTCATCGACTCGATCAACGAAAACGAGCTGCAAGACGGATTCCGGCCCAACCCCCAAATACGCGCTCGCTGAAAAAGCTCGAGGCGTTTTTCGCAACCAGTGATATAAATGGAGCCATCCAACTCACATTCCTACGCAACCTTTGGAATCTGCGACATGGCACGCCTCATCGCAAGGGGGAAGGCTACGAGAAAGCCGCAAAAGCGTTTGGCGTTGCCGAGTTGGGGTTTATCGGCGCTTTCACGAACATCCTGGAACAGGCTATTGAACTGATTGAGTTCCTGCTCCATAGCTTCCCTGGATTAGGTGCTCACGCCGACGACCAAGGAGAGAAGGCCCAGACGCAACCGTGAATTAGGATTGGCTCGGGAGGGCATAAGTAATTGCAGGAAGTTACTTATGTGCTTACTCCCTCATCAACAGAGATCGTGTGAGTTCTAAAGTGGTCCAGTGTGGGGAGCCAAGCGACCTCACTGGACCTCTCGGTTAGTCGTCTCAGATCGGCACCGGCAACCCGGTCGCCAGGGATTCTGCTTGAATTTGAGGAAGTTCGCGCGGGGACCAGCGTAGCTGGATTATTCGAACAGAAAAATCGGATAGTTTAGGCCACGCGCCGGGAGGGCGCTTTCCGGAGTTCCTGCACCATCCAGTCCCACCAGCCTTCGCCCGTGGCGTAATGGCAGAACATTTCCAGGTGCTCGTTTTCCGCGCCGACAGCCGCAATTGCGCGTTTGAGGAGCGACTGGAACATCTCGAAATCAAGGGTTCCGGCTTGGGAACGCTCGAACAGTTCCCGCCCGATGGCATTCAACTGCTCGTCTCGTTGCTGTTCCTGTATGGTCATCTCTTCCACACATCCCGGAGAATCTCTTCAATCATATCGTAGCCCTCTGGGTCCTTGTCTGCCAAAGTATCCTCAAATCGGTACGCCGCGAACGTCTCGCAGAAATACTCCACGGGTTCTTTCCTTGCCCGAATCGAGACCGGCGCCGCGCGCCCACTCCAGAGGAGTTTTCCGACTTGCCGTTCGAGTTCTGGACCTGCAACATCGAGAATTGTATGGCCAAGCTCATGGTAGAGGCTACGTTGCATTGCCTCGACGAGATTCCGGCCGGCGGCAGAAACGGAGGGCAGTTCTGGGGGATAGAACTCTTTGCCGTAGCTTTCCGGCGCCCGGAACGCGTTAACCACCAGATCCCGGGAATGCCGATCAAACGATCCCATCCAACTCGGGTGTGGTAGTTGGCCCGAAAACTCCAGCCGTCCAAGTTCGTGTTTTTCCAGGAACCCCAGAAGCTTCGGATCGCTGCGGAGAGCCTGAAGCACGTCTCTAGTCTGACGTTCCGGCATCGCCGAGTAGAAGCTTCGCACGTGCACGCCGGCCTCAATTGGGGACGCCCACTCTGGGCGTGATATGGGTTCCATTTTCGGAAAGAGAATCGTACCACCACCGCCAACCTCACCGCGGGCGCCTCCCATTCACCGCAACCAGTTTCGTCGACACCGGAGACGCGGGCGCTTCCGTCCTGTGAGCCTGACAACGCGCTCCGGAGGACTACTCCCGGAGACCGTCAGTTCAGGCCGACACGCGCCATCAGCCGCTGAAATCGCGCATCGCCGCGCAAGTCATCGAACCGGGGATCCATTTTTAGAAAGATCATCCACCACGAATGATCTTCGTAACCCTTCTCCAGCAACTCCATCGCTCGATCCCGTCCGCAGGCGTCCGGATTCCACGCCGGTGTCGACAGGCGCACAGCCGAGGTCCAGCAGGCTGGCGATGAGGCGCTCCAGGGACTCGCCCGCGGAGCACGCCGAACCAAGCGTTTGGCGAGACTTCCAACCGAAGAGTCGCGATTCTCGGTGGAGAAAATCGCGGCCCATCAGGCAAAGTTGACATTGTTTCGAAGACCGATCTCGTCAGCACATTGCAGCAGCCGAAACAACGCAGCCCGTTCGTCTGCCCGTGTTCGACGGCGAATCACAATGACGATGCCATGATGTGGCTCCGTCATTGCGAGTTGAAGATAATCGTCGCGGTTGCAAGTCAATAGCACGCAACCACGGTCGCGGGCAAACTGGAGAACGGTTTCGTCGGACGAATCGCAGGGAAGGGCTTTACGCAAGAGCGTGACTTCGTGGCCGAGTTGCTCCAGCAAGTAGCTCACGTCGTCGGGCACGTCCTGGTCGAGCAAGAACTTCACTCCGATACCAGCGTCATCTGCCTGGCAACGAGTAAGTCAATCTCCCCCCGATGGTCTTCATAGTAGGCAAGGCACTCGTAAACCTGGGATCTGGTTAGTTGTGGGAAGCAGTTTTCCCGCAACGTGTCAATCGTTTCACCATTCTGGAGCAGGCCAATTACGTCGTGGACGGCAATCCGGGTACCTTCCACTATGGGATTCCCACTTCTTACGCCCGCGGAACGCACGATGTAACGATAGGTCTCCGAGATCGGGCCCATAGGTGGATGGTACGTCTCCTGTGGCGGGGTGTCAACTGGCGATTCATCCCGGCTCGGTGGGCGGAGTGTCCGGTCGTGGGCCCCACTCGTCTCGGTAACTCGTCTCGGGCGGGCCCCCTGGTCGCCCTCCAGGATCCGCGTTCCTCGATGGCCGTCAGTTCAGGCCCACGCGCGCCATCAGCCGCTGAAATCGCGCATCGGCGCGCAGGTCATCGAACCGGGGATCCATTTTTAGAAAGATCATCCACCACGAATGATCTTCGCATCCCTTCTCCAGCAACTCCATCGCTCGATCCCGTTCCCCAAGCGCGAGATGAATCAGCTCTACGCTCGCCGGCGAGACATACTGTTTCGCCCCCAGTCCCTTCATTCTGGCGATGCACTTGTCCGCATGCGCAGAACGCCCAACTTCGACCCGCAAGTCAATCCAGGCTCCGGCAGCGTTTCCAGCCGAAGTCACTACTGCGGACGTTGAGGCAATGGCAACGGCCGCCTGAAGGGCGGCTGCAGCCGGGATTGGCTGCCCCACTTTGAAGTTAAAACAACACGTCGAAATCGGCCGTGAATCGACGGCCGCGGCTGCCGAAGAAGATGCCAAATGCCTCGTCGGCGGTGTTGTAGTGTAGCGCTTCCGGGTTGAAATGGTTGCTCAGATTGTAACTGCTCACCGACAATCGCACCGTATACTTCGGATTGACTTTGATGTCCTTCGAAAACCGCGAGTCCAGGGATAGGAAATTCGGATATCGGTTGCGATTGGGAATACCCACGTAATTCTGGGCCGCATCGAATGCGGAATAGGAGAATCCGTCACGGTATTCCAGGATGGGAGAGATGCGGAATCCCAGGGGTAGCCGGGTCGTGCCCCACGCCAGAAACCGGCTCGGCAGATCGCCCGGCAGACGGCCGTACTGGTTGGCCCGGATGACGGCCAGCGGAAAACTTCCCAGGTAGTTGCTGAACTCGTTCAAATCGCCGTGGGCGCGGTTGCGCACATAGGAGAGGAACACCTGATACTTCTCGCTCGTCTGCACCCGCGCCGTAAGTTCGAGCTGACGGTACCGCGAGTCGCCGGAACCGGAGAGCTCATTCACGCCGATATTCGTTACCGGGTCGGGCACAATCTGAGTCATGGTGACCAGGCCGTCGGAAATGCTCCGCAAATAACCCACCCGCAGCTTCAAGAAGTGTGTGACTGACTGCTCCACTTGAATGCTGCCCGTGGCGGCCCGTGGAGAGAAGTTACCCTCCACATTCTGATGAAACACCAGCGGCCCCCTGGTATTGACCACCCCCAGCGCATTCAGGTAGAAGAAAGGTCCGGCCGAGATATCGCCATTCGCATCGAACATGGTGACGATCTGCTTGGGGTAGTGGTTAAACGAGTAAACATCCAGCGGCACGCGGTCGTAAAAGAAACCGAAACCCAGCCTCACTACCGTGCCTGTGTTGGCAAACGGAACCCATGCGATCCCGGCGCGCGGCGCAACCCGGAAACTGTGGGAGACCACCTGAGATTCCGTGCGAAGCCCCAGGTCGGCGGCGAAGCGCGACGAGATGGTCCAGTGGTCCTGTCCAAAAACCGCATACTCGGTGTCGGACATCGAAAATGGACGGCCGCCGAAAAAGGAAATCTGTTCCAGCCGCACTCCGGTGGGATCCAGAATATCGACGGGGCGCTCGTTCACCTGGCCGTCATCATCGCTTCTGGCGATATACGAGCCGATTTTGAAGAGGTGCGCGCCCCACCGTTCCACCTGAGGGAAGGTGTAGGTAGGCGACCAGCCCACGCGCCAGGAGTCGCGGCTCTGATCGGCGAAGTAATTCCCGCTGTTCCCGGCGGGTGCGATGGTCAAATCGTCAGGACCTCTTGACCACACCTTGGCGTCGAAGCGGGTCACCGAAACCGTATTCTCCAGCAGGCCCCCAAAGATGGTCAGCTTGTCGGCNNTGAGGGGCGATGTGTACCGTTGCAGTCACCAGGTGGTTAGGTGATACAATCCAATCGAACTGCGCGAACGAATTCACCCCGGCCTTCTTCTTCTGGTTGAATGGAAAAGGCAGCGTATGGATTTCGATATTGCGAACCTCGTACTCCAGCCCCTCGGAGAAGTACAGCTTTTGCTTGATTAGGGGACCGTCGGCATTCAGCCGGGGCGTGGCATCGCGCAGGCCGCGCAGATGGTAACTGCGAATGCGGAAATCCGGAAGCGGATCGTTGAGGTCCCATTTCCACTCATCGCCCCCGCGCCGTGTTTCCACCGACACCAGGCCGGACGAGAATCGCCCATATTCCGCCAGAAAGGGCGTCTGGAACACGCGCATACTCTCCACGCTGTCGATCGGCACGGTCAACCCGAACTGCCCGGTAGCCGGGTCTGTCACATCGGCTGAGTTCACGATCAGGGAACTGCGATGTTCGCCCGTGCCTGAGATCTGGAGGTCGCCGGTGGGCGAGCGGACCACTCCCGGAATCAAAGGTAGGGCATCGGCCACGGTAGCCGGACGGCTGGGAAGCTCTTTGACGGTTTTGGCCTCGATCTGGTTGGAAGTGGACGAACCCTGCGCGACCGCATCGGCCGTGGCTTTGACTTCGACACTGTCATGGTGCTCCAGCGCCGGGACGAGGGTCATTTCGACCGATATTGATCCGGGCTGGGACAGGTCGATATCGCCCTTTTCCAAAGGCTCGAAGCCAGCCTTAGAGGCGGCGATGCCATAATGCGCGGCGGGCAACTGTGGGAATCGGGCGTGGCCCTTTGGATCGGTCTCGGCCTGAGATATGATACTGGGGCCGTTTTTCAGTTCCACTCGCGCACCCGGAACGGGCTGATTGTCCCGATCCAGGACCAGGACTTGTATGGTTTGCGACTGACCCAGCAACATCCCGGCCTGCCCAAGCAGCAGGAAGACCACCCCAGCGATGCGCAATGGGTCGAATCGCACCTTCACAGTTTACACTCTGAACTGATGATAGCCCTTTTGGTCCAGCGGATACTACCCACAAATGAGGGGAGTCGTTAGATTTTTCGCGCATAGACGTGCTGGACCAGAAGCTAGAGTTAGAGGCCGGCCGCTGTCATGGCTCTGGGGATCTCGGGATTGCGCATGAACCACTTCCAGAGGTTGCCGATCTCTCTCTCGAGAGGCCTTATAGGCCGGTCTGGCACGGCTTCAACCCGCACCCGCGCGCCGCTACAATCGGAGCTGGCAGGCAACGCGTTTTGAAGCACCCCCACCTTTCATCATGGAGCGCTACGGCCGCATCGAAGAGATGGACCGCAGCGGTGAGGATGAACTCCGACTTCGAAGATCTGTTGAAAGCTTTCAACGACAGCGGCGTTAGGTATGGTGAATTCGCTGTAACGCGCCCAACGGGATTTGATGAAGCCGTCCTCGGGATTCCAGCCGTGCGAGAGGGCGAGCGGATCGCCGTTGAGCATCCACTGGAAATCCATGCGTTCGTATATTTCAGTGGCGAGTTTCTGAATCTCGGCGACAAGATCCTCGGCCGCTACGGATTCGCCGACGCATTCCATCCCGGCAACGGCTGGGTTGCCGAAGACGTGATCGCCCTTGACGTCGGCATCAGACCGGCAGCCAGAGTTGCACTTGCGCGTCCGGGAAGACGAAACCCCGCGGCATGACGCCCACGATGTTGTAGCTTTCGCTATCGATGCGGGTTCGCGTGCCGATGACATTGGGGCTTGCGCCGAAACGGCGGCGCCAAAGCGTATCGCTGAGGATCACGACCCGCTCGGCGTCGGGCCGATCGTCATCCGGCATAAGTGCCCGCCCCATCGCCGGTTGCACGCCTAAGGTGGAGAAGAGATTGTAGGTGCAAATGGAACCTGAGATGTCCTCCGAAAGGCCGCCATCGGACGGGGAGAAGGGCAGCCGGAAAAAGGTTACGCGCCGGTTATGCCTGGAGCCCACGTGTGTTACTGTTTGGAACCAGAGGAGATTCCATGAGAACCAAACTGATCGTGACTGCCTTGCTCGCCGCCGCGTGTGCAATGCCTGCCGGGGACCCGCCGGGGCTCTTCATCTGGAAGGCCGCGGAGCTGAAGGCTTTCTCCAAGAACCTCGCTCCCAAGATCGACGCCAAGAAAGTGGCCACCCAGCAGTTGACCGCCTTCGGCAACTACTCGTTCATGGTGGCGCATCGCGAGGGGTCGGGCCAGGCCGAATACCACGCCACCCAGGCCGATATCTTCGTGGTACAGAGCGGGGAGGCCACACTGGTCTATGGCGGCAACCTGGTGGACGGAAAAACGACCGCGCCGAATGAGATGCGCGCAGACGCCATCAGCGGAGGCATGGAGAAGAAGATCGCCGCAGGCGACGTGGTCACGATTCCCGCCAAGTTGCCACACCAGGTGAAGCTCGATTCGGGCAAGGAATTCACTTACTTCGTGGTGAAAGTGACTCAGTAGCGGGCTACGGATTTGCGGGCGGTTCAGACGATAGGCTCTGAATTAAGGCTGTTGGTAAGACGACGTCAGCTACGCGGTCCAATCTCGGGCCCGCCGTGTAGTTACAAGTTCTCGGATCGCCGTTCAAGGGGCAACCAGGCCAAGTTGCTGGTGAGACGGGCTGTTCTCGCCAGCTATCCGTACCAATTGCAGATTCACCTCCCCGAGGGATGATCTCGCACGCGGCTCTAGCTTCTAGCACCTCGTCGCCGAGTAAAACACAATTCGACGGATGGGCCAGCCCAAGAGGATGAGGCAGGTGAGAGGGACAATGAGTTCTTCAAGGTTCCTGATGAACTCGTGAGCCGTTGAAAAGAAGTCGTGCACACTATCTCCTTCTCGGCTGAAAGAGATGTGTCAATAGGCAGAGCAAACGCTCTGAGTGGTTCTGTGTTCTCTCTAACCCCAGCCGAAGGGGCTCTCTCTTTTGATGGACGAGCGGTCTTTTAGGAAGCCGAAGCTCCACAGAGTTTTAGACCATGCCATCAAAGGAAGTGTACCACAAACTGCGACCCTCTCGGGATTCAAACATGTTCGTGATGCCGCCAGATTTGCTGCTCCGGCGGAAGCAGCCCTGTGGACAAGGTGGTTTGGATTGACGAATCCGGGAGGGGTGATAGGCTAATGGAAACATAGCCAAAGATTCAATGCCAAAGAAACCAAAGCAGGGAGTTGAACCAGAGACCGTCCTCAATCGAATCGAACGCATCCGGTTGTCGTTGAGGTCCATCACAACTCCACTTTCTCATAAACATCGGCGAGGCTCAGGCGGCAACCGATCGAAGCAAGGCTCAGCGTGTCCTCCAGACTGCTCGTGGCCACCATGCGCCAACTTCCGTCGGGCTGGCGGGTGAAGAGTTCCGTGCTGACTACCTGCGAGCCGACCAGAAGGTATTCGGCCAGAGACTCCAACGAACGATAAAGCCCGAATTTCCGGCCGCGGTCGTACGCTTCCGTCGATTCCGACAGTACCTCGACAATCACCGTCGGGTTCAGCAGCGTATCGCGCCGATCGTCCAGAAACCTGGGCTCGCCGCACACCACCACGACGTCGGGGTAGGTGTAGAGCCCGGTCGCGCTCACGTTGATCCGCATGTCATTGGAATAGGTACGGCAAGGCCGAGACCGGAGTTGTTGGTGAAGTCCGCTGGCCACATTTAGTGTGATCAGATTGTGGGCTTCGAGGGCACCCGCCATGGCGAACATCTCGCCCCGGTAGTATTCGCTCTTGAACTCCGCCAGACGCTCGATTTCCAGGTATTGCTCGGGGGTGAGGAAAGGCTTCGACTGCGTGGACATGTTCGTCCCTCAGGACCCACGTTAGCACGCCACCTCCCGACCTTACCTTTTGACATCTGCGTCGTCTAACGCTATATTGATAGACGATCTAGTGTGCTGGGCTGAGGCCCTACGGAGAAAGAAATGTCTGACGCCCAATCGCCGCTTACTCCCGCGATGTTCAATGTCCTGCTGGCGCTCGCCGATGGCGACAAGCACGGCTACGCCGTCCTGAAGGAGGTCGCGGAACAGACTCCCGGCGAGGTCCAACTCAGCACCGGCACGCTTTACGGGATCATCAAGCGCCTCCTCGCGGACGGACTGATCGTGGAAGTGCGCCGGCACCCGGCCATCGAGAACGACGATCAACGCCGCCGCTACTATCACCTGACCGATACCGGCCGCGGTGTGGCGCTGGCGGAGGCCGAGCGGATGGAGAAACTGGTGGCTCGCGCCCGCAGCAAGCAGTTGGTCCGCGCGCTCAAGCCGGTGTAGTACCAAAGCAAGCGCTCAAGGAGATTCCCATGCCCAAGTCCAGGTTGCCATTCCCGGATCGCGTATATGCGGCGCTGCTGCGGATACTGCCGTTCGAATTCCGTCTGGAGTTCGGCAGCGATATGGAGGAGACGTTCCGCATGCAGCGGGTGGAAACCGCGCGCGAACACGGCTTCCCTGCACTCCTGCGGATGTGGTGGGCTACCATCGCCGACATCGTGCGCATGGCGCCGCGCGAACACGCCAGCGTGCTCTGGCAGGACGTCCGCTATGCCCTACGCATGATGCGCAAGAACCCAGGCTATACCGCGGCCGCCGTGATGATCCTCGGCTTGGGGATCGGAGTGAATACTTCCATCTTCAGCGCCGTCAACTCGGTGCTGCTGAAGCCGCTGCCGTATCTCAACGGGGACGACCTGGTGGTCCTGCGGCAGCGAGGGTCCAGGATGAGCGTCAATCTGGGAGTCTCGGTGCCGGAGATTAACGACTACCGGCAGCGAAACCGGTCTTTGACCGGCCTGGTGGAACATCACAGTATGACATTCACACTGCTGGGCCGCGGCGAAGCGCACCGCGTGCGGGCGGGTGTGGTATCGGCAGGATTCTTCGATCTGTTCGGAGTGAAGCCGCTCATGGGCCGGACATTCGTCCCGGATGACGACCGCGCGGGCGCACCGCCCGTGCTGGTGCTGAGCTACGAATACTGGAAGACGACCGAGGGCGGCGACCCGAACATCGTGGGCAGGGTATTCCAGATGAACGACAAGCCCCACACGGTCATCGGCGTGCTGCCGTCCATTCCGCAGTATCCCAATGAAAATGACGTGTACATGCCGACAACGGCCTGTCCGTACCGGTCCAATCCCAAGACCATCGAGAGTCGTGATGGCCGCATGATGAGCGTGTTCGGGCGGCTCAAGCCTGGTGTGACGATGGACCAGTACCGTTCTGACATGGCCATGATTGCGGAGGGGATGAAGAGGGACAATCCGAAGTTCTATCCGGACGAGATGGGATTTCAAACCGCTCCTTCGGCTCTCCGCAGCGATCTTACCACCCGCGCCCGCCCCATGCTCTTCGCACTTCTTGGGGCGGCCGCATTTGTGCTGCTGATCGCCTGCGCCAACGTCGCGAACCTGATGCTGGCGCGGATGGCGCGCCGTGAGCAGGAACTGGTGATCCGCACGGCTGTGGGAGCAGGCAGCGGGCGTCTGCTGCGCCAGTTGCTGACGGAGAGCCTGGTCATGGCGCTTCTGGCGGCGGGAATCGGTATGCTGTTCGCCGCGGGCAGCATCAGGTTGCTGGCGCAGTTCGCGGGTCAACTGACCCCTCGTGCGCGGGAGATCACGATCGACGGATGGGTACTGGCATTCGCCATTGTGTGCGCCAGCGCGACCACCATCGTGTTTGGGTCGGTGGCGGCTTTGTACTCGCGGCAGGATGTAGCTTCCGGTCTGAAAGAAGGCAATCGCGCCGGCACCGAGAAGAGCCGGCGCTTCGTTCGCAGCCTGTTCATCGCGGCGCAGGTGGCATTCTCGTACGTGCTGCTGATCGGGGCGGGCCTGATGGTCCGGAGCCTCATCCAGATGAATCGCGTGGACGTGGGGTTCACGCCGCAACGGGTCTTGGCCGTGACGTTCGATCGCAACTGGTCCAAGTACAATTCGGCGGAGCAGTTGCGGGCATACTCGAAGCGGTTGCTCGAAAAGGTTCAGAGCCAGCCGGGGGTTCTGCTCGCGGCCGTCTCCGACAGTTTTCCATTGGATCCGGAGATGATGGACAATGGGCCGCGCCGCTTCGTCGTGGAAGGCGATGCCCGCCCCGAATCCGAGTGGCCTCCGGTGAAATCGATTCGGCTGGCTTCGCCAGACTACTTCCGGACACTCGGCATCCCATTATTGGCCGGAAGAGCGTTCCTCGAATCGGACACAGAGGATACGCCGCACGTGGCCGTGATCAACCGGGCGCTGGCACGTCAGGCGTGGGGCAACGCGGATCCAGTCGGCCGGCGCATATCGTTTGACGAGGGCAAGCACTGGTTCGCGATCATCGGGGTGGTAGGCGACACCAAGGAGTTCGGACTCATTCGCGAGACTCCGTTCCAGTTGTACGGGGCTGACGCCCAAAGCCCAGATCCGAACAGCGTTCTAGTGCGAACGGCAGGAGACCCTGAGGCGGTGACGAACCTGGTTCGCCGGGCGATTCTGGATGTCGATCCTGAGACGGCCATCGCGCACGTGGAGACGTTGGAGCAGGCGCGCGCCGACTCAGTCGCTGAGCCTCGAACCACCACCCGCATGTTCAGTCTGTTCGCCGTGCTGGCCTTCCTGATTGCTTTGGCGGGAATCGGCAGCATGCTGGCGCTGTGGGTGCGGCAGCGGACCCGCGAGATCGGCATTCGCATGGCCATGGGCGCCAAGCCCAGCAACATACTAGTCACGGTGATCCGCCAGGGGATGCTGCTGGTGACGATCGGACTGGCTGCGGGTTACTTGGGCGCGGTGGCCTTGACCGGGTTCATCAAGACCTTCCTGTTCCAGGTGGAACCCACGGACGTCGCCACCTACGCAACGGTCTCGGCCCTGCTATTGGGCGCGGCCCTGCTGGCCTGCTATTTGCCGGCCATGCGTGCCGCGCGGATCGACCCGCAAGTGGCCTTACGATGCGATTAGGATAAACAGATGAAACGACGATTGCGGTTCCCCAATAGCCCCGGCGCAAAATATGGTGACAGGCTTCGCAATCCCAAGGCGCCGCCGTTTGGGCGCGTGGACAGCGTTGCCAGTCACCATGTTTTGCGACTCGCGACGGCAGCCATGGCCTTGATGGCTGTCGCGGCGGCCGTGATCGGCGCAGACCGGCCGCCCCCCTCTGACGGTCCGCAATATACCAAGGACGGAAAGCTCGTGCGCCCCCAGAACTACCGCGAGTGGATCTTCCTCAGTTCCGGCCTGGGCATGACTTACGGTCCGCTGGCCTCACCGGGCGATCCGCGTTTCGACAACGTCTTCGTCAACCGCGCCGCGTATCGGAGTTTCCTGGAAACGGGCCGCTGGCCGGACCAGACGGAACTGGTGCTGGAAGTCCGTTCCTCGCAGTCGAAGGGCTCGATCAACCGAGGCGGCCATTTCCAGGACGAAGTTGTAGGGGTGGAACTCCACGTGAAAGACGAGAAGCGCTTCCCCGGCAAGTGGGCCTTCTTCGGCTTCAGAGAAGGCGAGCAGACGTCGACGGCCATCCCTTTATCGGCGACCTGCTACTCGTGCCACGAACAGAACGGCGCGGTGGACACGACGTTTGTGCAGTTCTATCCGACGTTGATAGGTGCGGCAAAGGCGAAGGGCAGCATGAAGTAAGCCATCCACAGGCGCGCGGTCTTGCCGGACGCGCCCCACGCCGATGCTTGGCCGGCGCCGTTCTTGGCCCCATCCGCTATACTACGGGCAGAAGCAGGAAACGGTAAGTCAGCCCGCCTGACTGCTTCCAAAGAATCGTAGTTTATGTCCGATACCATCGTCAAACTTCAGCGGAGAGGTCAAATGGTGATACCCCGTTCCCTCCGGGAACAGGTCGGCGTGGCCGAAGGCACCTTGATGAAAGTCGCCGTGGTGGAAGGCGGCCAGTTTCTGCTGACCCCCCAGTTGACCATCAACCGCCCCGTCATTACCCACGGCCGCAAAGACCGCAAGCAGGCCTTCCAAGAACTGGCCCAAGTCGTGGCCGAGATTCGGCAGGAGGCCAAAGAAAAGGGCGTCGACAAAATGTCCATGAGCGAGATCAACAGAGCCGTGGCCGCCGCCAGGCGCGATCTGAAGAAAACCAGTAAACGCCCCGCCAAATGATCCGGGTCGTAATTGATACCGCCGTTTTCGTTTCCGCCGTCATCTCCCCTACTGGGCCCAATGCCCAGCTTTTTGACTTCATCACCGCCAAGGAAATCCGGCCATACTTCACGACGGCCGTGCTTGAGGAATATGTCCGCGTGTTCGAGTACGAGCGCCTAAAACACCTGGACAAAAAGCGGATTGCCCGACTACGCGGCGTTCTCCTGCGAGCGGGCGTCAAAGTCAGGACCGCTGGCCGCCTGAGAATCTCCGGCCACGAAGACGACAACCGTATCTATGAATGCGCCGTTGCAGCGAAGGCCCACTACATCGTCACCGAGAACACGAGGCACTTCAGCAAGCATTATAAAATGACCAAGATCGTCACTGCCCGGCAACTGCTGGAACTGTTGACCGCCGGCAAGGCCTAAATACGCCACCAGTTCCGATGTCCTGTTCTTGCGTTTGCTCCGGCTCGCGCCGTCCGCATCAACAAATCGCGCCCTCGGGCTACACTGCGCTCGACACAGCAACAGGAGCCAAGTGGGAATCGTGCCCAGCGTTCAGCAATCAGCTCTCAAGCTGCACCGCTCAGTGAGGCTGAGGAGCTTTGAAAGAATCGCCCGCAAGCGGGCGCGACAGGCGGAACCGCCTGTCCCACCAGAACCAAACAAGGCCGAGGCGGGGGGAACCTAAAGGCTGATTGCTGACCGCTGAGAGCTCTACTGCAGATGCTGCCGGGCGGCCTCGGCCAGCGCTTCCTTTTCCAAGGTGCGGCGCGCGGCGTCCGGAATCACCCGCCAGTTGCCGTCGGCTTGTGAGGGCAGGGATTTGCGCTCGGTGTAGTAGCGCACCATCATGTCGCGGATCTCTTCCTGCGAGCGCCAGACGACCTTCGCCCCGATGAACATGCTGAAGCCCGCACTGCCGCCCGCGCGGTAGCTGTTGATCGCGATCCTCAGCTTCCGGTCGGACGCAAGCGGCTTGGATTGCCAGCGCAGGTTCCGGATTCGGTCGCCTTCCGGCCGGCTCAGATCGACCTCGTACTGCACTCCCTCCGCCATGTCGTAGTTGTAGCCCAGCACGTTGCGATTGGTCAGGGGCTGCTGGGTACAGCGTTCGCCCTCGCACGAGAGGAAGTAGCGTGCGGAATTCTCCAGTGCGTCCTTCACCATCTTGCCGTCGCCTTCGATCACGTAGAGTTCGTTGTCATACGGGTACAGCGCCGCGATTTGCCGCACCGTCACCCGCCCCTTGGGGACATGCACACTGGGGTTGAAGAGCGAGGCGAACGAAACGTCCGCCTTGGAGTAGTAGAGTTCCACCTGCTGAATCGCATCGATCACGGGCGTATCCTCGACGCGCCCCAATGCCGAATCGAGCTCGCGCGGCGAAGTGGCCACCGGCTCATCCAGGTGCCGTTCGGCTAACTCGTGGTAGGGTTTGGCGATCTCCAGGATGTCCGGGGCAGCGGCGGTCTCGGCGGTTACCGGAATCAGCCGGCTCTTCTTGCCGGCCAGGGTCCAGCCGCCGCCCGCTTTGGGCTCCAGGGTGAAATCCAGGCGGGCCAGCGAAATCCCCCAGTTTTTGGGCTGCACTACCAGGACCTTGCCGATCGACCGGCCTTCCAGTTCGCGGTGGGAATGGCCGAACACGATGGCGTCGACCTCGGGAACCTGCGTGGCCAACTCGTAGACCACGTCCTCACCGGTCGATTCCTCGGCATTGGTATCGAGATTCCGTCCCAAACCGGAATGCGCCGTCACCAGGATGATGTCCGGATGCTCCTTCGTCCGCAATTCCGCGACGGCTTTCCGGAGAGCTTCCACCGGCGGCAGGAAGCGATACGACCCCAGGTTCTCCGGCCTTTCCCACGTGGGCACGGCCGGGGTCGTGATGCCAATGATCGCCACTTTGACGCCGCCCACGACCTTGACGAAGTACGGCGCGAAAGGCCGCTCCTTGCCGCCAGGAGCGACCGCCGTGTTCGCCGAGAGCCAGGGAAACCGGGCCTCGGACCGCGCGCGATCCAGGTTTTTGAGCCCGTAATTGTACTCGTGGTTGCCGACGGTCATGGAATCGTACCCCAACTGGTTCATGGCCAACATCATGGGGTCATGGGAGAGGCCCGCCGGAGGTTTGAGCCCCATGGGTCCGGTGCCCGTGCGAACGATGGTCTGATAGACGTACTCCAGGGGCGTGCCCTGGATGGTATCGCCGCAGTCGATGAGCAGGTGGTTGGGATTCTCGGCCTCCGCCGCCCGGATCAGCGTGGCGATCATGGCGAGTCCGCGCGCCGCGGGCCGGTCGGTCCCATAGTCGATGGGGTAAAGATTGCCGTGGAGGTCGGTGGTGGCGAGCACCGTCACCACCACCGGCTGGGACCGCGCGACGCCGGCAAAAGCGAGGAGCGCGGCTAGGATATAGTTCCGCATCGCCGACTGGCTGGCCTATTGCTTCTTGGCCGGCGCCGCGGGTGTCGGGGCCTTGGTGGCCGGCGCTCCGGTCCCCGGCGCCTTCGTCGCCGGAGCCCCCTTGGTCGCAGGCGCTGGCGCCTCGGGGAAGATGACCGTGGCGGACTTGATGGAGTCGAGCTTGGGGAAATTCTTGTCGAGATAGGCTTTGCCCTGGCTCTGGACCAGTGGCTGGTCCGGCCCGGTGCCGGCCCCCATGCCCTTCATCTCGCCATAACCGCTGTAGAGCCCTTCCACAATGTCCATGCCTTCGGTAACGGTGCCCAATGGGGAGAATCCCATCCCGTCAAGCGGCGTATTGTCCTTCAAGTTGATGAAGAAATCGGTGCTGCGGGTGTTCGGGCCGCCCATCGCGAAGGTCAACGTCCCCTTCTTGTTGCTCTCTTTGACCGGATCGTCCTTGATCGTGGCGGCGGCCCAGGCCTTGGTCACGGCAGGATTGGCGTGAACGCCGAACTGCACGATGAAACCGGGGGAAAAGCGGTAGAAAGAGTTATCCGTAAAGAACTTATTCTTGACCAGGTTGTACAGGCGATCCGCGCCCAGGGGCGCCCAGTCGCGATGCACTTCCACGACGAAATCGCCATGGGTGGTCACGAACTTTACCCGATAGAGGTCGGGAGCCTTGGCCTTCAGAGTTTCCGGATGGAACAACGCTGCCGGAGTCGGAGTGGGCGCCGTCTTGGCCGGGGTCGCGGTGGCTGGCGCCGGTGCGCTCTTCGCGGGCGCTTTCGTGGCTGGAGGTGGGGTCTGGGCCAGCACCGCTCCAGCAATCGAGAGAATCAACAGAACTTTCATCAGGCCCGATTATAATCAATGTGCAGCCCCACACGCATCTGGCGCGTGAAGCTGCCGACGAAATGAGACTCCCTATCCTGATTCTGATCGCGGCCTGCGGATTCGCCCAGGCGCCGCGCAAACCCGGGCTCTACGCGGTTTTCAACACCGAGATGGGAACCATCACGGCGCAACTCTACGAGAAAGACACGCCCAATACAGTGAAGAACTTCGTGGGCCTGGCCACCGGGACCACTGCGTGGATCGACCCCGTGACCCGCAAGCCGGTGAAACGGCCGCTCTACAACAACATTACCTTTCACCGGGTGGTCTCGGGGGAGATGATCCAGGCGGGCGACCCCACCGGCCGGGGCACCCACAATTGCGGCTTCACCATCAACGACGAATTCCTTCCCGGCCTGCGGTTCGACCGCGCCGGGAAACTCGCCATGGCCAACACCGGAAGTCCCGACTCCGGCGGCTGCCAGTTCTTCATCACGGTCGGGCCGATGTCGCAATGGAGCGGCAAATACGCCATCTTCGGCCAGGTCGTGGATGGGATGGATGTAGTGGAGAAGATCAACCGTGCGCCGGGTCACGACGACAAACCGGTGACCCCCGTGAAGTTGATCGGCGTGACGATCGAACGCGAGGGGCCGGCGCCGAAGTCGAAGAAGAAGTAGCCTTTGAGCTTGGCTCCGTCGTCTGATCCCGGATGACCGTTCACAGCGGCGGGGAGCCCATCAGCTTCTTCATGGTCTCCATGGGAATGAACATTCGTAGTCCCGGTGGCAACCGGAGAAATCCGTATCGCCGGTAAAACTCCACGGCGCTTTCCTTCGCGTCGACCACGACGGCGAACGAGGCGACTTGGCTGGAATGGACGTAACTGCGCTCCAGCCCATCCATCAGGAGAATCTCACCGATGCGCTGCCCCTGATACTTCAGGTCTACGGCGAGCCTCCCCATTAGCGTCGCGGGGATGAGCGGATACTTAGGCAGCTTCAGTTTCTTGACGAGGTCCTCCGGCAGGGCGCTCCGCTCAATGCTGTGTGCGGAAAGCGTGTAGTAACCGAGTACCGCCGGGCCGTCCGCCATTACAAAAGCAGCGGCTACTTTTGTCTCGACTTCTTTCCGGATGCGCTCGTGAAAGTATCGGTCCAGGTCTTCGTTGCCGCAACGAAAGTTCGGCCGGTCGTGTTGCGGTGCGAAGAGTTCGATTGGAAAGTTGGGCAACGGGGTTACCGGCGCGCGGATGCTTTGTACTTCCGGAACCGTTTGTAGGCTTGTTGCAGGTTTTGGTTCGGCTCCGGCGGATCTGTCAGCGCACCGATGAAAACCTTCTGTTGCTCCTGTGTGAGCTTCCAGACGGTGTGGTCCGCAATGGCTTGTTTGGCGGCATCCTGCAAGACGCTGACCACAAAATCAGTTACCGTCCGGCCTTGTACACACGCGGCGCGCTCGATCAATTCTTTTTGATCTGGCGTAACCCGTGCTTCGAGGCGTTGGTCCCGCTGACGGATTGTTGTTAGTGTGGCCATCTTGTAGTGAGGCCTCTTGCGTCCTCGATATGATTGTACGGCAAATGGCCGGATTAGGCAAATGCGGGGCACAACGAGGACGGTCGGGGGCCGGGATCTCGCGCTCCCGCGTTCCGGCTGCCCTACACTGGAGGGATGCCCGGCCTGCTCTATGTGGTCGCCACGCCTATCGGGAACCTGGAAGATATCACCTACCGCGCTGTGCGCGTGCTGGGGGAGGCGGACCTGATCGCCTGCGAAGACACTCGGCAGACCCGCAAACTGCTCGACCACTACGGCATCCAGAAGCCCGCCATCAGCTACCACGAACACAACGAAGCGGAGCGCACCGAGGACCTGGTGGCACGCCTCCTGGCGGGCGCGGTGATCGCGCTGGTATCCGATGCCGGCACGCCCCTGGTGTCCGATCCGGGATACCGGCTGGTGAAGGCGGCGATTGACACCGGAATACAGGTACAGACGATCCCCGGACCGTCGGCCACGCTCGCGGCGCTGGCGGCGTCGGGACTGCCGACCGATGCCTTCCACTTCGATGGGTTTCTCCCGCCGAAGCAGGGGCAGCGCGCCAAGGCGCTGGAGGCACTGGCGGACGAGCACGCCACGCTCATCTTCTATGAGGCGCCGCATCGGATCCTGGAGACTCTGGAGGCGGTGGATCGGGTGCTGGGCAACCGGCCGGTGGTAGTGGCGCGCGAATTGACCAAGATCCACGAAGAGTTTCTACGCGGCACGGCGACGGAGATTCGCGCGCAACTGGCCGCGCGCGATACGGTTAAGGGCGAGATCACGCTGCTCATCGGGAAGGCTCTGGCGCCTCCCCCGGACGATACGCCGCTGGATGAGGCCGTGGACGCGCTGGTGCGCTCGGGCACGCCGCGCATGGACGCGATCAAGCAGGTGGCCCGCCGGCGCGGGCTCTCAAAGAGGGAGGTCTATGATCAGTTACTGGGCAAGTAGGTTTTGTAGGGTATGCTTTAGCTTGCCCAGTCTTGAATGGACCATCCGCCTCACCATGCTTCTGACAACCGTCGCCCTCGCCGCAGCGCAGACCAATCTCGACCAGGTCGTGGAACACGCGCGGAAGGAGTTCGAAGTTCCCGGCATCGCTGTGGCCATAGTGAAGGATGGCAAAGTCGTGCTCGCCAAGGGCTACGGCGTGCGGAAGTTGGGCGAATCCGGGCCGGTAACCCCACAGTCGCTATTCCCGATTGCTTCCAACACCAAAGCCTTCACGACAGCGGCCCTGGCGATGCTGGTAGACGAGGGGAAGATCCGGTGGGACGATCGCGTGATCGACCACGTGCCCGGGTTCCGGATGTACGACCCCTACGTCACGCGGGAAATGATGGTGCGGGACCTGTTGGTGCATCGCAGCGGCCTGGGCCTGGGCGCTGGCGACCTGATGTTTTGGCCATCCACCGACCTGGCGCCCGATGAGATCGTCCGGCGCATCCGCTTTCTCCAGCCGGCCACCAGTTTCCGCAGCCGCTATGCGTACGACAACATACTCTACCTCGTGCCGGGACAAATCATTCAGGCCGTAACCGGAAAGCGCTGGGACGAGTTCATGACGGAGCGGATATTCGTTCCGCTCGGCATGTCCCGCACAAATCTGGACGCGCACTCGCTCGACACCGATTCCGACGCGGCCACGCCGCACGCCCGCGCCAATGGCAAGGTCGTGCCGATGGCCCATGCGGATCACGTGCTCACGCCCGCCGGCTCCGCGATCTCCTCGGTGGCCGACCTGGCGAAGTGGCTCATCGTGCAACTGAATCACGGCGAGTTGCCGGACAGGCGCCGGCTGTTCAGCGCGGCCCAGTCCAAGGAACTGTGGTCTCCGCAGACCATTCTGCCGATCGG
>PMTT01000848.1 GCA_003167275.1 Bryobacterales bacterium | reverse complement strand
ACCCATGCCGGGTTCTCCGGTTCGACGCTGCCCTCGCCTGGGAGCGTCGTCCGGCCCTGGCGAACAATGTCGGCGAGGTGCTTGTAGGGGGCCTGCATTACCGGATTCCCCAGGAACCGCGCAATCGAGGCGAGACAGGTGGGAGAGCGCGGGTCGAGGAACGCGGCGCTGGTGGGAGAGTGGTGGTAGTGCCCATCCTCCTTAGTCAGGAAACCCATGATGCTGAGGAAGTCGCACAGAATGCGGATGCCGCGCTCGGAGGCGGAACACTGTTCGGCCAGAGAGATGACGTCGCCCGGCCCTTCGCCGATGGCGCGGAACAGATCGAGCTCAATGCCCGCCCGGAGAGCCGCGGTGCGCTGATAGGACAGCAGCGTATCGAAAATCAGCGCGGGCGAAAGCGCGTCTGAAGGCTGTGGAGGGGTTCCCATTGTGTGATCTCCTATGAGGTGAGCAGTTACCGTGTTCTTAGGATTATACTTCGGACTTCGCTTGTGGGGCAGGTTAGCTGCCGCGCCAACAGCGGGAAGGACGCAAATGGCCAACTTTGGCCGATTGACAATCGGCCGCAGATTGCCAATCTGCCCCACAGGCGCGCTCTTGTGCCGCGGTGCGCTAAAATCGAACATATCGCAACCTCCGGACCCGATACGGCTCTTGCGACCGCATTCCCATGATGACAGCTACGAGTACCCGCGCACAGGAATTCCGTGATCAATTGTCTCGCCGTGTTTTAGTGGCGGACGGCGCCATGGGTACCATGCTCTACTCGCGGGGCGTGTTCATCAACCGCTGCTTCGACGAGCTCAACCTCTCGCAGCCCGATCTCGTGCGGCAGATCCACCAGGAATATGTAAAAGCCGGCGCGGAGATCCTGGAGACCAACACCTTCGGCGCCAGCCGTCCCCGCTTGGGCGCGTTCGGGGTGTCCGAGAAGCTGCGGGACATCAACCGCGCCGGCGTGCGGCTGGCGCGCGAGGCGGCGAAGGATGGCCCGTTCGTCGCCGGCGCGGTGGGCCCGCTCGGGGTACGCATCGAGCCGCTGGGCCCCACCTCGTTCGCTGAGGCCCGTGCCGCATTCCGCGAACAGATCGACGCGCTGCTGGAGGCCGGCGTCGATCTCCTGATCCTCGAAACCTTTGGCAATCTCGACGAACTGCGGGAAGCCGTCACCGCCGCGCGCGAGGCGGCGGGCAGCGAGATGGCGATCATCGCACAAGTGACGATTGACGATTTCGGCCACCTGCCCGGCGGCACCGATCCCGAGACCTTCACCCGCGAGATGGATTCCTGGCCGGTGGATGTGATCGGGCTCAACTGTTCGGTGGGCCCCAAAGCCACGCTCGAAACCATCGAGCGTATGCTGCAGGTCTCGTCCAAGCCCCTGAGCGCCATGCCCAACGCCGGGCTGCCCATGCGGATCGAAGGGCGCAACATTTATCTTTGTTCGCCGGAGTACATGGCGCAGTATGCGCGCCGCCTGCTGTGGGCGGGCGTCAAGGTGATCGGCGGCTGCTGCGGCACCACCCCGGAGCACATCAAGCTGATCCGCTCGGAGACGCGCTCGCTCCAGCCGCTGCAAAGGAAGCTGACCATCACGGTGGAGGAGCCCCAGGCGAAGGCCCACGCGCTGACGCCCGTGGCGATGGCTGCGAAATCCAAGCTGGGCGCCAAGCTGGCGGAAAACAAGTTCGTCGCGTTCGTCGAGATTCTGCCGCCGCGCGGCATCGACGCTTCCCGTGAGATCGATGGCGCAAGGCGCTGCGGTGAGCACGGCATCGACTGCATCAACGTCCCCGACGGCCCGCGCGCCAGCGCCCGCATGAGCGCGCAGGTGACCTGCCAACTCATCCAGCAGCAGGCCGGCATTGAGGCCGTGAACCATTTCTGCTGCCGCGACCGCAACATCCTGGGGATTCAATCGGAGCTGCTCGGCGCCCATGCGGCCGGGGTGCGCAACCTGATCTGCATCACCGGCGATCCGCCGCGCATGGGGTCCTATCCGGATGCCACCGCGGTCTTCGACGTGGACGCCATCGGACTGGTCAACATCGTGCGGAACCTCAACCACGGGCTGGACATCGGCGGCAACCCCATGGGGTCGCAGACGGCCCTGTTGATCGGCGTAGGGGCCAATCCCGGCGCCCTCAACATGGACGAGGAGATCCGCCGCTTCGAATGGAAAGTGGAAGCCGGCGCCGAGTACGTGGTGACGCAGCCGGTCTTCGACCTCGATGACCTGGAGAAGTTTCTCAAGCGCATCGAGCGCGTCAAGATCCCGGTGATTTGCGGCATCTGGCCGCTCACCAGCTACCGCAATGCCGAGTTCATGGTCAACGAGCTGCGGGTGCCGGTGCCCGAGGAATTCATGGAGCGGATGCGCCGCGTGGACAATGCCGAGAAGGCCCGCGAGGAAGGCGTCGCCATCGCCCGCGAAATGGTGACCCGTGTCCGGGGCATGGTGCAGGGGGTACAATTGAGTGCGCCGTTCGGCCGCTACCAGATGGCCCTGGACGTCGCGGAAGCAATCGGCCCGCGCTGAGATCGCATCGAAATGGCAACCGACCTGGTCGAGATCAACCCCGAAGAGCCCCAGCCCGAAGTCCTGGAGCGAGCCGCCGCCGCCGTGCGCCGCGGCAAAGTAGTCGCCATCCCCAGCGACGCGCTGTATACGCTGGTAGCCGACCCCTTCAATCTCCGTGCGGTGACGCAAGCCTTCAAGGCGAAGGGCCGCGAGCTGCAACGCTCGCTGCCCATCCTGGTGCGCGACATCCTGATGGCGGAAGAGTTCGCCGGCGAGTTGAACAATCGCTTCTTCCTGCTGGCGCGGCGATTCTGGCCTGGCCCGCTGACCATCATCGTGCCGGCCTCGGCGAAGATCCCGCTGAAGGTGACGGGGAATACCGGGCGGATGGCGCTGCGGCAGTCGCGCTCGAAGATTCTGAATTCGCTGATTGACTTGCTGAATGGGCCGCTGATTTCTACTAGCGCTAATATCTCGGGGCATCCTACTTGCCGGAGTGGGATTGAAGTGTTCGGGATGATGGATGGAAGGGTGGACTTAGTCATTGATGGCGGGGCGTGCACGGGCCAGGGAGCTACGACTGTCGATATCACGGATCCCTACTGGAAGGTCATCAAGGCGGGCGCGATTGAGGAGAAGGAAATCGCGGAGTGTCTGCAGTAAGTGGCACGGGCATTCTTGCCTGTGTTGGTTTAGTTTTCCCAGTTTTCCCCACACCAACAAGGCAAGAATGCCCGTGTTACATATGCCTTTCAGACCGCTACAGAATCGTGTGGGCGATAGGCTGCGCTAGTCTAGAGGGCCCGCTCTCGGGATGTGGATGTTTCCGCGCCACAAACGTGGCAATGCTAAACTGAAACTGACCTCCGGGAGACCGTCCGATGTCGATTTCCGCTCCTGTATCGCCTCCGCCGTTGCGCGACGGCGACCGCTTGACGGCCGATGAGTTCCTCCGCCGATGGGAAGCCATGCCCGGCCTCCAGCACGCCGAGTTGATCGACGGAATCGTCTACATGCCGTCGCCCGTAAGCAGCAAACATGGTGGCTTCCATCTCCCGTTATCCGGATGGCTCGACAATTACATAGCGTACACCCCAGGGTGCTCGGGTGACGTAGAAGCCACGTGGCTGATGAGCGAACGTGATGTTCCCCAACCCGATCTGGCCCTGTGGATTTCGCCCGATCGCGGCGGGCAATCGCGGGTCGCGGGCGAGTATTCGGCAGGGGCTCCGGAACTGATCGTAGAAGTGGCGGCTTCCAGCCGTGCCCTCGATCTCGGTGCCAAACTGCGTTTATATGAGCGGATGGGTGTTCGCGAGTACCTGATCGCTGTGGTTAGCCAGCGGAAATTCATCTGGTACCAATCGACGGCGAGCGGATTCCAACCGCTCGATCCCGATCCCGATGGCATCCTCCGGTCGCACTGTTTTCCCGGACTATGGCTCGATGCCGCGGCGCTCTGGCGACTCGACCGTGCGTGCGTGCGCGCCGTTCTCCAACAGGGGATCGCCTCGCCGGAGCATGCCGCGTTCGTAGCTCGCCTCGCCGGACAGAACGGTTAGCGCAACCCGAACTGCGCCTCGGCTCCAACCGTGATCGTGATGCCTCGTTGACAGATGACGACCAACGGCAAAGGCGCCGAGATGAGTCTCGGCGCGGCAGACAAGAGTGTCCGCGCCACAAACGTGGCAATGCTAAACTGAAACTGACCTCCGGGAGACCCAATCCGATGTCGCTGGCAGCTCCTGTATCGCCTCCGCCGTTGCGCGACGGCGACCGCTTGACGAGCGATGAGTTCATGCGCCGCTGGGAGGCGATGCCTGACCTTAAGCACGCCGAGTTGATCGACGGAATCGTCTACATGCCTTCGCCCGTAAGCCGCGCGCACTCTGATTTCCATTCATCGTTGGCCGGGTGGGCTGGTGTTTACGCAGCCCACACGCCCGGGTGCCGAGGCGGCATCGAGGGCACCTGGATTATGGGTGACCGGGATGTTCCCTCACCGGATGTCGCCCTCCGGATTCTGCCGGAGCACGGTGGCCAATCCCACGTTGAAGGGGAATACAGCGCTGGCGCTCCGGAACTCATCGTCGAGGTAGCCGTCTCCAGCCGCGCCCGCGATCTCGGCGTCAAGTTGCGCTTGTACGAGCGGATGGGCGTTCGCGAGTACCTGGTCGCCGTGGTCAGCCAGGCGAAATTCATCTGGCACGAACGGACCGCGAGCGGCTTCCAGACGCTCGAACCGGACGCCGATGGCATCCTCCGCTCACGCTGCTTCCCCGGACTGTGGCTCGATGCCGCCGCGCTCTGGCGCCACGACCAACCGCGCGTGTTCGCTGTTCTCCAACAGGGGCTCGCCACGCCGGAGCACGCTGCGTTCGTGGCTCGTCTCGCTGGACAGAAGGGCTAACGGAACTCTTGCGAAGCGAATCATAGGGCTGAGCCTTCAGACCGTCAGAGGTGACCGATTTCCCGCGGCTCAAGCGGCGTCTTCCACCGCGATCACCAACCGCTTCCGCAAGACGCCGAACGCCTGTTCGATCTGATCGAGACGGGAAGCGTGTCTCAGATTCAACAGACGGTCCACCTGGGATTTCTGCCAGCCCAGCCGGCGCGCGAGATCGGCCTTGCGGACTCCGGCCTCCCGCATGGCCTGATAGAGGGAAAGCTTGGCTTCCTGGAGAGCGGGCAGCCGAACCATCCGGATGTGCCTTCCGCGGGTCGCGCTCGCTTTGGGCAGATCCTGCTTCCGGTCCATGTAAATGGACAGCGCAGTGGCAAGTGCGTCTTCTGCATAGGCCATTGCTTCGACCGGTGAATAGCCGCAGGTGATCGCTTCCGGAATATCGGGGAACGTGACCGTGAAGGCCCCCTCCTCGGGTGTGAATTTTGCAGGATAGGCAATCATGGACGTCTCCTCTCACTTCAAGCCGAGCGCCTTCTTGATGCCCTCAAGGGTTCCGTTCGGCAGTTCCTTGGAACCATGCCTCGGGAGCAAGGTGGCCTTGTCCTTGTGGAATACCTTGATGTGCTTCGTGCCTTCTTCGAAGGTGCATCCGTGCGCCGCCAGCCATCTCTTTAGCTGGTTGCTCGTCACTGTTCAATGGTACACACATCTGTGTACTGTGGCAAGGGGGGGCGAATGTGCCGAAACGCGGTGTCCCTGGCGGCTGGCGCGTTGAAGAAAAAACCAACACAGGCAAGAATGCCAGGCAAGAATGCCCGTGTCACGGCGCGGACGTCGCCGCTACTACCATCTCGATCAGTCTCCGCAGACCGTCGTCCGTCCCGATCGCGCCGTCGCTGAACTGACTCTTCGCGGCGGGCTTCCACGTGTCGCGGGAGCCGTCGTATGGGTAGTTCTGTGGGATCCCGGTGCGCGCGGGGTCGTATTGGCGATCGTCGCCGGCCATCTTATAGATCACCAGGTCGAGCGACGGAATCACCACCAGTCCGTATCCACCTCCGCCCGACTTGAAGAATGTGTCGCGCGGCGCGCCGGCCACGTGGCCATCGGCGTTCACTTCGAACATCAGGCTGAAGGGGGCGTGCTTCTGATAGGGCGAAGGCTTGCCGAGCAGTTCGATGTAGTCCGCGGGCGCCAACTGCTGTTTCCCCCATCGGCCCTTGTGCAGGATCAGGTAGCCGAATCGCGCCACGTCGGTGGATCGGATGGCGGTGTCGGCGCCGCCCGGCGTGTGCGGCAACACGCTGTCGCCGCGACGCAACGCGTAGGCCCAATGGCCCCAGCCCATGGGTTTGGCCAGCTTCTCGTCGATGTACTGCTGCATTTCCATGCCAACCAGTCGGCGCAACACGATCGACGCCACGTGCGGGGATTGCGACGTGTAGGAGTAGCCCTCGCCCGGATTGCACCAGAGGGGCGTACGCACCGCGCTGAGGTCCTGGCTCAAAGGCTCGGCGGGGCGGGGGAGCGGGTCGAGTTTCACCGACGGCTCGAACTTCACAAAGCCGGGATTGCCGCCCTCTCCGTGCAGGCCAGCGGCCATGCTCAGCAACTGGCCCAGCTTGATCTCTGCCTTGCGGGGGTCGTCGAGCGGCAGGGATTCAGGCAGATACCGCTGGTTGAAGACGCGGGTCTCCAATCCCTCGGGGATTTCGGCGCGCTTCTCATGCAGCATGATGCCGCAGGCGACGCTGGTATAGGCTTTGCCCACCGACGCCATCGCCGGCGTGGCTTCCCGATTCCCGCGGCCGTAATACTTTTCGTATACCAGATAGCCGCGGCGGACCACTACTAACCCGCCATGCTGGCTGCTGCGGGAGGCGTATTCGAAGGCGTAGTCGAGCTTCTGAAGATCCATGCCGGCGGATTTGCGGATATTTCGGCGGCATCCTTCAACGTGCGCCACCCTCCAGCGCTGTCGGACGGCGGGAAATAATCGTCCGCTCCGGGCAAGGCGCCCGGCAACAAGAGAAGAAGCGCGAGAACTGGGAAGCGCGGTGTGGAAGTGACGTTCATAAGATCTGCCTCTGGCGTAACGCGGAAATGCCCGTGCCACGAGTGCCACACCAGTATAATGGCCTTTCATGGCGTTGGAAGATCGCTATCAAACCGTCAGGAAGTTGGGCGAAGGCGCCATGGGCATTGTCTGGCTGTGCAACGACACATGGCTCAAGCGCGACGTCGCTATCAAGAGAATCAAACCGCGCGACGGGCAGGACCCCAGTGAGCGGAGTAAAGCCGTCCAGCGAATGATTCGCGAAGCCCAGGCGGCCGCAAGCCTCAAGCATCCCCATATCGTGGCGGTCTACGATGTGATTCCGGATGAAAGCTCGCCCTCCATCATCATGGAGTACGTTCACGGGAAGTCTCTGTTGGAGGCCGCCCCGCTGGGTACGCTCGCGGAAACTTCGTTCGCTCTGCGCGTCCTCAAGGAGTGTGCCGGCGCGCTGGACTATGCGTATTCCCGCGGCCGGGTTCACCGCGATTTCAAGCCCGCGAACGTCATGCTGGACGAGGCTGGAAACGCGCTCATCATGGACTTCGGAATCGCCAAGCTGCTCGATTCCCCAACCGACTCCACGCACCTGAAAGTCATGGGGACTTTCGAGTTCATGTCTCCGGAGCAGATGAATGCATCGTCCGTGGACGGCCGCAGCGATCAGTACTCGCTCGCGGTGGTGGCCTATCAGCTTCTCACGGGTTGCCGGGTTTTCGACGCGGAGGATCTGGGGACGTTGATCTCCATGGCGCTCCTGCAGGGCCCTCCGCCCGCCAGCGGACGAAATCCCAGAGTGCCCCAGACCGTGGATGACGTACTCTCGAAGGCCCTGTCGAAGAAGTCTGCGGACCGCTACAACTCCTGCACGGAATTCGTCACCGAGCTCGAAGCCAGACTGCTGGCCGCCGGCCCGGCCCAAAAAAGCCCCGATGCCAGAACCACGGTCAAAATGCGGGCCTCGATGGTCAAGACCGGGCGCAAGGCGGCCGAAGTTCGGGTGAATGACATCGACCGCGAACGCTACGTTTGGATTCCGCAGGGAACCTTCCAGATGGGGTCCTCGCCCGGAGATGCGGAGTCCTATGACGATGAGAAGCCGGCGCACGAAGTGATCATTTCGAAGGGCTTTTGGATGGGGGAAACGCCGGTCACCGAGGGCGCGTACAAGAGGTATGCCGCGGCCACAGGAAAGCCCATGCCCGTGCCCGTGCACCCGGTCTTGCAGGAAAAAGCCAGAGACGATGACCGTCTACCGGTGGTGTCCGTGACCTGGGACGAGGCCGCCAGCTACTGTGAGTGGGCGGGAGGGCGGCTCCCGACCGAGGCGGAATGGGAATACGCGGCGCGGGCCGGCGCCGCCAGTGCGCGCTACGGAAACCTGGACGACATTGCCTGGTGTAAGAACAACAGCGCTGGACCCACGCCGGTGGGACTGAAACACGCAAATGCTTTCGGGCTCTACGATATGTTGGGGAACGTGTGGGAGTGGACGGCAGACTGGTACAGTCAGGAATACTACCAGACGGGTGAGACGCTGGACCCGCACGGCCCTGCTAACGGCACGGCACGCACCTTGCGGGGCGGTTCGTGGTACGACTATCCCCGGTCGGCGCGTGCCTCGGGCCGCAATCGGCTCGGACCTGGCTACCGGTACGATGTCATCGGCTTCCGGTGCGTGATGGAATAGCACGGGCCACGTATAATGGCCTTTCATGGCGTCGGATGATCGCTACCAAATCGTGAGGAAGCTGGGCGAGGGCGGTATGGGGCGTTACTGGTTCTTGCCAAGCAACGGCGTAGACAACATCGGCTTCCGCTGTGTGATGGACTAACTCCGTCCCGATGAAATACCTGCTCATACTCCTGGGAGGCGGCACTGGATCGCTGGCCCGCTATCTTGCCGGTACGGCCATCATGAGCCGCTTCGGCAGCCGCTTCCCGCTGGGCACGATGGTCATCAATGTCACCGGCTCGTTTCTGATCGGGCTCATTATGACGCTGCTCACGGAGCGGCTGCAGCCTAACACCAACTGGCGGCCGCTGCTGGTCATCGGCTTTCTGGGTGGCTACACGACGTTTTCGAGTTTCGAATGGGAGACGTACTCGGTGATTCGCGATGGCAGCTTCTGGCTCGGCTTTCTCAACGTGATCGGCAGCGTCACGATGGGCTACGCCGCAGTCTGGCTGGGCGCATTGCTGGCGCGGCGGTAGGGCAGGTCCTCGATCTGCGGTGGTTAATTGGGGGGCTGGTCGAGGACAAGTCGAGGGCAAGTCGAGGCCAGCGCCTGGAGTCTGGGCTCAATTGCCGCCTGCTGCTGGTGCTGCGGTTGGAGCTGTTCCTGCTGCTGTTCCTGTTGCAGTTTGCTGCTGCTGTTACTGTTGCTGATCCTGGCGCTGGTGGGACAGGCGCTTCCGCCTGTCTTGCCGGCTGAAAGCCGGCTCTGCCGGCTGAAAGCCGGCTCTCCCCTCCACAGCCACCGGCCGCCAGGCAGAATCCCCCGCCGAAGATGGAGGCGTTCCAGGCGCATGCAGTTGCGAAGACCTTCCCGGTCAGCTACAGTAAGAGAGTCTACTCCTCAGGCAAGCGCCCGTAGCTCAGTTGGATAGAGCGTCTGGCTACGAACCAGAAGGTCGGCTGTTCGAGTCAGCCCGGGCGCACCATAAAATCAACAACCTACGTTCACGCCCCGCGCTCTTCTTGCGGCGCTTCAGGAATTGCACGATCAGGCACTGTCGCCGCATTCCGCCGCGCATCGTCGTGAATACCTGAATCGACACCGTTACAATTCGCGCTTCTTCATTCGCTCCGCCATGTATTCACCGGCGCGCATGGAGAGCGCCAGAATCGTCAGGGTCGGGTTTTGCGATCCGCCCGACACAAACGCGCTGCCGTCCAGCACGAACAGGTTCTTCACGTCGTGCGCCTGGTTGAAGCGGTTGAGGACGCTCTTCTTTGGATCGGCCCCCATCCGGCACGTGCCCAGTTCATGGATGCTTTCGCCGGGCGGAACCATCTGCGCGTGCTGGGCGATAACTTCGAAACCGGCGCCGCCGCAGATCGCAGCCGCGGTTTCAGTGGCGTCCTGCGCCATCAGGTGCTCGTTCTCGGTGTAGCGGTGGGTGATGTGCAGCGAGGGGATGCCCCACTCGTCCTTCACGCCGGGGTCGATGCGCGCGAAGTTTTCGTAGCGCGGCAGAACCTCGCCCATGGTGGTGAGGCTGAAACCGGTATTGGCCACATCGGCCAGCTTGGCGAAGAGCGCGTCGCCGTACAGGGGGAAATACTTGGCGGAAGGAGTACCGCCGCTGCCGAAATCGAAGGCGTAGCCGCGCAGGAACTTCTTCTCGCCGGGTTTGAGGTTGCGGAAGCGCGGGATGTATCCGCCGCCGCCCATCAGTTCACGCGACGCCTTGCCGCCGCGCGCCTCCGGCACCACGCACTCGACACAGTTCTTCACGTAGAACTGATCGAAAAGATAGCGGCCCAGCACGCCGCTCGAATTCGCCAGGCCGTTGGGGTAGCGCCGCGAAGTCGAGTTGAGCAGCAGGCGTGTGCTCTCCAGCGTGGACGCACCCACCACCAGGACGCGCGCGCCCACAGTGTACTCGCGCCTGGACAGGCGGTCCACGTACGAGACGCCGCTCACCAGGCCCGTATTGGGATCCACCTGGATTTCGCGCGCGATGGCATTGGGCACGATGGTCAGTTTGCCGGTGGCCACCGCGTCGGGCAGCAGCAGGTTGGCGGAACTGGCCAAGGTCCCGGTAGAGCGGCGCGCCTTGGTAGTAGGCACCCCCAGCTTTTTCGCCGATGCAATGAAGCGCTCGACGCTCAGGCTGTCCTTCGAGTTGTCCTCCAGAAACTTGCCGTCGGGGATCTGGGCGAAGCCCTCGTTGCGGCCGGCCACTTTGAAGATCGGCTCGACGCGGTCGTAGTAGGGTGCGAGGTCGGTGTAGGAGACAGGCCAGTTCTCGCCGAAGCCGTCGTGGTCCTTGCCCTTGAACTCATAGTCGCTGAGACGCCAGGAGGCGCGGCCCCAGCGCAGGGTACGGCCGCCGATCATCTTGATGCGCACCCAGTAGTAAGGATCGGCCGCCGGGTACGAGTAGGGATTCTGCTTTTCGTCGGCCCAGAGGGCGGCGTCGAATTCCGAGGCCTGGGTGATGTGGGGGAAGCGGCCGGGGCGGCCAAAGCCCCGATAGGGCAGGTCCCACACCGGGCGCAACGTGCGGCCCCGCTCGAAATCGAGGGGCGGTCCGGCGTCCGGCATGAGGCAGCGCGCGCCGAGTTGCGTGAGAGTGTAGGCGGCCATCCCGCCGCTCGCTCCGGATCCGATGATGAGGACATCGTAGTCGGTCTTCATGGGTTACTCCACCGGATACCAGTAGGTCCCAATGCCGGTTCCGCGCCGTCCGGCAGCCGCCTGCGCGTCGCTCCATTCGTGCGAGCTCATGGTGGCGGCGATCAGGTCCTCTTTGGCTTCGCGCAGGAACCGGGCGAAGGGATCGGCCGGCGCGGCATAGGTCCAGGCAGTGTGCAAGGGGCCGAGCACGCCATCGGCCTGCTGCGGGGTCAAGGATTCGAAGGCGGCGTTGAAGCGGCTGCGCGCTTCGCTCTGTAACTGGTCGAGGCCGTTGCGGTAGAGCGATTGCCGGTCGGCGGGCGACTGGCTGATCAGGAAGTCGAGGAACTCGGCGGCCCTTGCGTCGCGCGCGCCGGGCCGTCCCGCGCCGGCAGGCACCACCAGGTCGCCCAGGCGCCGGAGGGCGGTCATCTGTGGATTCGAGAAGTAGTGCGTCGAAGGCTCGCCGACCGCATCCGCGGTGGAGGTGGCCAGTTTGGGCATCTCCTGCGCGATCGCAGGCAGCGGAATCGCCGCCAACGCGGGAGCGCCGAGAAGGGCCTGAATTGCTTGTCGCCGTTTCATTCTTGAAACCGTATCACAGGTGATGGGGGAGCGGCACTCGTGGGGTCGGCGGTCTCCGCCTGCCTCGCCCGCCTTGCGGGCGTTTCTTTCACACCTTCGAACGCAGCGGCGCTTGGGCGGACTTGACTGGCGGTTCCCCGGCGGCCGCCGGGGTTCAGAATATGGCCACTCCCATCTGTTCGACCACGTTGACGGACTGGCCCTTTTTCCGTTGGCATCGCATATAATTCAAGTCAACTTCGCGCCTTTATCGCGACGGTGCTTTTACACGCCGCGGCGCCTCCGCTCCAGTTCCGCTTGCTCCTGCGCTGCCTGCAGTTTGTCCATCACCTTGCGCGCGTTGATCGCGTACATAGCGCCGCAGGCCTCGCAACGTAGTCGCGGCGACGTTTCGATGGTTGCCACACTCACTGCCGTTTTCTCGCCGCAGGAGGGGCAAGGGATATTCACCAAGGCGGACGGATCGATGTTGTAGTGCATGGCGGCAGACTAACGGACGGCGCGTTAAAAGTCAATGTGAACAATGCATGTGAACAATGCACTTTCATCGGGCATCGGACTCCGAGCAGGCCGGTCGCAGGCTCACAGTCCGGCGATACGCGTCCGCACGGCGTAAAGCGAATGCTGCGTGAGGATGAAGAGCGTACGGCGATCCCTGCCTCCAAAAACGAGTTGGATGGGGCGCTCGGGAACCCTCACCATGTCGATCGGCTTCCCGGCGGAGTTGTAGACAAAGATCTGCCCGGCTGCCAGGTAAACGTTGCCACCGCTGTCCTGCGCGAGATTCTCGCCGCCCTGCTCGGCGAACACGCGCAGTCCGGAAAGCGTTCCATCGGGGTTCACCTTGCCGGTGTAAGTTCGCTGCTCCGATTCGTTGGTGACGTAGAACGGTTTCTCGAGGACGGCCTTCACCAGCCCGTACGCCTGCAGGATGGGGCCGAACTTATATCCGAAGTACGGAGCTCCCTGGACGAAGGCATCGTCGGAAGGGATGAACAGCGTGCCATCGGGCGAGACATATTGATAGAGCGGACGCGTGGTAACCAACCTCGTGAACATCTGATCCAGGGAGACATACTCGTAGGTCTTGGTATCCAGAACGTTGGTGAGGAAGTCGGCATTGACCCAGTAATTCACGGGAAGCAGAGCCGTCATTCCCGGCCGCTCAGCCGCGGGCTGGGGTGCGAGCACCGTGACCTCGTCCTCCGGTCCGTCGGGACGAATCGCGTAGATGGTCAGCCCCTTGCCGCCGGACGAAACCACCACCAGGTTGCCGGCTTTGTCGAATGCGAGGTTGACCGGGTCGAGAGGATTATCGCGGACAATGGCGAGATCCCTGGTATCTGGCGACCAGCGGTAGATGCGCTGGAAATGGGAGTCGACGAAGTACAACCTCCCGGAGGCGTCCGCGGCCGCGCCGGAGATATTGTAGAAGCCGGCGGTGAGCTTCTCCACCTTGGCGCCCGCTTCGAGCACAAGGGATGGCGCGCGCGCTTTGGCGGGAGCGGCCGCGCCAGAAAAATCCAGCCAGGCAAACTCGCGGTCCCGCACTTCGCCTCCCGTGCTCTGGTCGAAGATGCAGTTCTCGAAGGAGACCTTGCCCGAACGGACAATCTGCCGGCATCCCGATTCGCCACACTGCATCATCGAGCTGTTGTGGTCGACGTGCACGTTGCGGAAGCGGATGTCGCGCGAGTCGTACAGGCGGATCGCATACGCCACCGGATGGTAGCTTCGCACCACGCGGTAGCCGTGGTAATTGGCAATCGTGATGTTCTTCGAGCGGCTGATCTCCATGGAAATGGCCGCGGCACTCTCCTCGCGTTCTCCCTCGGTCTGCAACGCGTAGAGTTCCCAGTTCGCCACGCGGTCGAGCTTGATCTCGGTGCGGACGTGATGTTCGCTCGACAGTTCGTAGACCCGGCCCGGAGTAGACGTATCGGAAATGTAGAGGCCCGACTGCGCAAAGGTGCTGGGCGTCCAGATATTGGCGAAGGTTCCGCCTCCCCCATGAGTAATCCAGAGACTGGGATATTGCGCGTCCCACCGGCGGCGTGCATCGGGATCGGTGAACAGGTTCGGGCTGTAAGGGCTCACGCGCCGGCCATCGAGACCATTCGTGCCATGGCCTCCGAGGAAGCGCACATCGTCCATCAGGGAGTCCTTGCCGGCCATCCACAATGCACCCACGGCGCGGCTGTTGATGCCGTTAGTGTAGAGGCCGATGCCGACCACGATGTTGTCTCCACCGCGCGGGGCTTGGAGGAGCGGCAGCGGCGCGCCCGGCCCCTGGAACGCGGGCGTGGAATCGGGAATGTCAAATTGTGTCTGGTCGGGATGCAGGCCGATCAGCACGCTGTCGGGCCGCAACTCCAGGGTGTCGCTGACCACGTAGTGGCCGGAAGGGATGTACAGCACGGGGTGCTCGGCGATGGCCTTCCGGATGGCCGCGGTTTCGTCGGTCACTCCGTCGCCTAGGATGCCGAGCGAGCGCAGATTGACCCACGTGCCGGCTGGAGGCAGGCCGCGGATGGCGTTCGGCAAGGGCGCGGGCAGGCTCTTCAGCGCGTTGGCGTCGTAGCGGGTTTTGATTTGTCCGATGTCGCCGGGCGCCGGCAGCGTGAGTCCGTGGGAGAAAGTCTTGACCTCGTAGACATCGCCCACGCCGGCAAGCTGTCGTCCGCTTTCGCGGAAACGCGCGAACACCGGCACGTGGCTGCACACGATGTTCTCGGTGTTGATCTGCGTCATCCGGTTGCTCTCGTTGCTGATGAGGATCGCCGGGCCCGAGATATCTTCGAAGCGCGTGTCTTTCACCCAGAGCTGGTCCGAGTAGCGCGGGTCGATGGCAATGGCGGTGGGCACATGGCGGAATTCGTCATGGACCAGTGTCAACTGCGCCTCGTTCTCCCGGATGGCGGCCTCACGCTGGCCGTCGAAGGTAGAATCGATCAGGGTGAACTGCCAGGCCGGCGACGTTTTGCGCGTCAGGATGCCGTAGCGCCCGCCGTGAAAATGCAGGTCCTCCGCCTCGTTCCCGATGTCATTCAGCGCCGCCAGCCCGGATCCGATCTGGAAGTCCATGTGGGCCAGGTAACCGTGCTGGGCCACGTGAAAACGGATCGCCACGGCGGCAGGGTTGCCGTCGCCGATCTCGAAATCGATGTTGCTCATGGCGGAATAGAACGTGCCGGCCCCGGCATCCCCCACCTGGGTTGGCGGGACGATTCCCGGCGGCGGCGGCGCCGGACGAAAGCCGCCACGGCCTGCCGGCCCTCCACGGCCGCCCTGAGCGCCACCGCGTCCCTGCGACGGGCGGCCTCCGGCAAAGAAGAACATGTCCCCGATGCCTTCCTGGAATCCCGGAGTTTGGTCCGCCAGGACGAACACCGGGCGCTTTTCCCCGTAACCGATCAACCTCACACCGGGCCACACAAAAACTGTCTTGGTGATACGATACCGGCCTTCCGGCACGAAGAGGATTCCCTCTCCGGTCGTCTCCTGGACCTTGTCGATGGCCGCCTGAACGGCGCCGCTATCGTCGGCCTGGCCGTCGGCGTGGACGGGAAAGCGATCCGGTGTGAGGTAGACGGCCTTGGGATCGTCGAGCCGTATGGGGTAAAGCGATACCCCGCTGGAAGGAAAGGCAATTCCAAACAAAACGAGTCCGAACAGCATGACCTTTTGCATGGATCAACTCCGGAATCTGTACTGGTGCAGGCTTATGGTAGCGTACGGCCACGCGAGGCGCGCGGCGTGGCGGAGGTGCGTAACCGTTTTGGGGATTCTGCGTTTCGAGCGGGCAATCGCTCCCTGACGGTCGCGGCTCGGTCTTGGTCTGGTGGGACAGGCGGTTTCGCCTGTCGCGCCCGCTTGCGGGCGAATTCTTCACAGCTTCTGACGGTCGCGGTTGCGATTGTTGCCGATTCAGCGTGAGTTCCGAGCCGCGACCGTGAGGGAGCGGTGTTGACTGGTGAGGAATTTTCCAAAATGGGTAACCACCCGAGTGGCGGAGCCAGCCACGGCGCGCACGTTTGACGAGCATACCAGCGATGATCGAGGAAATTTGCCCGTGCTACACCTGCGATCGCGGTTCCAGCAACTCCTTCAGCCGCTCCTCGCCCAAGCCCGACTTCTCCCGCGCCACCTCACGAATGGTTCGCCCCGTCGCATAGGCCTCTTTCACCAGCGCCGCCGCTTTCTCATAGCCGATCTCCGGCGCCAGCACCGTGCCCATCGCCAGCGACTGCTCCACGAAGCCTTCGGCACGCTCGCGGTCAGCCTCCAGGCCATCCACCAGCTTTTCGGCGAAGTTCCGAGAGCCATTGGCCAGTAGCTCGATGGAATCCAGCAGGTTATACGCCATAGCCGGCATCATGACGTTCAGTTCGAAATTACCGGCGGCGGCACACCATACGACCGTGGCATCGTTTCCAATCACCTGCGCGCAGACCATCAGGAGGCTCTCGGCAATCACGGGATTCACCTTCCCTGGCATGATGCTGGAACCTGGCTGCACCGTCGGCAGCTTCAATTCGCCCAGGCCGCAGCGCGGGCCGGAGCCCAGCCAGCGAATGTCGTTCGCGATCTTCGTCAGGGACACGGCGCAGGTGCGCAGCGACCCGCTCAGGAAGCAGACGGCATCGCGCGCGGCCTGGGCCTCGAAGTGGTTCGGCGCTTCCACGAACGGCAGTCCCGTGCGGCGCGCGATCTCGGCGATCGTCCCGCGCGCGAATCCCTCGGGAGCGTTCAGTCCGGTGCCCACCGCGGTGCCTCCCAGAGGCAACTCATAGATACCCGGGAGCGCCGCTTCGATGCGCTCCCGCGAGGCTTCCACCTGGCGGGCATAGCCGCCGAATTCCTGGCCCATGCGGATGGGCACGGCGTCCTGCAGATGCGTGCGTGCGATCTTGACGATGTCGTGGAACTCCGCCGCCTTGCGCTCGAGCGACGCCGCCAACTGACGCACCGCCGGAAACAGTAGCCCGGTCACGGACTCGGCCGCCGCGATGTGCATCGCGCTGGGAATGGCGTCGTTACTCGACTGCCCGCGATTCACCGCATCGTTGGGATGCGCACCCGCGAGGCGGCCGATCACCTCGTTGGCGTTCATGTTGGTAGAGGTGCCGCTGCCCGTTTGGAAGATGTCGATGCCAAACTCTCCGTCGTGCCTGCCGTCCACTACGCGCTCGGCGGCTGCCTGGATGGCGGCCGCGCGGTCGGCGGGAAGATGGCCCAGGCGCCCGTTCACCTGCGCGGCGGCACTCTTGATCAATCCCAGGGCCCGGATGAACGACCGCGGAAACCGCCTCCCGCTAATCGGGAAATTCTCCAGCGCGCGCGCAGTCTCGGCACCGTAGAGCGCCGAAGCGGGCACCCGCATCTCCCCCATCGTGTCGGTCTCGATCCGGAAGGCGTTGCTCATAGGTCTATTCTCGCTGGAAAATGCAAAGTGAAGCTTTCTCACCAAGAGCACCAAGTACCACCAAGATCACCAAGATCACCAAGAAGAAAGAACCCCAAGAAGAAAGAACCCCAGGAGAGAGACCTCCGTCTCGCGCCGGAAACACCCGCCGTGCTAAAAAGGCTACGATGAAAGGAGGGTGACGTCATGGCAACTCTCGATTGGTCAGAATGTCCCGCCGTGGAGAGCATCCCCGGCAAGGTGAGTGGCGCGTGGGTCTTCAAGAACACGCGGATGCCGGTCTCCACCGTTTTCGAGAACCTCGAATCCGGGGCCACGATTGACGAGCTCACGGAGTGGTTTCACGTTACCCGCGATCAAATCGTCGCGGTGCTGGAATTCGCGGCCAGGAGCCTGGATTCGCCGACCGCTCGTTCTAGGCCCTCGGCCCAAGAAGGAGTAGAAAACGGCAGGCCTGCGCCAGGTGCGACCGGCGCGGCTCTCCTTGCGGTGTTGCAAGCCTCGCCGTATCGTGAAATTGATCTTACTCCCCCACGCGAACGCCTGCCGGTTCGGGATGTTCCCGCGCCTGTAGCGCCCTTTCGCGAGGATGAGCGTATCGATTACAACGCCTGGCAGGTGATCGTCGATACGCTGATCGGCGCCGGTGTGGATGGTCTGTGCCGCTTCACGAGGAACCCGTCCTTCGTTTGAGGATTATTTGACCTCTGGAATTCAGGTCTTGAAGGAACTCGTCTTGTGCGCCCCTTAAGCGCTTCTCCCTTGCGGCCTCGATCTTGGCCTCGATGAACTCGCTCGTCCACGTCGCCGGCAAGCGCTTCATGGCCCAATAGTTCAGTAGTCCGCCGGCCACCACTCCAGCCAACGCGGCCACACAATGCGAAACTTCAATCACCATTGACTCTCCAATCCAGCCCAAACCGGCACAGTGGCTTGTTGATGCTCCTGAACCGGTGGCTACTGTCTTTGTTCCGCTTGCGCACGGTATTTCTCAGAACTATTTCTTCAGCTCCCTGACTGCATCTCCCAGTCCCGTCTGGTCCTGGGAAAATGTACCCGAAAGACCGCCTGACGTACATCTGGATTCCGTCGGGGATGTTCCAGCGGGCCGCTCGCCGGAGGACAGCGAATGCCACAGCCACGAGAAACCGGCCCAGTGCGCTGGGAATCAGAGGGGCTAAAATCGTCCCAGCCCTTGCTACCATGAAAGACTTGCCGAAGCCCGTGCTCCAGGGGATCGTTCCCGCCCTCGTAACGCCCTTTCAAGAGGATGAGCTCATCGATTACAACGCCTGGCAGGTGATTGTCGATACGCTGATCGGCGCCGGTGTCGATGGGCTGTTCGTGGGCGGCTCTACCGGAGAGTCTGTTCGCTGGAGTTGGACGAGCGCCTGGTATCCATGCGTTTTGCCACCAGACCGTCGCCGGACGGGTGCCACTCTATGCCGACGCAGGACTGGAAGCGAACCGGTAGACCCGAGACTGTAACACGGGTATTCTTGCCTGTGTTGGTTCTTCTGGTGCGAAGACCAGATGCTGCGCCGAAAAGTGTAACCCCGAACCCTTTGGCAATCCAACAGGGAACATCCGCATAGAGACATCGCATCATATGTTGCACCTCGTCCTTCAAAGGATGCCCCCAAGGCGGCGCGTGAGGCGCTTGTTTCAAAAGGGGTCCTTAACGCAACGTCGATTTGAATAGAATTGTCAGCACCGCTACGCCTTTTCGTATGCGAGGGAAGAGGACAGCTCACGGTAGGCTTCGGTTTGCTGCTGAAGCGTTGTAGCCACCTTTTCTGCGGTGTCAACGGCGTCTGCGCCTGCGCGAGCTTGGCAGGATCGCCGGACTGCTGTCCGTTGTAACCCTTCCAAAATTCCATTTGCTGCGCCCTGCGCTCGTTATAATAATCAATGCTCAGTTCTGCGAAATTCGTAGACTCTTCCGTGAGAAGCTCAGTGCGGAAGAAGCCCGGATTGACGGTGATGGTATTGATGCCAAACGGTTCGACCTCGGCCTGCAGCGACTGCATCCAGCCCTCAAGACCAAATTTGGACGCGGCGTAGGCGGTGCCGAACTCAAAGCCGATGAGGCCCGCAGTTGATGAGATCGTGATTATCAAACCGGAACGCTGCTTGCGCATAACCGGCAGGACGGCGCGGGTTACGTTCATCGGGCCGACAAGGCTGGTCGACAACTGCCGCTGCATCTGCTCCGGCGTCAGCTCTTCAAAGAAACCTGCATAAAAGTTCGCTGCATTGTTGACCAGCATATCCAAGCGGCCAAATTTCTCAACCGCCGCTTTTACCGCGGCTTCAGCATCGGCTGCTTTCGTAATGTCCAGTTTCACGACCAACAGATCGGCGGATTTTCCGAGGGCCTCGGCCACCTTGTCAATATTGCGACCGGTAGCGACGACTTTATTTCCCGCGGCCCAAAGCGGCCTTGGCGATATCCACGCCCATGCCACGCCCCGCCCCGGTGATGAACCAAACTTTGCTCATGTTTCTGTCTCCTTCATTAACGCTCGCTTGACCGGCTTCGTCGGTGTGGGGGGACCCGTTACACCCGTTACAATATCCCCCGACGCTTAACATCGGCAAGTGAAGTTGAACCGGTGGTCATGGAGTACTGTTCAAATAGCCCCGCCCCGTGTTTCAGAATGGGTAAATTTCGGGACGAAAATCAAACCCTGTAAAAACAGGGCTTGCGCTGTCCCGTTTTGTTGTCCCATTATGGACCCATGAAATACGGCTACGCCCGCGTCTCGACAGATGACCAATCTCCTGCCTTGCAACTGGCCGCGCTGAAGCGAGCCGGCTGCAAAACGATCTTCAAAGACGAGGGACTATCAGGAGCGACCGCGAAGCGCCCTGCCCTACTCCGGTGTCTCAAGGCGTTGCGCCCCGGCGATATGCTCACGGTGTGGAAGCTCGACCGCTTGGGTCGCAGCTTGCGCGACCTGATAACAATGCTCGATGACCTCCGCGCCCGCAGCGTGAAACTCCAATCATTGACAGAGGCAATCGACACGACCACGCCAACGGGCCGCGCCATGTGGCAGATGATCGGCGTACTCGCGGAACTGGAACGCAGCTTGATTATCGAACGGACGCAGGCCGGCATGAAGGAGGCTCGCCGCCGCGGGGTGAAGTTTGGCCGGAAGAAGAAGCTTTCCCCGGCGCATGTCGCCAAGGCCCGCAAGCTGATCGATGCCGGCGAACGCGTCGAGGATGTGGCCGCGCTGTGGAACGTCGGACGCACTACCCTTTACCGGGCGCTTGCTGGGTAACCCGATCCTGGCACGCTGCCTGTTTCACCGCTCCTGTTCGTAGTCAGACCGGCGCCTTTCTTTGGCCACACCTTTTTCGGTGCCCTTGCGTCCGGTGGCAGAGTTTATCTGGAATGGTCAGATCGGGGGGGGCTTCCATGGGGCGCGTCAAGAGCGGTAGAGTAGCGCAATATGGCCAACCCCGAACACGTCCAAATTCTCAAACAGGGAGTGAAGGTTTGGGAAGAATGGCGAAAAGAACATCCAAAGTCTCCTGATCTGAGTGCTGCCTATCTGGAAGGTGCCGATCTCCGGGGGGCTACCCTCGGTGCCGTGACAGTAAGTATTGGAGACCCCTATGACGATGAGACCTATATTGAACCAGTGAACCTGCAGCGAGTTAACCTCAGGAATGCCGATCTTCGCGGAGCAGCACTGAATGGTGCCGATCTCCAGGGGGCCATTCTCAGTTGGGCAGACCTCCGCTTTGCTAATCTTAGAAATGCGAATCTAAACGCGGCAGACCTACATGGAGCGACTCTCTGCCATAATGATTTAACTGAAACGATCTTCGCTCAAGCTGTGATGGCTGCGACGATTTTCGCAGATGTTGACCTAAGTATGGCTAGAGGGCTCGAATCCGTCATACACAAGGGCCCATCTACGATTGGAATAGATACCATCCAACGTTCCAATGGAAGGATTCCTGAGATGTTCCTGCGCAGGGCAGGTGCTCCTGATACGTTAATCGCGTACGCAACTTCACTGGTCGCACAACCGTTTCAGTTTTACTCCTGCTTCATCAGCTACTCCAGCGATGACCAGGCCTTCGCCGAACGCCTCTATACCGACCTCTGCGCAAGGAATTTGCACTGCTGGTTCGCCCCGGAAGATCTTAAAATCGGCGACCGTTTTCAGGAGCGCATCGAGGAATCGATTCGGATATTCGACAAAGTCATGATCGTTTTATCTAAGGCTTCCGTACAGAGCCGCTGGGTCGAGCGCGAAGTGAACGCGGCACGGGAGCGCGAAGACCGAGAGAATCGCACAGTGCTTTTTCCGATCCGCATCGACGAGGCGGTCATGAGCGCGCCACAGCCCTGGGCGGCAGATATCCGCCGCTCGCGCCATATTGGGGATTTTCGTGCATGGGAGGTTCAGTCGTCCTATCAGAAGGCATTCGAACGGCTGTTGCGGGACCTGAAGGCAGAGCCTGATGCTGAAGGGGAGAAAACAAAAGCCGCCCTGTCTGACGGTGTGGGCTCCAGCAATTAATGCGATGCTCCAGAGATTGCTGCGAAACTACAGCAATCGAGGAATGAAGTTGCTTGGAAGGGTTCACATCCTGCTGGTCGTCGGGCATGGATCGTAGGCTACCACCAACCGTATGATAACCTCCTTTATGTCCGACGATCCGCCCGGCCGGAGCCGGCCCGCCTGCCGATGTTGCATTCCTCTCGCCCTCCTCCTCGCCAGATCCAAGTTCCCAAGCCCAGAACCTCTGAAACGCACGACCTCCCTCCTGCAATCGCCCCTTTCCAAGATTGGCCGCTAAACCGGTGACAACA
>PMTT01000295.1 GCA_003167275.1 Bryobacterales bacterium | reverse complement strand
TCTCAGCGCAGCTTTTTGGCGCCGACCCCCGCGTGATGTCGGATGCCGCGCGCGTCTGTCAGTACTTGGGCTTCGATATTCTCGACCTCAATTTCGGCTGCCCGGTAAATAAGGTAGTGAAATGCAACGGCGGTTCCGGCCTGCTTCGCGATCTGCCCCTGGTGGAGCGCCTGCTGCGCGAAGTGCGCGCGGCCATCACCATCCCTTTCACCATGAAGTTTCGCGCCGGCTGGAACAATGAAGAACTGGTTGCCGTCCGTATGGCCCGGCTTGCGGAGGACTGCGGCCTGCAGGCTGTGGCGCTCCACCCGCGCACGCGCGAGCAGGGCTACGCCGGCCAGGCCGATTGGAGCCGCATCGCCGAGGTGAAGGCGGCGGTGAAGATTCCAGTCATCGGCAATGGCGATATCGTCACGCCCGAAGATGCCGTCCGCATGGTGCGCGAGACCAACTGCGATGCCGTGATGATCGGCCGCGCCGCAAGCTCGAACCCGTGGATCTTCCGCCAGATCCAACAGTACCTGCAGACCGGTTCCTATGACGAGGCCACGCAGCAGGACCGCTACGCCATGATGCGACAATACTACGGCATGCTGATCGAGCAGCGGGAGAGGGACGCGGTAGGCAAGATGAAACAGTTTGCCACTTACTTCACGCATGGCGTGCGGCATGGCGCGCAACTTCGCGCCTCGATCTACCGCGCGCAGGAGGCTTCGGCCATCCTGGACCTGGTGGATGCGTTCTTCCAGGCCGAGCCGGTGCTCGCCCAGTGAAGGTTCTGAAGAAGGTCCAACTCATCACCGACGGTGCCTGCCTGGGCAATCCCGGCCCTGGCGGATGGGCCGCGATCCTGCGCTACAACGGCCAAAAGAAAGAGCTGTGGGGCTCGGAGAAGCACACCACCAACAACCGCATGGAACTCCGCGCCGCCATCGAAGGCCTGCGCGCCCTGAAGGAGAAGTGTGAGGTGGAAGCGGTGACCGATTCGGAGTATGTCAAGAACGGGATCACCTCCTGGATCCACGGATGGAAGAAAAAAGGCTGGATGACCGCCGCCAAGAAGCCTGTGGTCAATCAGGACCTCTGGCAAGACCTCGACGAGCAGGTGACGCGGCACACTATGACGTGGACCTGGACCAAGGGTCACGCCAACCACGCCGACAACAACCGCTGTGATGAGTTGGCTTCCCAGGCGGCCAAGGACCAATCCAACAGCTAACCCAGCATCTGGACGCGGAGACGCGAAGGCGCGGAGGAAAACGCGGAGAAGACTCTGAGTTTCTCTTCTCCGCGTTCTTCCTCCGCGTCTCCGCGTCGATCTCCGTTCTCTCACTTCCTCCACCACCTCTCTGTGCTGTATAGTATATCCAGAGGTGAAACTCATGTTTGACAAGAAGGCAGACCTCGCCGGTCCGGGCATTGGGAACTACCAGGAACTGGAGACCATCCTGCCCTCGGATTACCACTCCCTGCTGAACCCCAAGGAGACGCAGAAGGCCATCTTCGCGGCCAAGAACTTCATTGAGGACCACCTGTGCCAGGCGCTGAACCTGATGATGGTCACCGTTCCGCTCATCGTGGATGTCGAGAGCGGCGTGAACGACTACCTCGACCGCGACGGATCCCGCACCCCCATTCAGTTCCACATCTCGAATGACCGCGACCAGCACCCCTTGAACGCCCAGATCGTGCAGGCGGCCACCAAGTGGAAACGCCTGGCCCTTCAGCGCTTCGGCATGGAGCCCGGCGAAGGCCTGTGCACCGACATGCGGGCTGTCCGCAAGGATTACTTCCTGGATCACGACCACAGCGTATATGTAGATCAGTGGGATTGGGAGAAGACCATTACCGCCGATCAGCGCAATCTGGAATTTCTCAAGCAGACCGTGAGCGACATTTGGAAAGTGCTGGTGGAGACCGAGGAATACCTGCAGGATCGCTTCCCAAAACTGTGGGACGCCAGGTATCCGAACCTGCCGAAACGGTTGACCTTCTTGCACGCCGAAGACATCCTGGACATGTATCCCGACCTCCCGCGCAAACAGCGCGAGACGGCCATCCTGAAGGAGTGCCCGGCGGTCTTCATCATCGGGATCGGCTGGACCCTGCAGGACGGCTACCCGCACGAAATGCGGGCGGCGGACTACGACGACTGGGTGACCGAGGAGACTTCCATTGACGGGCGGCCGGTCCACGGTCTGAACGGCGACATTCTGGTGTGGAACCACGTGACGAAGCGGCGCCACGAGTTGACCTCCATGGGGATCCGGGTCAATGCCGAGACTCTGCGGCAGCAGCTCGAACTGACCGGGCAGCTCGATTTCCTGAAGTTCCCCTATCACCAGGCAATCCTGAACAACCAGATTCCACTCTCGATCGGCGGAGGGATCGGGCAGTCCCGCACCCTGATGCTCCTGCTCCGGAAAGCGCACCTCGGCGAGGTCACAGTGAGCGTGTGGCCGAAGATCTTGAAGGAGATCTGCGCGAAGAAGAACATCAACGTCCTGGAGTAAGCCGTGCGGTATGCTTTAGCTTGCCGCGGGCCGGCGAAGAGCCTGTCATTACATGTAGGCTTGCTAATGCCTGCTTTGGCATGCTAAAGCAGGTTCAGGGCAAGCTAAAGCATACCGTACGGTACATTCAATGAGCCCCACAAGAATCCTGGCAATCCACGCCCACCCGGACGATGTGGAGATTCTCGCGGGCGGAACGATGGCGCTTCTGGCCGGCTTGGGACACTCCATCACCTTCGCCACCTTCACGCCCGGGGACTGCGGGTCGCGTGAGCTGGGGCCGGAACAGATCGCCGCCATCCGCCGGGCGGAAGCCGCCCGTTCGGCGGCGCGGATTGGCGCCACCCACGTCTGCCTGGAGATGCGCGATCTGGCGATCTTCAGCGACGGCCGGTCGCGCCGCCTGGTGGTCGAGGTGTTGCGCAAGGCCCGGCCACAACTGGTGTTGACCTCCTCTCCGCTGGATTACCATTGCGACCACGAGGCCGCGAGCGCCCTCGTCCGCGATGCCTGCTTCGCCGCACCGGCGCCGAACTATCATACCGGCGCTGCGGATCCTGCGCCCCCGTTGGACGCAATCCCGCATCTTTATTGGATGGACCCGGTAGGAGGTGTGGACCGTGAGGGCATTCCGGTCGCCCCGGATTTCGTAGTCAACGTCGCCGACACCTCGGCGCGCAAGCACGAGATGCTCTCCGAGCACTCCAGCCAGCGGGAGTGGCTCCGGCAGCATCACGGCATGGACGATTATCTGGACGCCATGGAACGTTGGACGCGGGAACGCGGCCGGCAGGCGGGGTTCTCGCACGGCGAGGGATTCCGGCAGTATCGGGGCCACCCCTACCCCCAGAGTCCGCTGCTCCAGGAATTGCTCGGAGACCTGGTGGCCCGTCTCTAACGCAGGCGCCAGCACAAGGCTCCAGCTCCAGCGGCAGATTGAGGTCATTCCAGAGTAGCCCTGCTGACGCGTCGCGCGCCGGAGCCTTGATCGAGCGGGTCTTGGTTCGAAAAGCCGACAGGCTAAGGGAGACCAAGCTGGTCGAACAGTTTTTGGAATCGCGGATTTCCCCTGAGAGATTTCCACCGCGGGTCTACTCTCAGAGAAATCAATTCGAAGCAGCGGTCTTGAAAAGCCTTCGCGAGCCACTGAAACCCTTCGTCGGACTGTTCTAATGCGAAGTAGATGGATGCCAATTCGAACGGTGAGACGTAGCGCCTCTCTGCAAGTTCGCTCAATTGCCGCAGGATGCGGAGCGCCTCGCTCTGTTTACCGGACAGCGCGAATGTCCGGCCTAACGCAGCCTGCATGAGGGGGCTTTGCGGCGCCAGCCGGATCGCCCGCTGGAATGCCGCAGCCGATTCATCGAAGTCGCCTCGCTGCTCCTGCACCAATCCGAGAATCCAATACGCCGGAGAGAAATGCGGGTTCAATTCGATTGTGTGGTCGCATTGCTCTAGCGCTGCGTCGTAATCCTGCCTGTAGTAATGCACACGGGCCAGGTCGCGGGCGATGATCGATGAGATCGGATCCAGCGCCTGGGCCAGCATCATTTCTTCACAGGCCTGGTCCAGCCGTCCGAGGGGCCCGAGACAAGACATCGCATACCAGTGATGGGCCGTGGGATATCGCGGATCCAGTGCGAGAGCCCGCTGAAACTCGCGTTCGGCGCCGAGCCAGTCCCAATCTTGAGTCGATTTCACATGAGCGAGCGAAGTGTGGGCTTCAGCCGCATTCTCATCCTGGAGGACAGCCCAGGCGGCGTTCGAGGCTGCCTTGGTCCAGACTTCCGCGGGCGCCAGTACGCCATAATGCCCGAGCAGCCCATAGGCGTCGGACAACCCGGAATACGCTTGGGCGTACTGTGCGTTCTCGACGATGGCCTTCTCAAAGAATTCCACGGCTTTGCGAAGACCTTCTTCGGTTCGCTGGTTTAAGTGATAACGGCCTTGCAGGTAGAGATTGTACGCCGCCATGTTTTCCATGGGACGCCGGACGTTTCTGGATTGAACGCCTCCGGCCAATTCTCGTTTCAAATGTTCTGCGACGGTGTGGGCGACCTCCTCCTGCACCGCAAAAATATTGTCCAGCGTGCGATCGATTGTTCCCGACCAAAGATAGCAGCCACTTGACGCATCTACCAGATTGACGGTGATCCGAGCCTCGCTGCCGGCTTTACGAACACTTCCGGTGACGATCAGCGCGGCATTCAGCCGTTCTGCGGCTTCTTTGACCGCCACTTGGGTACCTGCCGGAGAGCCTTCATTCCACGCCACCAGCCGAATCGACTCCGTACCCGCAAGCGTGTGAATAATCTCCTGGTGCAATCCCTGGCAGAAATACTCCTGATCTCTTGCGGCACTGTGATCGGCAAACGGCAGCACCACGGCCGTATTCCGGCTGACGAGCGTGGGACTCATGCTTCGCCGAACGGGGGCGTTCTTGAACGGTTTGAAGACGGGTGCGTAGCCGCCTTTAGGCAGTTCAATCAACAGTTCGCCGTCCGGTGCTTCCTCCCGATAGTAGCGGGTCAGTTGAGCCCGCAACCGCCTGGCCTGGACGCGCACGATAGGATCGTTCCTGGGGTCGAACGATTCAGGCTTGCCAAAAACCTCGACTCCGACTACGAACTCCTTCAGCCGCTCCCCACGGCCGGCGATGGTCTCCTCGACTATGAAAGTGAGGAATCGCTTGAGGCGGTCCGCCTGCCGAAAAGCTTTGCTGGCAAGGATCCGATTGAGCTGTTCCGACACCTTGGCGTTGGCGTCCTTGGCGAGCTCAGCCGTGGAGCCCTGTAAAGCCATAGTGTCATCATATGACATCAAAAGCGCCGGTTGGCATTCATTTCACGGGTGGGGCTGCGGACGCCGCCAATGGCCTGGGCGTCACGTCGGCATCGGTCAATTTCAGGGCCCACCGGATGGCCTCGAAGTACATGTGGTAGACGTCCGGGTTGTCCCAGGTTTTGGCATCGTGCGCGAACGAGCCGTAGAACACGCGTCCCTGGCCGTACATCCTCGCCCAGGCCAAGGGGAAATCGCCGTCCTTGTTCAAGAGGTTCTGATTGGGCGGCAGCTTGGAGGTGTCCAGCCGCAGCAGGACGCGGCTCTTTTCGCGGGAGAAGCCCTTCACCTGATAGAATTCGTCGGTCAGATTGAAGAGTGCGGGCAAGTGGCGGGTGGCGGGGAAGTTTGGATCTTCGTTGATGACGGATCCCGCGACCGAGCCGTAGGGATGGTCTTGGAACTGCCCTCCGAGCATCTCCCCGAATTCGGGCCATGACATCAGCGCGGTCAAGGCAACGTGTGCGGCGACGAATCCTTTGCCATCGTCATGGACGAACTTCAGCAAGTCGGCCTTTTGCTGGTCGTCGATGGCCACATCCCGGTGGCCCATGAAGAAGATGGCGTCAACGTTGTTGAAACTGGGACCGCCGCTGGCTGGCTGGCCCGTGGTCATGAGCGGATGATACGAGGCGATATTGGAATCGGTCCGTATGTAGGTATCCCAGAGACCGGATTCGTAACCCAAACGCTCGATGGTCGCCAGCGCGTGGGACACAGAGTCGTGCTGCGCGATTCCGTTACGCGTGTCGGCCCAGGCCAGCACCACCTTGCGTCCCGCGGGGCGTCCGCGCCCGCCGCGTCCGCCACCGGGCTGGCCTTGGGCGCGCCCACCCTGCGGAGGCGTTGCCGGCGGGGGAGTCTGTTGGGCCTGGACGAGCAGGGAGCCGCCGAGGACCGCGAGAAGCACCAAACCGAATCGTTCCTTATTCATAAGAGAACCTCAGCGCAGGTGCACACGTCACCCGCGCGATACAGGCTATCACAGGAAACAGCGGGCGGACCGCCGTTAACGGTGACAATACCGTTAAGTGCATGGAAACCTGGCTGCGACCGCATCAATCGCCCGGCGCGGGCCGGCGTGAAAAAGGGAACTGTAGTTCCCTTTTTGGCACAATTTTTGAGCTAACCATCCTGTTTTCAATACGACGAAAGGGAACTGTAGTTCCCTTTTTCCGCGGCACGCGGGGCCGTTTTACGATTGGCAGCGCCGCAGTTCCTGCTCCCTGACTGCGCTCTATTTCGCCTGCATCGACTCGATGAATCCAACGAGGTTAGCGATCCGCTGATTGACGATCGCCTGGCTATCGGAGCTCACGGTCGAGAGGATCGGTCCCCAAACCGGCATGTCTTTCGACCCATGCCCGGCTTGGGTCCCATCTTTGATCGAGTTCATCACGCGCATGGATGGGAACTTGCCTGCGCTCGTTTTAGCCAACAAGGTGAGGTCCGTGGGCTTGTTCTTGAGCGCAGACGCTGCCGGGCCGTTGCCCTTGCCATCAATCCCGTGACAGGATGCGCAGTATGCGTGAAACATTTCCTTTCCGGAGGCGACTGAAGTTGGCGTCACCCCTACGGTTTTGACCTTGGTCGTGGTGTCCTGGGCCGGCAGCAGAAGCGAGGCCAGGAACAAAGTTAGTAGACTTGCAATTCTCATGTACCTCTCCTTCCGAACGCGCACGGTCTCAGAATGTAATCCGAAGATTCGCCACATAAACGCGGTTGCCGTAGAAAACCGCCGGAGTGGTAAACGAATTGGAGCCGCCCGACGAGGGAGCGGAGATGCGTCCGAAGCTCGTCGAATTGATGCTGGTAGTGGGATTGGGGAAATGAGGCGTGTTGGTCGCGGAGATGGCGTCCAAGCGAAATTCCGCCGTAATTTTCTCCTTTACGGTGAATCGCTTGAGCAGGTTCATGTCGAAGTCGAACAGGCTCGGCCCCTTCCAATTCGAGACCAGATCCATGGTGCCCAACTGTCCCAACGAGGAATTCTGGAAGAGAATATTCCCGTTGTACTGGATGGCTAGGTCGGTGCAATGGCTTTGCAGATTGTAGAGGTTGGTAATGGAACTGCAGTAAGGGTCTTTGACTTGCGTGAACTGACTGGGGTTATAGTAGACTACGCCGTTTCCGGTCCGGATCACGTGCCCCGGGTCGGAACCCATGGGCTGCAGACTGGTGCAGGGGTCGCTGCTTCCCCCGACGGGATTCCCCGCGCAGGTGAAGCTCAGATAACTTCCCGAGTTCAGCGTGAAAATGCCCCCATACTGCCAGTTGCCGATGATCTTATCGATCACGCCGGCGGCGCCGGAAGTGGCGTGCAGGAAATGCTTGCCCGGACCGAAGGGCAGCTCATAGGTTCCGCTTGCCTTCCAGGTGAATTTTTGACCGCCCGGCTCTCGTTGCTCGTTCCAGTTCCGTGGATCGAGGGTTGTGCCGTTCAGGCTCATGATCTTGGCCCACACAAAGTTGCCGTTAAACGCTAAGCCGTGGCCGAACCGTTTGTTGAGCTCGACCACTCCCGAGTTGTAGGTGTAATTGAAACACGAACATTGGTCTGTTACGCCGGAATACTGTGGGTTGACCACAATAAAGTTCGCCGGCAAGCCGGCGTTCCCCAGCAACCAACCCCGGGGTGGGGTGGTACCTGTGGGCGCCAACGCCTGGGTCGTATTGAAAAAGGTGGCCAGACCGCCGGCGCTATTGCCGGCAAAATTGTTGAATGTGCCGGTGTACTGGAGTAGCGCCTGGGAGCCGGTTAGTGTGGTGCCGTTGACCACGCCGGCTCCGGGAACGTTTACGCCCATCAGAAGCTGGTTGAACAGAGGCGCGTTCCCTCCCTGTGCGGTGAGAGTAGTTGCCGCCGCAATTCCGTTTTGAAAAACATTGACGGTGTTTAAAGCGAAGGTCCCGGGTTGGTGAGTCGTACGGTTGCCCACATAGCGTACGGCCAGCGTCATACTGGGAGTGATCTGCCGCTCCAGGGAAGCGTTCCAGTTCTGAACCACGGTCGGCTTGAAATTAGGGTCGAACACCGAGATACTCTGCGTCTTATCGTTGAGCGGCCAAACTTGCAAGGGGTTGCTGAAGGTCGGAGACAGTGGAAGATTGATGTTGTTCAGAACCGTGGGTGCAACGGCGGAAAACGTGGCGCTAGTGGCGAATTGCGTCACGGCCCCGCTGATCGTCAGAAAGCTCTGAGTCATTGGCCGCGTCATGCCGTATCCCACTCGCAGTACGGTTTTGTTCTGCCCGAAATACGGAATCGCCCAACTCAACCCTACGGCTGGCTCAAAGGCTTTGAAATAGTTCGGGTAGAGCTGTTGGCCTGGATTCGACGAGTTCGGTCCTATGGTCTGCATCTGCGTCAGGGACCCGCCTGACGCTGCGGGATTCCACAGGGCTCCAAAGTTGGTCCCGGAAATACCGAAGGCGCCGGCGAAGCCGTTGGTCGGCGCGAGCTCCCGTCCCCACTTTTCCCACGGGATCCCGACCCAGTCCCAACGCATGCCGAAATTGACAGTGAGGTTCGCGGTGACTTTGAAATCGTCCTTGATGAAGCCATTCGCGTCACGCTGCTCGAAGGCCGCGCGCGAGGGGTACACAATCCACTGCGGGTTCTTTCCGTTGGCGACGCCAAATCCTTCGGAAATCGACGAAACCGAGCCTGCGAGATCGGTAAGCAGGCTCGTCGCCAGAGTCTGGTTGGCGCTAACCAGCCCTGCAATCGTATTGATTCCGGTCACCGCGGTGTTGCCGGCGCCTAAGGTAACGGCGGGAGTCACGTTGTTGTTGATGTTGTAGGAATTGGTTGCGGTGAAGTCCACCTGGAAACCACCTTTGATGGAGTGGCGGCCGTGAGTCCAGGTTATGCTATCCCCCAGCGTGTACACCGGGTCGATCAGCTCGGATTCGATACTCCCGGGGATGGGGCTGGTAAAGCTGCCGAAAGTGGGAATGTAGGCGGTCCCGTTTTGCTTCGGATATACCTGCGGATATGCCGCCACGCCGCTGTCCTGCAACAAATCCGGATGCTGGAGGCCAATCTTGAATTGGTTGAGCAGGGTTGGTTTGATGGTCGAGTCGAAGTTCACCGAAGCGAACCAAGCATGGTCCTGGTTGTCGCCAGTCACCGGGAGTGTGGGATAAACGGACGCCGTGCTGGTGTAATACTGGTGCTCGTGAGTTACCACCACGCTGAGGTGATGGTTCTGATTGAGATAGTGATCCACTTTAAAGGTGAATTGATCAAAGTCGGCATAGGAGGGGACGGCCCAGTTATATCCAGCGGTATTCAATCCATCGCCGACGGTGAAGTTATTCGGGAGCGGAGTTTCCCCGATGATCTTCGACACTACGCCGGTTGAGTCGGCTGCCGTGCGATTCGGGTCCCGGGTGAAGATATTGACGGTCTGCAGGGGGCCGGTCGCGGTCGCCGGGGTAACCGGGTTCCCGCTGGCATCCACCACAGGATTGCTGGTCGCACTGTAATTGGAGTTGGTTGCGCCTGGGAAGAACCGGAAGTTGCCCTGCCGCGCCTGCGCCGTCAGCACCGTGTTGGTGGCCGTGGCCGAGGTCCGCTGGCGATTGCCGTCGTACAGGACGAAGAAGAACGTTTTGTTCTTGCGGATGGGTCCCCCGATCCGCGCGGCGAACTGATTGCGGATCAAGGTTTGCCTGGGTATATAAGGTTGGGAGAAATTGTTCCAGAAGGTGTTGGCATCGAGGTCGGTATTGCGAAGGCCGTCCACCAGGCTGCCGTGGAATTTGTTCGTTCCGGAACGCACAATCATCGATACTGAGCCCAACGTCCTTCCATTTTCGGCATCGGCGGGGCTGCTGGTCACCTTGACCTCCTCCACCATGTCGACGGTTTGGGTCAACTGGAATGATTGCAGCCCGCCCGCACGATCAAGCCGGTTGTTGGAGACGCTAATGCCGTTAACGGTTACGCCCAACGTCATCGTCGAGCCTCCGGCCACGCTGACGCCGCTTCCGATACCACCCGCGAATTGCGCCTGGGTGAGTGCCAGATTGGCGGCGTTTTGGTCAATCAGGGGAAGGTGCAAAATCGAATCCCCCGTAACGATGCCGCCCACCACCGCACTGGTGGTCAGCAGCGGAGATTCGGCGGCGGCGGCCACTTCCACGGTCGTGGTGGTGGCGCCCACACTCAGGGTGAAGTTGAGCCTGACCTGTGCGCCCACGTCCAGGACGACACGTTGATAGACGAATTCCTTAAACCCGGCTAACTCCGCGGAAACCCGGTAGTTGCCTTCCTGGAGGCTGGGAAACTCGTAGGCTCCGCTAGTATTGGTCGTGGTCTTGGTTACGACCCCGGTTTCGATGCCGGTTGCTGTAACAACTGCCTTGGCAACCATGGCCCCGCTACTGTCCGCGACGGTACCGCCAAGGCTGGCGTTGAACGTCTGAGACAGGCCGAAGCCCGCGAACAAGACTCCCATTAAGGTACAGAACACAACCCTCTTCATGAATTCCTCCTAGTCGCTGTCATAGCGACAACCGTGCCGGGAAATCCGGCGCGGGCAGTTCCGGCAAGCTCTGAAGCAGACGAAGCATGGCTCCACGAAGCTGCGGCCGGCCGGGCCGCGCTGAAGCCGATTCGGACGGTGAATCGCATCGTTATAAACTCTTTTGGACTGAACCCCTTGTGCCCGCCGCTGAGGCGCGACGCGCAAACTGCTTATGAACGTATCACCGGACCGCCCGCGCCACAATGAAGTAACAGTGGCCTTACCGTAACAGGGCGGTTGCGCGGGGCGGGGCTTCGCCGGGTGAGACAGATGTAACGGTGCCGCAACCGTTAAGTCTCAGCCCGGTCGTTTCGGCAGTGGTAGCCTGAAACCATCGAAATTGCGGCTCCGCCCTCCATCGAGACCGGATTCAAGCGCACCGCGACTACTTCGGAAGGTGGCTATCGAGGATGTACTGTGAGCACAGAATGAAACCGACCTCATTACGGATGACCATGCGCTCATCAAACTTAGTGCGCCACGTGGCGCGGACACTCGTGTCTGCCGCGTCGAGACTCGTCTCGACGGGCTTGCCCTTAGGGAACATACCTTGCCCCGCTTGCGAAACGCTGTACCTGGTGATCGTGCTTGCGGCGGCCTCGTCGGCGTACGCTCAAACGGACTGGCCCACTTTCGGGCATGACTTGGCGGGCACCCGTTATTCGACGCTCAAGCAGATCGACACCAAGAATGTCACTAAACTGGTGCGCGCCTGGACATATCACATGAATGCGGGTGCGCCGCCCACCGCGGCGGAAGCGGCGCCGGCGCCTGGTTCTTCCGAGGCGGGCGATGCAGCGACTGGCGGTCGCGCCGGTGGCCGCGGACGTGGCGGGCGCGGTGGAGGTGGCGGCGGCGGAAATTCGGAAGTGTCTCCGCTCGTGATTAATGGGGTGATGTACCTGACCACCGGCGCCCGCCGCGTTGTGGCGCTCGAACCGGAGACGGCCAAGGAACTCTGGTCCTACGAAGTCACGGATGGAGCCCCCGCGACACGCGGCCTGGAGTATTGGGCCGGCGATACTCAATCTCCCGCCAGCATCTTTTTCGGCACATCCAGCGGCAAGCTCTACGCGCTGAACGCCAAGACGGGCAAACCGATTCCCGGCTTCAGCAATGAAGGCATCGTGGATATGAAGCCAGGCGCATTGAATGGCCTGACCAACTCTTCCTTTGGGCTGTCCTCGCCACCGATTGTTTACAAGAATGTCGTGATCACTGGCGCGCACGTCCAGGAAGGTCCGAGCGTCGGCGCGGCTGGCGATACCCGCGGGTGGGACGCGCACACGGGCAAGCTCGTCTGGACCTTTCATTCCGTGCCCAGGCCGGGCGAGACCGGCAGCGACACCTGGAAAGCCGACGATTGGAAGAACCGCTCCGGTACCAACGTGTGGGGCTTATTCACCATCGATACCGAACGCGGGATTCTCTACATGCCATTCGGCGAGCCGACCACCGATTATTGGGGCGGCGACCGGCCTGGCGCCAATCTCTTCGGTACCTCCCTGGTGGCTGTCGATGCGCTTACCGGGAAACTGAAATGGTATTTCCAGGTGGTGCATCACGACACCTGGGATTACGACCTCTGCGCGCCTCCCATTCTCTTCGACGTCGTCCAAAAGGGGAAGAAGATACCCGCTGTCGGGCAACTGACCAAGAGCGGATATCTGTATATCCTGAACCGCGTTACCGGGGAGGCGATCTACGGCGTGGAGGAGAGGAAAGCTCCGGTGGACGACGCTTTACCGGGCGACCAGGCGTGGCCGACGCAACCGATCCCACTCAAGCCGCCCGTGCTGGCCCGCACGAGTTTCACGCGCGAGGAGCTGGCTACCGTAACCCCGGAGCTGAACAAGTTCTGCACCGAGCTGTTCGATAGCATCCCCGGCGGTCTGCACGTCAACGGCTCGTTCACGCATTACTCCACCACTCCCAGCGTGATCTTTCCGAGTTCCATCGGAGGAGGAAACTGGAATCCGCCGTCATTCGACCCGGGATTGGGATATCTATTCGTCAACACCATGGATTTCGGCAGCCTGAATACCATGGTGAAGAGCGCCGACGGCTCGCGGTACAGCCGCACCGGCTACAAAGGGAACAATCGCTTCTGGGAACCGGAGACCAACATGCCGTGCAATCAGCCACCGTGGGGGCGCCTGTTCGCGATCAATGTGAACACTGGCGAGATTGCCTGGCAAACCACGCTCGGAATCACCGAGAGTCTTCCGGCCGACAAGCAAAAGACCGGCAGGCCGAATATCGGCGGATCGTTGGCCACCGCTGGCGGGCTGGTGTTCATCGGCGCCACCGATGACAGCCGCTTCCGGGCGTTCGATTCCAAGACTGGTAAGGAACTGTGGGTGACCAAGATCGATGCCGGCGCACATTCGGCTCCCATGACGTTTCGAGGAAAGAACGGAAAGCAGTATATAGTGATTACCGCCACCGGCGGCGGCTTCCTGGGGGACCGGAGCCACGCGGACACAGTGATTGCGTATGCGCTCCCATAATCACAACGTGGCGCGGACGCCCTTGAAAACACCCCTGGTGGGGCGGACCCCCTGGTCCGCGGCCGACGCCCTCGTCGGCCTGTTGGCATCGCGCCGGAAATTTGATCGAGGGCGACAGCGGGTCCGCCCCACCACTGAATGAATCGCGAACCGAAACCACATACACTTGAATTAGTTACCCATGAACGTTCTGCAATTCTCCTTGGTGGTGTATCTGGTGTCCGCCGTAGCGGGTTTCCTTGGCTCCCTGACAGGCCTGGGAGGCGGCGTGGTGATCACGCCGGTCCTGACGCTG
>PMTT01000515.1 GCA_003167275.1 Bryobacterales bacterium | reverse complement strand
GGCGATGCCGACCTGATGCGTCGCTGGTGCGGGCGACACTGTTATTTCTTGCAGTTGTTCGGATGGTCGCTGGTGGAAGCGCGTTGGTTGGGATCTCCGGACGAAGCGCTGAGGGATTTTCAGCGACAGGCGGCGATGCACTTCCGGCAGATGTGGAAAGTGATGCCACCGGAGTGGCGGATCCCTCTTCGCGATGCGGGGCGTGGAGTGCCTTCGAAGATGGGAGTGCTGCGACAGCGCGGGTTGTTGACGGAGGAGGGAAAGCCCTTCGGCGAGGTGTTCGCGGCTTGGCTGCGGGGAGAGCTTCGGGGATGAGCGCGGCGGACGCTCCCCTTCCAGGTTTCTGGCGATTCGTGTGGATGTTCTTCATGCAGCCGATCACGCTACGCCGGCTTCTCGGGGGCGTGGGTGTGGATCCGTTTTCGATGGTTTTGGGGCTCTCACGGGGGCGGCGTTCATCGCATGAAGACTGGTGGCTCCTACGGTCAGCCCAGGCAATGCTGATGTTTGGCCCCGGAACGGCGGTCGCATCTGAGGCCATCTTGGCCGCGTTTGGCCAGCACGTTAACTGGGTTCGAACGGCTTATGGCGTGGCTCTCGGCGAGCTGATTGGCTTAGCTGGCGGCGCATTTGTTTGCATTGCTTTTGGCCTGCCCGTGGTCATTGTGGCTGGCTTGGTTGTCGGTGCCATTAACCATTTATATGGCGACCGAGGTATGACGTTTTCTATCGCCATCATCTGCGCTTCTGTATCCCTTTTAAGATACTGGTCCGACTATTCACGGGCACTGGTCCCCGCAGGTACGCTCGAACAGGACCGCTTGTATACAGTCCTTTTTCTCCTCCCTCTGAAATTCCTTGACGGCTCTCTCCGGATGCCCATTTTCCTAATCGAGGCGGTGATTGGGACGGCCGCCCGCTACTGGAATGCAGGAACGGGGAGGCGAACTCTGCATTGGGCTCGCGTGCTGTATGACGAATTAAGCTATCTGCCGCATCCGTTTCTGCGAGCCACATCCTTGCCGAGGCTGACGGCGATCCGGCCCTCGCCCGGCGAGTTCTGGAAGCGTGCTCCATTGCTCCAGGGCAGCGGCACACCGGCAGCAGAGTCGAGGCCGAACTTCGTGCGAGGGAACTGAAGCGGATCGCGGAGGCCAGAGATTTCCAGGGCATTCAAGAACTCCGCGGCCTCTGGCTGCCGGGTGTTCAGGGCGCCGATGCGGTGCTGCTCGCCTTCAGCGAAACTGCCCGTTACCTCGGAGCCGCACAGGCGATCTTTAACCCACATCATCGGCTGAGGCACCTCAAGGTGTTCGCGGAGCAAGCGAACGCGCTCGAGAACCAGTTACGCTCCCAGCGCAACGTCTTCAACCAACCGTTCGAGGAGCCGTTGCGCGCTCTTCGTGACGCCGCTCAGCAGATGCGCGCAACCGCGGAGAAGGACGCCGAAGGACTGATCCTTAACCCCTTCCGTGCAGGCGATCCTCTCTCGGACGCCGAGGGGCCCGAACTGTTCCGAGGCCGCGAAACTGCCGTTGGCCATATCGAGGAGATTCTGTCGGACGCAACTCGCAGCGCGTCCCTGCAACTGCTCGCGCCCAGGCGGGCGGGAAAGACCTCGCTCCTCAAGATGCTGCCGCGCCTGCTGCCCGACACCATCTGCGTGTTCTTCGACCTTCAGGCGCATCCGGTCGCAACGACTGGCGCTTTCTGGGGCAAACTGGCGGAGCAGGCCCGCATCCAGGCGAAGCTGGATCGGCGGGCCGAATTGCCCCCGCTGCCCGATGGCCCGCCGATGGAAGCTGCCTCGCGGTGGCTCGAAATGCTCGACCAGCTTCCCGGCGGGCGGCGCGTGCTCATCGCCATCGACGAGTTCGAGCGGCTCCAAGACCTGTTCCCGGGCAGCCGCCAGGAGTTCCTCCAGTTGATGGGGCTGTTCCGCGCGACCATTCAACATCGCCGGGGCGTGCGGCTGCTGGTCTCGGGCTCTGCGCCCTTCGACGAACTCGACGGCGTGTGGGACGACCACTTCATCAGCGCGCGGCAGATCAAGCTGCCGTTCCTTGAGCGGGAAGCTTCGGTCGGGCTGCTATCGCAACCGGCTCCCGAGTTCCCGTCCGGAGTGATTCCAATCGAAGTCGCGGAGGAGGTCTACCGGCGGACGGGCGGCCAGCCGTTCCTGCTCCAGGTTTTCGGTTCGCTGCTCGTCGGCCGGTTGAATGACGAGAAGCGGCAGGTCGCGAGGGTGGACGATGTCCAGGCAGTGGAGGGGCGAGCGATTGAGTGGGCCGAGACCTACTTTCGCGATGCCTATCGGAGTGCGCCGGCACCTGCCCGTGAGGCGCTCGCGCGCCTGATACAGGGCCAAACCGCCAATCCAACTCCCCTCGCCCGGCGCTGGCTCACGCAACGGTACCTGCTCACGCCCGACGAACGGCTCTCGATTCCCCTGTTTGGTGCGTGGATCGAGCATCACGCATTGGTGTAGGGCAAGCTGGGCAAGCTAAAGCATGCCCCACGATAAGGATTGAACATGATGCACTGGGATAGGGCACTGGGCAAGCTAAAGCATACCCTACGAATACGATTAGAAATGATGGTATTATTTTAGCCGCACCTTTGAATGGGCCGATTTCATACTTCCCGGAGCGATCCTGTGCGTATCCTATTGTCTTCCGAACACCGGTACCCGGCGTTGAACGGCGTCAGCTTCGGGCCGCACCCGAAGGAATTCCCTTCCGGCTCCGGCCACCATTTGCACGATCTGCTGGCGAAAGGGCTGGCGGAGGCTGGTCATGAGGTGCTGTACTGTCTCAGCAGAGCGCCCGAGCGGCCGCTTCCGCCGGGAGTTACCTGGATCACGGAGCCGGATTCCAGCTTTGACATTTTTCACCATGTGGGCGTCTCGTGCGAAGACGTGATCGAATTCGTGCGGTCGCACGGCAAGCCCTGGGTCACCACCTGCCACGTCGATCGGAGATCGCAGCGAGCACCCGGCTGGCAACCAGGCAGCAACTGGATCTTCGTGTCGAAGATGCTGGCCGCTTCCCACAACAGCGATCGATATATCCACAACGGCCTCGATCCGTCGAATTATGTCTATTCGGCCGCCAAGCAGGACTATTTCCTGTTCATGAGCGCTGTGGAGCGGGCGCTGCAAAAAGGGCTGGAAACGGCCTTCGAGATCTCGCGCCGCACCGGGATTCGCCTGGTGGTCGCGGGCACCGGCCAAGCCTATCCGGCGATCCGGGAGATGGAACGCGCCTGCCAGGAGAACGGCGCGGAGTACGTCGGCGATGTGCAAGGGGCGGAGAAGGCAGAGGTATTCGCTGGCGCGAAAGCGTTCCTGTTCCCCACTAGGCTGAATGAGGCGTTCGGGCTGGTGATGGTGGAAGCGTTGCTCTCCGGCACGCCGGTGATTGCCAGCGGGAAGGGCGCCTGTCCCGAGGTGATCGACCCATCCGTAGGCTTCATCTGCCAGGATTTGGACGACTATCTCGCGGCCGTGGATCGACTCGGCGAGATCCGGCCGGAGACATGCCGGTCGTACGCGATGGAGCGATTTCACTACCAGCGGATGACTGCCGATTATGTCCGGGAATATGAGTCCGAGATCGCCGCGTGCGGGGCAGGCGGCGACGTTTCGGCCAGCATCAGCTTGGCGGCTTGCCATGGGGCCAATCGTGTATAATTGCGTCGTAATCAACTACAACAATCTGGACATTCTTTGCGAAAGCATCCCGCTGCTGCTGGCCGACGGGCTTGGCGTGGTGGTGGTGGACAATGGCAGCGACGACGGCTCCCGCGAATACCTGGCCGGGTGCCAAGGGATCCTGGCCATTCTGAATGACGACAACCTGGGATCGTCCACGGCCAGAAACCAGGGCCTCGATCACTGCAAGGGCGATGTGTTACTCCTGGACAGCGACATTCTCTATATTCCCGGAAGCTTCGCCTATCTTGCGAATCTCAGTCGGGAATCGGGCATGGCTTGCGCGGGTTTCCATCATTTCACTTACACGCGAGTGAAGGAGGAGGCTTGGCCCGATCTGGTCCACAAACGGCCGAAAATCGTCCCTGGGGGCTTAGTCTACACGCACTATGGCTACTTCCGGGCCGAAGTTTTCCAGAAGTGCCGGTTCGACGAAAACTTCGGAACAGGGTGGGGCTTTGAAGACGACGACCTGACGTACCAGATGCGCGCGTTCAACATGGCGTCGATCTGCGTGCGGGCGAAGTACTTCCATCGCAAGAAGTCTTCGGTGGCCCACCTGAAGAGCCGCGGGATGAGTTCGCGCATCGGCCCGCGCCTCAAGTATTTCCGCACGAAGTGGGGGATCGCCAAGGTTCATCCCGAACGGACGCGGCGGAAGGCGGTGCGAAAGCCGGAGGCTGCTGAAGAAGCAGCGTGCTGATGACTGGCGAAAGGGTAGTGATGAGACGGCGCTCCGTCGCGCCCGCGAGTGTCGCGCTCCTCGACGCTGCGACCAAGTCGCTGTTCGCGGAATCGGAGCGTGCCCTGGTCGCCGAGTTGGAAGGATGCGCAGCGGGTGTTGCGATTCTGCTGCCGTGGCGAGTCGCGCCCGCATACGACTCCCGTGAAGATGGCACGGTCCATTCCTTTCTCTGCAGCGAAGCGGTTCTGAATCGATTGCTGGCGGACCACCCGGACGTACCCGAAGACCGCCTCTGTTACCTGCTGTTGCAGGCGATCCTCAACGGAGATCTGGCGGTCGATCAGCTCCTGGTCCGGCAGTTGCCCCACCCCGATCGCGAAAACGCGGCGGTAGAGGGCGAAGGCGCGTCCGCTCTGCTGATGGCTCACCGCGGGAATCCCGATCACCTGCGAATCGCCTTGTCGTATCTCCCGCCCGCAAACGGAAACGGGTTGAAGATTCGAGTGGGCCTCGACCTGGAAGACGTTAGGGAATACCATTCGCTCGCGGCCAGATGCCATGGAGTCGAGTTCTTCCAAGGGCTGCCGGCGCCGGCCGGACCGTATGTTATCAGGCAGGAACTGGCGGAACGTTCCGGGGAGCCTTTCCTCGTGTTCCATGACTCGGACGATGTTTCGTGTTCGGATCGACTCTCCAGCTTGCAGGCGGAGATGGCGCGAACCGGCTGCGGCCTGGTCGGCTGTCATGAACTTCAGGTGGACGAGATCGCGGGTCAGGTGCGAGCCTTGCGGTATCCCTTGGACGTGACCGCGGCGTTGCGGGCAGGCCCGCACTATACCCTCTTGCATGGCGCCTCGATGATCCAACGTGAGGCCTTTTTCGCGGTCGGCGGGTTTTCGACCGAGCGGATGATCAGCCAGGATACGCAATTCCTGTATCGGGCCTATTTTCAGATCCGGATGTGCAATGCGGACCGCTTCCTCTACATCCGGCGTATACACGCCAAGGCCCTTACGAAGAATTCCGCCACGAAGATTGGGTCCGAATTCCGCCGGGCCATCGAGCGTCCCTGGGGCCCCGATTTCGAGGCTGTTAAGAGCGGCAAACTGGAGCTGAGCAACTCCACACTGGCGCCAGTGCGGACCGGCACTGGCCACCAACTGGTTCCCTTGGCGCGGGGGTTCTCTGTATGAGGAGCGGAGGTCTGGTGGGGCGGACCCCCTGGTCCGCAGCCGACCCCCTGGTCGGCTTGCCTTTCCTGAGAGTTTCACGCCCCTGCAACAGGGCGACCGGGGGGTCGCCCGCGGACCAGGGGGTCCGCCCCACCAGCACGCCATGAGCCCCTCCGGTGCGCCTCGCCCCAGGGTCTGGTCGATCGGAATTTACACTGGCGAGTCCCCGCTCTCTCTTCGTCCGCACTCCCGAGCTCACAACCCGGTGCTGACCCGCGCGCACGTCACGGATGTCGCCGCGTCCTTTGTCGCCGACCCGTTCATGGTTTGGGAAAACGGCACGTGGTACATGTTTTTCGAAGTCCTCAACGCGGCTACCGGATTGGGTGAGATCGGCCTGGCGTCGAGCGCCAATGCCATCGACTGGGAGTATCGTCAGATCGTACTGAGAGAGCCGTATCATCTTTCTTACCCATATGTGTTCCAGTGGGAGGGCGAATACTATATGACGCCCGAGACGCTGACCCCGGGCGCCATACGCCTGTATCGGGCTGAGTCGTTCCCTGCGGGCTGGGTCTGGGCGGCCGATCTGGTTCCGGGACGTCTGGCCGACCCATCGCCATTCCGGCTACACGATCGATGGTGGATGCTCGCATGCGGGACTCCTTACGGGCACGACATGTTGCGACTGTTCGAATCCGTACATCTCACGCACGGATGGCGGGAGAGTCCGGGCAGCCCGTTGATCCAGGACAATCCCCATGTGGCGAGACCGGCGGGCCGGGTAACCCCCTGGGGTCGCGGCGCGATCCGGTATGCGCAGGATTGCTATCCGACATACGGCAATCGGGTCCGCGCCTTCTTCGCCGACGACTTTTCGGCAGCGCCGCACCGGGAAGTAGAGATCCAGGAGCCGGTCCTGCTGCCGGACGCCTCCGGCGACTGGGCCAGTTCCGGAATGCATCACGTGGACCCACACCTGATATCTCCGGCAAACTGGATCGCCTGTGTGGATGGTTCCAACGGTTAGCTTCCCGGCTTGCTCGCTGGCAAAAAAATAAAGCTAACCTTGGCCAAACAAATCGAAATTCAATGATAGAATTGCTCGAACAGGGGCTGTTTCATAGTACGGCTGGAACCGTTATGCGGGGATTCCTGGGTGTGTGGGCGTTGAGTCCTTCACCTGGTAGCGGGCAGCGTGCATGATCAGGCCCGAAGAGAGTCACGCGTGACGTACGGGCTTCGTCGCCACTCACCGCGATGGCATTGTTATCGAGACTGGACCTTCGGAGGTTCTGCGAAACACGATGCCGGTCGCGGTATCGGGAAAGCCTGCGTTAGTAACAATATCCATTGACTGGGGCGATTGTTACATTGCCCTGACAAAAGGAGTACGACATGTGCCGCTTGGTATCCACATTCGATCATCCTGCGAGACGCCTGCCGGGTAAGGCTTTTCTGGTTTTTCTGCTGGCTTCTCTCGCCATCCTACAGACTCGGCCGATCCTGGAGGGCCAGGCGCTCACCGGTCAGGTTTCTGGGACCGTTCAAGACCCCACCGGCAAGACAGTTCCGGGGGCTAAGGTGGTGCTCAGCAACGCCGATAACGGGCAAAAGCGCGAAACCGTGACCAACGCGGCCGGAGAGTTTCTGTTCTCCGAGATCCTTCCCGGGAAACTGGATCTGCAGGTGGAGTTCACGGGATTTAAGAAGTATGAACAAAAAGGGATCGCACTTGCCACCAGCGATCATCTGGTATTGCCTGCCATTCCTCTTGAACTGGGCCAGTTCAACGAGACCGTCTCGGTGGACGCAACCGCCGCGCCTATCGAGACGGAGAGTTCGGACCGCTCAGGACTGGTGGATTCCAATCAACTGCAGGAACTCTCGTTGAAGGGACGCGATTACCTGGGAACCTTGCACCTTCTCCCTGGTGTTTACGATCTCGCGAGCGCCACCCGAGAGGCCCCCGGCAACCGCGCCATCATTGGCCTCTATGTCAATGGAAATCGCCAAGGCACGCTGAATCTGGCGCTGGATGGTATTTCCACCTTGACCCTCGGAGGGGGAACCGGACCGTTCCTGGAGGCTGCCGTCGACGCGGTAGCCCAAGTGAACATCCTGGAAACGAACTATCAGGCCGAATACGGCCGGAGTGTCGGTGGGACCATCAACACCGTGACTAAGAGCGGCACTCGTGATTTCCACGGTGGAGCCTATTACTACTTCCGGAACACCGCGCTTAATGCCAATGACTTCTTTGCCAACAGCCAGGGACTCCCGCGCTCGCCATACCGTTACAACAATCCCGGCTACTATCTGGGCGGGCCGGTGGTAATTCCAGGAACCAACTTCAATAAGAATCGAAACAAGCTGTTCTTCTTCTGGTCCCAGGAGTTCCTCATCCGGACCGTTCCCTCCAGCGTGTCGTACCAGACCTTCCCGACAGCCCTCGAGCGGCAAGGGAACTTCACACAGAGTGTGGATCAGAACGGCCAACTCATCGTCGTTAAAGACCCATTGACGAATGCTCCGTTTCCCGGAAACATCGTCCCCGCTAGCCGCATCGATCCCAAGGGGCAGGCGCTGCTGAATATCTTTCCGCTACCGGGAGCGTCAAATGCTGCCCACACCTTCAACGATGCTTTTCAAGTGGGTATCGACCAACCCCGCAACGACCAGATCCTGCGCATCGATTGGAATATCTCGCCCAGCACAACCTTCTATGCTCGGGGTATCCAGGACTATCAAACCACCAAGGGAGGTTTTGGCTTCGTTCTGGCGAACCCGGCCTGGCCGCAACTGCCGATCAACTACGAGATCCCGTGCCGGGGCATTGTGGGCACCTTGATCCACACGTTCGGCCCGACTCAAGTAAATGAGTTGACCTTCGGCGTGAACCGCGGCCTGCAGAACGTGAAGCCCCTGACACCAGAGGCGCTTTCCGCCAACAGCCGGGCCGACCTGAAGCTGAATATTCCGCAGTTCTATCCCAACGCCAACCCCCTCGATGTGATTCCCAACGCGACCTTCGGGGGCATTCCGAACGCCCCGGCACTCAATATCGACTCGCGGTTTCCGTATTTCGGCCGAAACAACGTCTGGAACTACATGGATAACTACTCGCAGATCAGCGGGGCGCACAATTTCAAACTGGGTATCTATGTAGAGAATTCGGCGGTGAACGAAATCAACGGCACCTCCTTCAACGGCACCTTCGCCTTCGACCGGGATCCCAATAACCCGCTGGACACAGGGTATGCGTTCGCCAACGCGCTGATCGGCAGCGTGGACAGCTACACCGAGTCAAACGGGCAGCCCGCGGGTCACGTGCACGACGTCCGTGTCGAATGGTACGCGCAGGACCACTGGAGAGTCTCGAAGCGGCTCACCGTGGAAGCGGGAGTCCGTTTCTACTGGCTGCGGCCCAACATCAATGCCTACCCGAGTGTGGCGGTATTCGACCCGGGCACCTACAGTCTGAGTCAGCAACCGCCGTTGATCCAACCGTATATCGACCCAACCACGGGAGTGCGGGAAGGCCGCGATCCGGTCACCGGCCAGGTTCTTCCGGCCGTCAAGATCGGCAGCTTTTCTTCGGCCGCGGGAACACCGTATCAGGGCATGAAGATTGTCCCCGGAGGCAGTAGCATCATGAAGCAACCGCCCATTCAGGTAGCGCCCAGGGTCGGCTTCGCGTGGGATGTTTTCGGCAACGGAAAGACCGCGGTGCGCTCCGGTTTCGGCATATACTATGACCGTTTCCCCGACGACCAGATTGCGGGGTTGGTGAACCAGCCGCCGTTGTTGGACACCCCGTCGGCGAACTACACCACGATCACGAACCTGCTAGCATCCTCGCTGAGCCTGAGTCCCAACAACGTCAGTGGACTCGACGGCAACTGGAAACCGTTGGCCGTGTACAACTGGAGCTTCGGAGTCCAGCAGAACATTGGATGGGGAACGGTGCTGGATGTGGCGTACGTCGGCAACGTGGAGCGCCACGGGATGCAGATCCGCGATCTGAACGCGGATACATACGGAACCAATTTCCTGCCGGCGAGCATCGACAAGACTCTGGCCGGCAATAAGCCTTTACCAGCCAATTTCCTGCGGCCCTATCTGGGATTTGGGACCATCTCCTACATGGAGTTTGCCAGCAACTCGAACTACAATTCGTTACAGGCAAGTGTGCGCAAGCGCTTCTCTCAGAAGTTGTCCTATAGCCTGGCGTATACCTGGTCCAAAGTGTTGGATGTGGCGGACACGTGGACGTCGCCTGTGAACCCGGTGCTGGATTTCAACTCCCGCAACTACGGTCCGGCCGGGTTCGACCGCCGGCAGAATCTGTCGGTGAGCTGGGTGTATGAGCTACCCACGGTCAGCAAGTTCTGGGACAATCGATTCTCCCGTGAAGTGCTGAACGGATGGGAGGTCTCCGGGATTGCGTCCTTCACTAACGGAGCGCCCACCACCATCAATTATTCGTTCGTAACGGCTACCGACATCACGGGAGCGAATGGCGTAGGAATCGACAGCCGCGTGGATCTTTCCTGCAATCCGAATCTGCCGCTAGGGGACAAGACCTTCTCTCGCGCATTCAACACATCGTGCGCCCACCCGCCCACTCTGGCGGAACTGGGCATTGGGAACGCCTCCAAATATCCCTTTGTGGGACCGGGGGTGAACAACTTCGACATCTCGCTTTTCAAGAATTTCCAGCTCGGCGCCAACGAGGCACGCCGTCTGCAGTTCCGCTTCGAGACGTACAACGCCTTCAACCACGCGCAATTCACCACGGTGGACAACAATGCCCGTTTCGACGCCAGCGGAAACCAGGTGAACCAGACGTTCGGCCAATACCTCGCGGCAGCTCCGGCCCGCCGGGTGGTGCTGGGTTTGAAACTATACTTCTAGCAAGGAGATGCTTCCAGCGAGAAGGTGTTTACCGCCGAGACGCCGAGGCGCTGAGGATGAAAAAACAAAAGTCAAAACCCGAGGGCGCAGAGGTAGCCGAGGTAAAGTGGACCTGGTGCGGGGACCGGATAAGGGGGCGACCTCAGCGCTCTCTGCCCGCTCTGCGCCCCAGCCTCGTGGAAGAGCGGGCGGCGCCACTGATCGATGTGTTTGGTTTCTTGTTTTCCCTCTGCGCCTCGGCGTCTCGGCGGTGAAATAGACTTTGGAATGCCTCGCTGATGCCCACTCTCGCCACAGCAACCGAAGAAGCGCCGGCACGGCCGGCCACCTGGCTTTCTCGCGTCCGGGCCGGATTCACGCCGCCGCCCCTGCCCTCGACTTCGCGGCGGGCCTTCCGGTTTCACATGGCATTCATCCTGTTGGACGCCGTCTTCGCCGGGATTATGGGCAACGCCCCGCTGATGGCCGTAAAGTCGATGGGCGCCACCGATGTGCAACTCCAGGTGCCGCTTGCCATGGCGTCTATAGGCCTGTTTGGTGCGGTGTTCTCCGGCGCGGCGATGGCCACGCGGCGCAAGAAACCCTTTGTGCTGGTGCCGGGATTCGCCGGGGCGATCTCCGCGATGCTGATGGCCTGGATGACGTCGGCAGGATGGTTCCTGGCCATCGCCGGCGTCATCTCCATATGCGACTTTGGCATGCGGCCAGCCGTGCCGTCGATTCTCCGGATCGTCTACCCGGATCACTGCCGGTCGCACATTGCCGGAACCTTGCGCCAATACGCTTCTATCGTGTTTCTGGGCGCGACCCTGGGTTCCGCGTCCTTATTGGCGGCCGGAGCCGGCCAGATACGGCATGTGATTCAGTTCGAGCTCATGTTTGCGGGATTTGCGAGCGTGGCTTCGTATTTCTGCTTCCAGCAACTGCCCGATCACGGCGACGGCAGCGAGGAAGAGGCTGCCCCTGTCAAAGTTCCCGTTGACGGACCCCGATGGCCCCTGTTGACCCCGCTGCTCGACCGGCCGTTTCGGCGGTACCTCACGATCTTCTTCATCTTTGGCTTCTCAAACTTGTTCCATTCGGGCATTCTGCCAGCGTTCTTCGCACGCGATATGGGCCTTGGATACGTCCAGGCCACACTGCTCCTGCACATCATTCCCAACCTCACGGCTTTCCTGTTCGGCGGCCAGTTGAGCTCGTGGTTCGACCGCACCTCGATCTGGCGCTCCTATGCGTTTGTGACGTTGATGTGGGGGCTCGACCCGGTGATTTTGGCGGTCGCGCCGCATGTATGGCCGGCGGTGATTGCCGCACGGATTCTGCGCGGCCCGGCCACCGTGGGCAGCATGGTGATCTGTTTCTTCACCGGTGTGCACTCATTTGCGCGGCCGGGCGGGGATACATCCCGATACATGGCGGCGCTGTTTCTGGTCAACGGTTTTGCTCGGCTGCTTGCTCCCTTGGCCGCTGCATTCCTGCTGGCCTACCTGTCGCGGCGCCAGATCCTGTTCTACGGTGGAATGGGATGTCTGCTGGGCTCCGCGCTGTTTCAATGGACCGATCTTCACCCGCCCGCGGTCGCGCTCCCGCGTAAATCTAACGCTTGACCGCAACTGCCAGGGATCGGACCTGCATCGCCAGGCCGCTGGGCGTCATGTCCCAGAGGCGTACCCCGCAAACGTCGGCCAACACAAATGTGACCGTCAGCAAAGTCAGGCAAAGTGCCAGGAAGCGTAACATACTCCCATCTCCCAGGCACTTGAACGCAAGAGCGGGCCTCGTGTTTCGCAATCTGAACGAAGATTAATGGTCTGCGTCGAATTGTAGTACTAGCGGCCGGGCGAATTGTACGGCTGATCACAAAAGACCGGTCGCTGTCATCGCCGTGGCAGAATGGTTCTTTCCATGGAATCCTTACATCCCGGAGCTTCTGCGGCCAACGCCCGGTTCGTGCTCTTCGATTTCGATGGCAGCCTCTCACTCATCCGCACCGGCTGGATGCAGGTGATGGTGCCGATGATGGTGGAGGTACTGGCCGAATTGAAGACCGGCGAAAGCGACGAAGAGTTGCGCCAGGTGGTGGAGTCATTTGTCTGGCGCCTCACGGGCGAAGAGACGATTTACCAGATGATCGCGCTGGCCGGCGAAGTGACACGCCGCGGCGGCACACCCCGTGCCCCGCTCTTCTACAAGCAGCGCTACTTGGAACTGCTCTCGCACGTCATCAGTGGCCGACTGGAGGCGCTTCGGCGCGGCGATTGTTCGCCCGACCGGTACCTGGTTCCGGGCTCGCGGCCCCTGCTGGAAGCACTGACGGAGCGCGGCCTTTCGATGTACCTCGCCAGCGGCACCGACGAGGTCTTCCTCAAGGAAGAGGCCGGACTGCTGGATATCGCCCGCTACTTCGATGGCGGCGTTTACGGCGCGATGGAAGACTACCAGAGCTTCTCCAAACGCATCCTGGTGCAGCGGATTCTCGCGCGGCCCGGGGTCGGCGGCGGCCATTTGCTGGGGTTCGGCGATGGGTATGTGGAGATCGAAGAGGTGCGTCGAGTGGGCGGGGTCACGGTGGGAGTCGCCACCGACGAGCCCGAATGCCTGAAGGTGGACGAGTGGAAGCGGCAGCGCCTCATCGGCGTGGGCGCGGACTACATCATTCCCAACTACCTCGAGCACGAAATGCTGATTGAGACATTATTTCGAGAGCCGTGGGGCATGCTTTAGCTTGCCAAGACCACGCTACACCACCTCAATCGCCACNNACACTAGTGTCCGCGCCACGTCGAGTTTTTTATGAGCCAATATGAGATCTTCGACCGTTCGCGCCTGCAGGTGAAGCCTCTGGCGGAACGGCATCACGATTTGCACCTGGATCGCTGGCTGGGGCTGGACGATCCAACGCCGCCGTTCTCGCACCCTGAGTTGACGGTGGTCGCCGGTCGCTTGTCACAGGCACGCGATGTGGGCGCGGCGCGCATCCTTATGATGGGCGCGCACGTGCTCCGCGCGGGAGTGAATCGCCACATCATCGACCTGATGGAAACCGGCATCATCGACCACATCGCCGTCAACGGCGCGGCCGCCATCCATGATTACGAACTGGCGCGCATCGGCGCCACCACCGAGAGCGTCGACCGCTACATCCGCACCGGCGAATTCGGCTTATGGCGGGAGACCGGCGAGTTGAACGATTGGATCCGTGAGGCGTCCGACCTCTCGCTGGGGCTGGGCGAGAACGTCGGCCGCCGGATCGAGGCGAGCGGCTTCCCCCACAGGGACCTCTCGGTCTTCGCGGCGGCCTGGCGCTGCGGCGTGCCGGTTACGGTTCACGTGGGGATCGGGTACGACATCATCCATGAACATCCCAACTGCGATGGAGCGGCCCTGGGCGCCGCCAGCTATCGCGACTTCCTGATCTTCGCCCACACGGTCGAGCGCCTGGAGGGTGGCGTGCTGCTCAATTTCGGTTCCGCGATCATGGGACCGGAGGTATATTTGAAAGCCCTGGCCATGGCTCGCAATGTGGCCCGGCAGGAAGGGCGATCGATCCGCCGCTTCACGACGGCGGTGTTCGACATGGTGCCGATCCGCGGTGACCATCGTAAGGAACTGCCCAAGACCGATCCGGGCTACTATTTCCGGCCGCACAAGACCATCCTGGTCCGCACGGTGGCCGAGGGCGGGGAGAGCTTCTACTTCTGCGGTGACCATCGCGCCACCCTGCCCGCGCTGTGGCGATGGTTCCGGGACCGAGGACGATGACCGACGCCGAGATTCTGGCCGCGTTCGCCAAGTTGCGGGTGCTGGTGGTCGGGGACGTCTGCCTGGACCGCTGGTGCACCTACGACCCCGCGCTGGCCGACCCTTCGCGCGAGACCGGGATTCCGCGCGTGGGTGTGGTCTCGACGGAGATGACGCCGGGAGCCGCGGGCACGGTGGCCAATAACGTGGCGGCGTTGGGGGCTCATGTTGCCGTCCTGGGACTGTTGGGGACCGACGGCTTCGGGTATGAGTTGGGTCGCGCCCTGGAGGCGCGGGGAATCGAGAGCCACCTGCTGGTGCGGGCGGAGGGCGTCTCCACGTTCACGTACACCAAGCTCATCAACAGCCAGACCGGCCGGGAGGATCTTCCGCGCATCGATTTCGTCAATACCCGGCCGTTGCCCGAGGAGTTGGATCGCGAGCTGGTCAGCCGACTGGAAAAGGCCGCGCCGGACTACGACGTGATCGTGGTCTCCGACCAAGCCGAGACCGATGCCGGCGGTGTGGTCACGCCGTCGATGAGGGTGGCGCTTTCGAGGACCGCCGCCGCGTACCCACAGATCCTCATCTGGGTGGATTCGCGGATGCGCACGGAGCACTTCCGCGGTGTGATTGCCAAGCCGAACGTTTTTGAAGCCAAGGCGGCCTGCCGGCGCGCGTTCGGGCGTATCGACTACCAGGAGTTGCGGCGGCTGACGGAATCCCCGCTGCTGGTCGTCACTCGCGGCGCCAATGGCGCTTTGCTGATAGGAGAGGGCGTCCCCACGTGGGTGAAGGCGAAGCACATCGAAAATCCCGTGGATATCTGCGGGGCCGGAGACAGCTTTTCGGCCGGCGCGGCGCTCACCCTGAAGGTCACCGGCGACCCGGTGTCCGCGGCCCGATTCGGGAACCTGGTGGCGTCCATTACGATCATGAAAAAGGGAACGGGGACGGCATCGCCGGAAGAAGTGCTCAGTGCGCTATCCGAGCCGCGACCGTAAGGGAGCGGTTGTCACGCTTGAACAGCGAAATCCCCAAAACGGTTACGCACCCGCCGCATGTATGGAACCTCAACTTCCTCTGGTGGGGATGGCGAGAGAGGTGCAGCGCCTGAGCCTGGCGTTTGCCACCGGCGACCCACTGCTGCTGCTGGGCCCTCAGGGCAGCGGCAAGACCAAGCTCATTCAAGAAGCGCTCGCGCGCAATCGCCACGTGCAATCTCATTGCATGGGAGCCGACCCTGCATGGTTTACTGACAGCTATGGCACGGGCCCTGATCGTCACGCGCCATGAGGATTTTATCGGCCACGCAAAACCAGGTACCGATCCGGAGGCATGGCTCGCGGCTCAAACCAGTATTCACATCAAAGGGCTCCTCTGGACTGCGGTGGAATGTTCGCCTGTGCCGATGATTCTGGGTCTGTTGCCAAGATCGAGCGCCGTGGCCGTGTTCGCGAGCGCGCTCCCGACGTTACGGGCCGCCTCCTGGATCGCGGATGCAATCTGCGCCGTGGGTTCCGCGGCAGCCCGTTCCAAAGTGTTCTTGAGGCGATCTTCGCCTGTTGCTGCTGGCCCCGAGTCCCCAGCATCAACCAGGTTTCTTGCGGCGGTCCGAATCAAGCTATCCGCGCACTCGCGCAACGTGTCTGTCATCTCGATGCACTTCGTCCGCGCCTGCGCGATTCTACCGGCGGCCGTTCTGAGCTCCGTCTCCAAATCCTGCAACTTGCCGGCGTCGATCCTGGCCGCAAGCCCTCCCGACCCCGAGCGCTTCAGGCGCGCCTGGAGCGCCGCCTCCACTCCCAGGCGAAGCGCGCCGATCTTCCGGTTCAGCGACTGCCGCGCGAGTTCCGCGTGGCGATCGTAAAGGGGAAGGATCTCGGTGTCGAGCCATTTCTCGAGGAGGCCGCGATACTCGCCCTTGATGCTGATCGCATGGACCGGCAGGTCCAAGCCCAGATCCGAGCGGATGTGTCCGGCCACGTATTGAAGCGCGCGATCGCGATCCGCGGGCGCCAGCAAGTCCGCCTTGCTGAGCAACACGGAAGCGGGGATGCCGGCGTCGTAAAGCGTCTGAACCGTCGCCAGATCGTCCTCGGTCAGGGTGGACCCGGCATCGATCAGCACGACGCCCAAATCGCACCGTGGAAGGTAGGCCTTAGTCTCGGCCGCCCCGGAAGTCGCCAGCGAGCCCAGCCCCGGCGTGTCCACATAGACAACGCCCTCTCGAAGCCGTTGCGCAGGCAACTCGACGACAATCCGGGTCACATGCTGGGCGTTCGAAGGATTGTGCTGCTCCGTAACAAACTCCGCCAGCCGCTCGATGCCGAATTGCTCCGGCTTCCGGTCGGCGAACCAGGCGGTGGCGCGCGGCTCCGGACCGTAAGCCAGGCGCGTGGGCACGGCCGTGATCGGGTTTACGCCCACCGGCAGCAGATCCTGGCCGACGATATGGTTCAGCAGGGACGATTTTCCGGAGCTGACCCTGCCGAAAACGGCGATTTCGAGCGCATTCGATTCCAGCCGGTCGATGATGGTCCCTAATGCCGGCCGAAACTCCACCAGGCCGTGTCGATGGATCGCTCGTTCGACGGCTTGGACCAGCGCGATATCGCCACCCGCCTCCTCCAGGCGCCGCAACCGCTTTTCCAGATCGCCGGACAGCCCCTGAGCCAGGTATGAATCCAGCCGGGAAACGATTCCCTTCATTTCATCGACCAGCCCGGCGATCCCGGTAGCGGCGGTGCTCGACAGCTCTCCGTATCCGCGCATGCGCTTCGGACGGCACTCGTCGAAGGCAATGTCCACAAATCCGAGCGTCACGCGAATGGAATGGAGCGATCCGATATGGGGCGCGGGAATCGATACCCCCTGACTATCCAGGATGCGAACCAACTGCGCGCGCATCCTGGCGATGTAGTCTTGGACAAGCTTGGCTTCGGCCAGCGAGATGTCCGGCTTGAACCGGGGGAACGGAGACTTCGACAGCGATGCCGCGAGAGTCGTCTCGATTTCCGAAAGCAGCTTGTCGGCGTATTGGCAACTCGTCAGGAGATGCAGGCGCTGCGGCGGATTTAGGTGACCGGGTTCCCGCGCGTCGTCCATCGTGCTCACAACCAGGAAGTCGTCTCTGTAGGAGTCATCTTCCCCGAGGGGCGGTTGCGGCGAACTCCAACGCCTGGCTTCATTATGGACGAAGCCCGATGGCCGGTCAACGCCGTAGCCCTGGCGCCTGGAAAGGACGTTATAATCTGGTTTAGACCGTTGGTGATGGAGCCCACCATCAACCGTCTCGAGNNCGAGACAAACGGCACGGCCCACGCCCCGGATTCCAGCCGCGCCACTCCCATAGTCGCCCATTCTGCGGTCTTGGACCTGGCGCAGGAGGTAGCGGCGCGGTACGACATCTCCCCACTCTCCGGACTGCTTGCCAGCGCACGGGCATCGCTGGGACAGAACGAGATCACCGTCGCCGTCCTGGGGCGATTCAAGGCCGGCAAGAGCAGCTTCCTGAACCACTTCATCGGCCGCAGCATCCTTCCGACGGGTGTGGTGCCGGTCACGGCTGTGGTCACGGAAATTCGCTACGGCGCCCGCGAAGAGGCTCGGGTGCATCACCGCGATGGCCGCGATCCCGAGGTCCCGCTCGACCAGATTGGCAGCTACATCTCCGAGAAAGAAAATCCGGAGAACGCCAAACAGGTCGATCTGATCACCGTGGAGTTGCCGGATCTGCGGAGGTTTCGCGGCCTGAGATTCGTCGATACTCCAGGCCTTGAGAGCGCACTTTCACACAACACGCAAACTTCGCTGGACTGGCTGCCGAACGTGGGACTGGCGTTGGTAGCGGTCAGTGTCGACCCGCCTCTTTCGCAGCGTGACATCGACCTGCTGAAGAGCCTTTACCGGTACACACCGAAGGTCGGAGTCCTGCTCACCAAGGTCGACCTGTTGAGTCCACAGGAGCTTGCGGAAGTCGTCGAGTACATACGCTCTCAGCTTGCCAAAAGCTTTCCCGGAACGCCTACGGTCTTCCCGTATTCCACGAAGCCCGGCTTTGAGCGGTTCCGCGAGGCGCTGGAAGCCGAACTGGTCACCGGGACATTGAACCATCTCGCCGAAGAGCGCGAGTCCATCTTCGGCCGGAAAATGGAGACCCTGCTGCGCGAATGTGGGGACTATCTGGCGCTGAGTCTCAAGTCGGCGGAGCTGGTTCAGTCGGAGCGACACGCGCTCAAGCAACAGGTAATCGGCGAGAAGGAAGTCGTCGATGAAGTAAAGTCGTCGATCCGGCTGGTGGTGCAACATGCCGCGGCTGGAACCCGGTCCATGGTCGCCAGCCGGCTCGAGCAGCATCAGCGCGACCTGGAGCGCGCGTTGCTCGAAGCCTTCGAAAGCGAGTTTCCGAAGTGGACCAGAAGCCTGGCCACGATGCTCTCCTCATTCGAAGAGTGGCTCGCGAGCGCCCTGCGCGACGAGCTGACTGCCCTTTCGATCCGGGAACGCAGTTCGTTCCTGGCGCCCTTACATAAGGTACGGAAGCAGGTATTCCGCACGCTGCAACAGTTTCGGGATCGCTTGTCGGACCGCACCATGGGGGCATTCGGCGTGCCGTTGCGCACCACCGAAACCGAAATCGATGTCGTGGAGCCCGGCACCCCGGATATCCGGGTTGGACGAGTGTTCGACAGGAGTTGGGAACTGCTGTCGCCGGTGCTTCCGGTATGGATGATAAAAGCCGCCGTCCGCCGCCATTTTGCGGGCGTCATCTCATATCTGATCGATCAGAATCTGAGCCGGCTCAGCGCGCAGTGGGAAGAGAGCATCCATGGAGCGCTGTGGGGAGTCGAGAAGGAAGCGCGGCGCCGCCTGGATGAGCTGATTGGCACGGTGGAACGGCTGGTGGAGAGCAGCGGCGAGGAACGGGCGCCCGAACTCCGCGCGGACCTGGAGCGGATCGAGAAGGCGCGGGAAACCTTAGCCGCGGAAGCCATGGAGTGACCATCTCGGCCCTGTTCGGTCTGAATCACCAGATCACCAGATCAGCAGTGAGGCGCGGGATTCCTGTCTGGTCGCGACCGTGATCGCGGATCCGCTGTCACTCCGACCGCTGCGCCCCCAGCGGGTCGGTCTCCGTTGCCCGCCGCGCAGGTCCCAGCATAGCCGCGAACGCGGCCACCATCAGCAGCATTGCCGCGCCTGCATATACGATCGGGATGGCTAAGCGGCCGAAGCTCCGGATGTCAATCAAAAGCAGTATTCTATATGAAGGAACTTCCCAAATGCCCTATATGCCGCGAGGAGTCGCACATCCGACGGATCTCATCGAGCACCTCAACGCCCTGGCGCCCTTTCCGCCGGGGGTTGTGAACTTGCGCTACACGATCGACAACGACTGGAGCGGAGACCCTGCGGTCTTTTTTTGGATCACCCTGTCGGATGAGGCAGCTCATCCAACAGTTCTTCCCCAAACCACCCGGCAAATCAGGAACTTCATTACGCAACAACTCGATCCGGCCGGTCAATGGGATCTTATTCCGTATTTCAATTTCCGGAGCCAATCGGAGCAGGCGAAGCTCAAGGAAGAGGTTTTCGGCTGACTGATGGCATACCACGATGACCTGCTTGAGCACGCCAAGTTTCTATCTCACTTCAATTCGCCAGCGGATCCGAAACAGGTTGATCTTCGACGCGCGGTTTCAGCGGCATACTACGCGCTCTTCCATTTGCTCACCACTGAAGCCGCCGAGAATTGGAAGCACCAAAACCAGCGGAATCGATTTGCCAGAATGTTCGATCATGGCCGCATGAAGGCTTGCTCCTCCAAGGTCTCATCGCGCCCCCTTCCCACCGATCCTGCGGAGATTCCGATTGCCAGAGACCTGAAACTCGTCGCCGATTCATTCGTGACGCTTCAGCAGGCTCGACACACTGCTGACTACGACAACTCCAAAGTATGGTCGCGTTCCCAGGTTGACGAGAAGATTGTTCAAGCCCAAGATGCGATGATCGCGTGGATAGTTATTCGTGAGACAGAGATGGCTCAGGATTATTTGTTCGATCTGATGGGCACCAGATAACAAAGATGGCTTGCAGATGCGGCGATCATCGAGAGTCCTCGTCGCCGATTCCCGTGGCTCTTATTCCGTACCGTGGTCTGCCCTTTCACGACTAAGATGATCGCCAGAGAATCGTTCTGCTGGCCATGTCACTCCGACCGCAGCGCTCCCAGCGGGTCAGTCTCCGTTGCCCGCCGCGCGGGTCCTAACATCGCCGCGAACGCTGCCACTATCAGCAGCATAGCCGCGCCCGCATATACGATCGGGCTGCCGGTATCCAGCCGGATCGGCGTGTAGCGAAAAGCCTCGCGGATCGCCGCGGCTCCCACCAGCGCAAGCCAGAAGCCCACTAGCAGGCCACGGATCACGGGCTTCCCGCCTGCGAGGAAAACCTCGCGCAGGATGTCCCGCCGTTGCGCACCCAGCGCCACCCGAATCCCCAGGTCCCTGGTCCTCTGAGTCACTGTAAAGGCTACGGCTCCATAGATTCCCGTGGCCGCCAGCACAAAGGCAGTCAGTCCGAGAGTCAGTACCAGTTCCACCGACCGCCACAAATCCTCGGCTGCCTCGTCGATGAAGGCCTGCAGCGTGCGCGGCGCCACTTTCAGGTCGGGGTCCAACGCGCCAATCTGACTGCGCACCGTGTCCACTGCCGACTGCGCCCGGCCGGCGAACCGGATCAGCACATAGGTCTCGACCGGGCTGATCGCCCCGAGTGCGTAGGCCACCGGCGTGTCGGGCCCCTGACCGCTATCTACATCCTTGGCGACGCCGATCACCTCCACGGCGATCCCAGGAGACGCCACAAAGTGCTCGCCGGTGGGGTCATGGTGGAATCCAAACGCCTTCACGAAGCTCTCGGAGACAATCGCCGCCACGTAGTTGGGATTGTTGGAGATATCCGATTGGCGAAACTCCCGCCCGCTCACCAGCGGGATGCCCATGGTGCGGAAATAGGCGGGAGATGCGTCCTGCACGTCGACGGGGCGAGAATCCTCGTCGGGCCCGCCCTCCAGCCTCACTTTGACGATATTGGGGAGCAGCAGAGGCACCTGGCCATCGTAGGTCACCGACTGCACGCCGGGCAGAGTCCGCACCCGTTCGACGATTCTGCGAAACAAAGCCAATGACTCAGCGTAGGTGTTCCGCGGCGGAAAACGCAGCGGCACCACCAGAATGTCCCGCGTCGGATAATTGGGCCCTGCGACGTGCCACCAGGCTTGGCCGGCGAATCCGGCCGCGACCAGCAGCACCAGGCTCAGGGCCACCTGAGAGGTTACCAGAATGCCGTGCAGGCCCGTTCCGCCGGCGGTCTTCAGGACGCTGCCGCACCCTTTCATGGCGGCCGAGAGATCCACCTTCAGCGATTCCAGTGCGGGCGCGAGTCCCGCCATGGCTCCGGCGACCAACACGGCGCCCGCGGTGTAAAAGAAGATCCACCAGTCGGGCGAGAGCGGAAAATCGGGCGGCTGTTGCGCCAGGAACCAGTAGAGAATCGGGGGCAGGCGGTACGCCAGCCAGACGCTCGCGGCACCCGCCAGGCCGGCCAGCAAGAGACTCTCGGTGATCAGCATGCGGAGCAGGCGTACACGTGCCGCTCCCAGAGACAGGCGCACGGCGATCTCCCTCTGCCGCACCACCGCTTTCGAAAGCAGCAGCGTCGTCACATTGGCGCAGGTGATCAACAGCACCAGGCTGAGCGCCCCCATGGTGCAGGCCAGCAGCCAAAACGCCTCGGGGCCGTGGCCCGACTCGCCGCGGGCTGACAACAGAGATCCATTGGTCACGACCAGCCCGGTCTTGCGGCCCGGCGTAAGCTGGTCCAATTGGCGCGCGATGATGGCCAACTCCGCCTGCGCCTGGCGACGTGAGAAACCCGGCGCCAGGCGGCCGTCCAGCGTCAGCCACATGGGTTGGGGATCGAGAAAGAAGCTATTTCGTTCCAGGTAGGGCTGTGCGGTGTAGGGAATCCATAGTGACGATCGCCACAGCCGGCCCGCAAACCGGGCAGGCGCGATCCCCACCACGGTGAAGGACTGCTGGTTGACGCGGATGACCTTGCCGACCATCTGCGGGTCGGAGCCGAACCGGTCGCGCCACAGTTGCTCCGCGATGACCGCCACAGGCGCACCACCCGGCACGGCGCACTCCTCCGGCAGAAATAGCCGGCCGATCTTCGCTTGCTCCAGCGCGTAGACCGAGAAGAAATTGCATGACACCAGGGCCGCCCAGGAACCGGGATCGCCCTCCCCAATAGTCACCGGTCTCTGGACCCGCACCGCCAGGCTGCTCAATGTCCGAGTGTTTTCGCGATAGACGAGATACTCCGAGGGAGAGACCTCACCGGGCCCAAAACTGCTGCCGCCCAGGTATTTCGGGTAGACGCTGACGAAGCTCTCCGGTCGATCCACCCGCGCGCGGAACGCCACGGCGTTGAGCAGCGTGAAGACGGCGACGTTCATGCCGATCCCCAAAGTAAGCGTCAGGACCAGGACGGCGGACAACCCCGCGCTCCGCCGAATCAGCCGGAGCCCGTAGCGGATGTCTTCGAACAAAGTCTCGATCCAGAAGCGCACTCCGCTCCCTTCGCCGCTATCCTCCAGCCAGGCAAGGGAGCGGGCCGGACGGCTCGCCACGAAGCTGTCGGAGAACATCGCGTGAACGGGCGCGCCAGCCGCCCCACTCCGCACCAGCATCGAGTCGCGGTCGGATTCGAGTCCCAGTGACATCACGTCGGGCTCGCGCGATTCTTCATAGCACAGCGCGCGATGGGCCCAGGCATCGTGGCGCTTCTTCCGAATGCGCCACCAGACCGCCACTTGGAAAATCTCGACCGCCAGGAACGCAGTGGGCTCATCCAGGCAATACAGAAACAACTCCCCCACGGCCGCCAATGCCGGCAGCGCCATCAGGGAAGGTTGCAGCGTCGCCAGCAGCGAGCGCTTTCCGGGAAGGTACGAGCAGGTGAAGGGCAGTTTGCGCCAATCGATAAAGAGCGCCTCGAACACCGCCAGAGCCAGCGTGAATCCCAGGGCAGAAGTCTTCAGTGCCGGCGTGAGCCCCAACACCGCGACCGACAGGGGGAAGGTGAACGCGAAGACCGGGGCGATCCCGCAGAACACCACGAACCGCGCGACTGCCCGGAGCCAGAACGTGCGACCCTCTTGCTCCGTGGTCCGAAAGATCCAGTTGGCGCGAAGTTCCACAGGGAGCGAGAACAGGTAGCGCAACGCGGCCACCACGAAGATCGCCGCCGTCAGCGGCCCCAACACGGCGAGGTAGCGCAGGGACCCGGCCGATGCGTGCAATCCCTCGGCGGAGCCCGAGAGGCCATTCAGGATGCACCCCAGCGCGATGCCGCCATATGCCAGCAGCACCAGCCGATGATTGCGGCTGCGCGCCAGAGATTTCCAGAGGAAGGCGAACGCCGCCTGTTCGCGGGGATCCGGGATCCACCATTCCAGCAGCCGGGAACCGAGCCCTTCCCATCGCCGGCGAGCGCGGACAACCGCCGATTCCAGCAGCAGCCGCCGGTAGCGGTGATAGCTGACCAGATACGAGAAAATCGCGACCGCCGGGGCCAGGCCCATGGCCAATTGCGCGTTCCTGCCAGCGGCGTCAGGCGCGCCGATGATGGCCGCCCACAGTCCCAGGAACCAGTTCGGAGGCCAGCACGCCGGCCCCGCCAGTTGTCTCCCGAGAAACGGCAGCACGCCCAAGGTCAGGACGCACACCGACCCTTGAACCGCCATCGAAACCCGCCCAAACCAACTTCCCGGAAGGACGTTCAGCAGCAGCCCCTGCACGGCTACCAGCCCGAAGAACACGAAGGCGCAGCCGCCCGCGATCGCCAGCAACGTCGCCGCCACATTCACCGCCGCCGATGGGTTCTCGCGCCAGCGGCCGGCGCTCGCGGCGGAAAACAGGATCGCGGTTGGCGCGGCCAGGGTCAACGCCAGCGCCCCAAAGATCAGCAGCAGGGCGGCGAACTTCGCCCGAAAGATCTGCAGCGGCTTAACCGGCAAGGATGCCAGAGCCAGGTAATCGCGCAGGCTGGGAAACAGCGATTGCCACTGGACGGCGGTCAGCAGCGCGGTGATCCACATGGCCACCGCGATAAACGTCCCGACGTCGTCGCGAACACCTTGCTGGTATTCGAGCGGGGAGGATGCGTCTGAGAGCAGATGGTTGTAGCGCTGCCAGTAGGTGGGCAGCATCAACGCCCCCACCGATACCAGCGCGGCGAATACGCCCACCGCGACTCTGGTCCACTCCCCCGGCGTCGCCACCATCTCGCTATCGAAGAAGCGGGCCGCGAAATGGCGCACCAGTTCGAATCCCGCGCCGTGCGTTTCGTCCAGCCAGGCCCGAACGCGCGCGCTCATTCGGCCACCACCTCGAGGATCCGCTGAGCAATGGAGTCGGTGTCCTCAGGTTGGGTGAGTTGCGAGAAGACTCCTTCGAGCGAAGATTCGGACATCAGCTCACGAAGGCGCGCCACCGAGTCATGCGCCACCACTTGCCCCTTGCGCAGGATCAGCACGGTGTCGCAGACCTTCTCCACCACCTCCAGGACGTGCGAGCTATAGAGCACCATCTTCTGCCGGCCGGCCAGCGCTTTCAGCAGGCTGCGCAGGATCATCGCCGCGTTCACATCCAGGCCGGAAAACGGCTCGTCCAGGATCAACAATTCCGGGTCGTGGAGCAGCGCCGCCGAAAGCAGAATCTTCTGCCGCATCCCCTTGGAGTATGAGGCCAGCGGCGAATGTCGGTCTTCCCAGAGGCCGAACAGGCGGACCAGTTCGTCCATGCGAGACTCCAACACCCGCCGTTTCAGGCCGCGCAGCCGCCCCACCAACTGCAGATACTCGCGCCCGCTCAAATGCGGATAGAGGTGCGGCTCCTCCGGCACGTAGCCGATGCGGTGTTGGTACGCCAGGAGATCGTCCCGCACATCCTGGCCATGAAAAAGGATATGCCCGGAGGAAGGCTCGATCAGGCCGGTCAGCATCTTGACGGTGGTGCTCTTACCCGCGCCGTTCGGCCCCAGGTAGCCGAGAATCTGCCCTGGTCGGATTGAAAAGCTCACATGGTCGACGACAGGAATCCCGCTGTAGTGTTTCGTCAGAAGGCGAACTTCGAGCATGCCGGAGTTAGACACCGGGGAGATTGCGGTGGTTCCCTGGAGGCTGTTGTGGCCAGCGGCGCCCGCCGGCTAAGCGTGCTGGGTCAGCCTTGGCGCCATCGTCCGCAGGAATGCCGCGAAGCGCTCGATCCCTCGATCAAAGCGCTCCCCACTCGCGGCGAATCCCAGCCGAAAGTGTGCGGGCATCCCGAAGCAATCTCCGGGCGCCATCAGCACGCCGTGGCGCGCCAGGCTCTGGCAGAACTCACGGGCGTCGATGCCGCTCGCGAGCCAGGGAAATGCCGTCATGCCCCCGGCAGGGCGGACCCAATGCAGCCAATCCGAGTGCTCGGAGAACAGCCCGTCAAGCAGCCCGAGATTGGTCTGCGCGATACGGCGGGCACGATCGTAGATTACCTCGCGATGGCGCGTCGCCAGCGCCGCCAGCCGCTCTCCCAGCACCGTGCCGGAAACCGTGAAGTAACTGCGGGCGTTGAGACACTGCTTGCGGCGCCCGGCATCGCGCTCGATCATCCACCCAATCCGCAGCCCGCTCAGACAGAACGCCTTCGAAAAATCCCCCAGGACCGTCGCGTGCGGCAGGCGCGCCGCCGAACGCAGCGCCGGGCCGTGGTAGATCGGATGGTAGACTTCATCGGAAACGAACTGGACGCCGCGCCCCGCACAGAAATCGTGCAACTCCTCCATGTCCGGTTCGCTCAGGACCGCCCCCGTCGGGTTGTGCGGCGAATTCACTAGCACGAGCTTGGTCGCATCGTCCACGAGGCTCCGGATTTCGTCCATATCGACTCGAAAACTATCAGCGGCACGCAACATGTAGCGCCGCACTTCCAAACCCAGGGACTGGGCAACCGCTTCGTTGGTAGGGAACCCGGGACTGGGCAGGACCACGTTGGCTCCCGGTTCGGCCGCCAGATGAAACAGAATCAGCAGCGCCTCGGCCGCGCCGGTCATCACCAGGACGTGCTCCGGTTCGACACCCTCCATGCGCGCCAGTTCTTCACGCAATTCCGCCGAACCCGCCGGGGGCGTGTAGAACAACTGCGTGTCGAGCAGTTCTTCGACATCGCCGTCGAGCGAAACCAGTTCACGCAATGTCCAGATCGGGCCGGTGCTCGATCCCAAGTCGAACTCGATCGGCGGATCGGCGGAGAATTTCTGCTCGAGCCATTGATCCAGCAGGAAAGGAGGAAGCCTCATTGCTTGATCATAGCCCCACCGGTAGGGCCGCGGAGTGCCGCCCAGTCACGAATGGAGACCCCAAAGCCCGGGAGTAGCCAGTTCGAGCAGGTGGCCGTCCGGATCGCGGAAATAGAGGCTGCGCGCTCCTTGCTCCCAGGCAACTTCGCTCAGCACCTCCACGCCTTGGCTCTCTAAGCTGCTCCGCCATGCATCGAACTCGGCCTCGGCGACCCTGAAAGCGATGTGCCCCGCTCCCAGGGCCTCGCCCGCCTTACCCAAGCAAGCTGGGACCTCACCTCCCGGAGTCTTGCTGGGCACTCTGGCCTTTTCACGGCTGATCAGCAAGAGTAGCTGTCCTTTTGCCACCACGAATACGCAACCCGCCTCGCTTTCCTGCAGCTTTTCCAGACCGACAATTTGCTGGTAGAAGTCGCGCGCCCTGGAGAGGTTCTCGACGAAGAGCGATGCTTCGAGCAGACCGTTGAGGTTCGGCATCGGCTTGATCCCACCTGCATACAGTCTCGCACTCCAGGGCGTAGCGCTTCGGCAGACCGCCGCTATCCCAACCGGCAGATCATCTGCCTCGCCTTTACCGAATCCCCCGGCGCCACCGCGATTTCTTCCACCAATCCATCCACCGGCGCGCCTACCGTGGTCTGCATCTTCATGGCCTCGACCACCGCCACCGGATCGTCCTGCCGGAGATACCGGCCGACCTTCGCGACCACCGATACGATCGAGCCGGTCAGCGGGCTCCGGCAGATCTTGTCCTCCTCCATCGCGTCGGGCAGGAGGGGCGGGAGTAGGACCGAGTCGGGGATCGCCATCGCGACTTCTCCCTCCGGCTCCTGGGCAGGATCCGGTAGAACTTCCACATCGACGTCGTAGCTGTGTCCTTCGAGCGTGATGCGGAGCCGCACGGGCCGGTCTCTTTCCAATGCGGCGCCGGCGGCCGCGGCCATCAGAACCCGATAGCCTTCGTTTTGAGGTTTCATTGGCATGGGGTGGCCTCAGAGTGGAATGTTTCCGTGCTTCTTGGTGGGACGAATGTCCCGCTTGGTGACCAGGGATTCCAGCGCCAGAGCCAGAGCCCCGCGCGTGTCGGCCGGCTCTATGATGTCGTCCACCAGACGCGCACTCGCTGCCACGTAGGGGGTGGAGAAAGTCTCGCGATACTCCTCGATCAGCTCGCGGCGACGGCCATCCTGGTCGTCTGCCGCGGCAATCTCGCGCCGGAAGACGATCTCCGCCGCGCCTTCCGCGCCCATCACCGCGATCTCCGCGGACGGCCATGCAAATACGTGGTCAGCCCCCAGCTCTTTCGAGCACATCGCGATATATCCGCCGCCATAGGCCTTGCGAATCACAACCGTGAGTTTCGGTACGGTGGCCGCCGAATAGGCAAACAGCAACTTCGCGCCGTGGCGAATGATTCCCCCATGCTCCTGATCGATTCCAGGGAGGAAACCAGGCACGTCCACCAGCGTGACCAGCGGAATATTGAAGGCGTTGCAGAAGCGGATGAAGCGCGCGGCTTTGTCGGACGCATTGATATCCAGAACGCCCGCGAGCACCTGGGGCTGGTTGGCGATGATGCCGATCGGCCTGCCCACCAGGCGGCCGAAGCCGATCACCACGTTCTTGGCGTACTCTTTTTGCACTTCCAGGAAGTCCGAGCGGTCTACGATGCGCCCGATGATTTCGCGGACGTCATACGGCAGCTTGGACTCGTCCGGCACCACTTTGTTGAGGGCCTCATCGCGGAAATGCCGCTTGTCGTGCTCGCCGCGGGGCGGGTCCAGAAGGTTGTTGGATGGCAGGAAGGAGAGCAGGCGCTTCGAGATCTTGATGGCTTCCACGTCGTTTTCGGCGACGAAGTGAACCACGCCCGAGCGGTCCATCTGTGCGCGCGCGCCGCCCAACTGTTCGGCGGTGATCTCCTCGCCGGTCACCTGCCGGATCACCGCCGGGCCGGTAATAAACATGTAGGCGTAGCGCGTCTGGATGATGAAGTCGGTAAGCGCCGGGCTATAAGCCGCGCCGCCGGCGCAAGGGCCGCAGATCATCGAGATTTGGGGCACCACGCCGGAGAGCAGCACGTTGTGGTAAAAGACCCGCGCGTAGCCGGCCAGGCTCCCGACGCCCTCCTGCACGCGCGCGCCACCCGAATCGTTGATGAACACGAACGGTGTGCCCGTGACCAGGGAGGACTTCATGGCTGTGGCGATCTTGTCGCCGTGGACCTCACCCGCGGAACCTCCCACCACGGTGAAGTCCTGGCTGGCGACATGTACCGTGCGCCCGGCCACTTTTCCGCTGCCCGTCACCACGCCGTCGGCCGGCAAAGGCTTGTCGGCCATGCCGAACAGGGTGGCGCGGTGTTGCGCGAAGAGGCCTGTTTCCTGGAACGTCTCCTTATCCAGCAGCAGGGTCAGCCGTTCGCGCGCGCTGAGCTTTCCATCGCTGTGCTGTTTGGCGGTTCGCTCCGCACCGCCGCCGAGTTGCAATCGCTCCTTGGTTTTGTGGAGTGTCGCAATCCCGTCTTTCTGTGTCCGAGTCGCTGTCATAATATATTAATACCTGAATAACCTATTCTAGATCTAAAGTGCGCCGAATGCATGCCCTGTTGGTTTGGTCCCACGTGGGGCATGCTTTAGCTTGCCATGTTCATTTTTGCAGGCACTTGCACACTAAGCTAAAGCATGCCCCACGAATCGTCTTGAACCCTGTAAACAAACGTTCCGGAAGCCAAAGGCACACCCCGCTCTACTGCGATATACTGGCGGACCAAGGAGACAAACGGATGTCCTTAGGACGAAAGGTGGCAGCGGAGTACCTTGGTACGTTTTGGCTCGTTTTCGGAGGCTGCGGCAGCGCCGTTCTGGCAGCCGGGCTGGACAAGGTCGGGATTGGCTACCTTGGCGTGGCCTTTGCCTTCGGGCTGACGGTGATGACTATGGCCTTTGCCATCGGGCACATTTCCGGATGTCATTTGAATCCGGCCGTTTCCGTCGGTCTGCTGGTCGCGAAGCGATTTCCCGCTTCCGATCTCGTAGCGTACGTTGTCGCACAGGTCGCGGGAGGAATCACGGCGGCGGCAGTCCTGTGGGTGATCGCGAGCGGCAAGACCGGCTTCGACCTCGCGGGAGGCTTCGCTTCGAACGGCTACGCCGACCATTCGCCGCAGGGCTATTCGATGGTCGCGTGCCTGGTGGCCGAGATCGTGCTCACGTTCATGTTCCTCATGATCATTCTCGGCGCAACGGACCTTCGCGCGCCGGCGGGCTTCGCTCCCATCGCCATTGGCCTCGGTCTGACTTTGATTCACCTGATCGGAATCCCGGTCACCAATCTGTCCGTGAACCCGGCGCGCAGCACGGGTCCGGCGCTCTTCGTGGGAGGTTGGGCAATCCAACAGCTCTGGCTCTTCTGGGTAGCCCCGATCGTGGGAGCGGCCCTGGCAGGAGTCGCTTATCCGGCGATTGCGGGTCAGCCGGAACAGGCGAAAGGCACCGCGGCGTAGGGATGAGCTGTGAGCGTTCAGCGGTCAGCGATCAGCGGTCAGCCTGTTAGTCGTAGCGGCGTCGTGCGTTCTTGCCGCCGGTGAATTCCGCTCTCCGCTTGCTGATCGCTGAACGCTGATCGCTGAACGCTGAAAGCTCCTTTCGAAACTTCTTCCCATGCTCCCTGGCGCCCCTCAGCAGTCTCGCTGGATCCGGTCCGAACCCCGCCGGTCTTTGCCTTCGTCTTTGCTGGCCCGCCTGGTTCAATCCGCCTTTCCACAAAGCCGTGTGTTCGACCTCGAGCCGCTGACGGACGGCTTCCGCAACTCCAATTTCAAGCTTCATCTCGACTCTCACCCTGAGCCTGTCGTCTTGCGGATCTACGAGCACGACCCCACCCTATGCCAGAAAGAGGTGGATCTGCTTGCATGCCTTTGCGGTTCGGTCCCCGTCCCAGAGGTGATCTACGCGGAGCCCAGCGGAGCGGAGGACTTCCCGCCATTCGCATTTCTGCGTTACGTGGAAGGCATCACCTTCCGAGAGCTGAAACGCGCGGGCGATCGCGAGGCCATCGCCCAGGCGGCGCATTCCGCCGGGGAGACTCTCGCCGCCATCCACCGCACCGTCTTCGAAAAACCCGGGTGGCTCGGACCTGGTCCGTGCGTAACCGTCCCATTACTCGAGGGCCCCCACGCCATGGCGCGATTCGTGGATCTGTGCCTGGCATCCGGCCATCTGCAGCGCCGCCTGCCGGCGTCAGTCTGCGATGGCGTGCATGCCCTGATGTGGTCGGCCCTGCCGGAACTGGCTCTCTCGGAGGCACAAACCAGCCTGGTACACGGCGACTTCGGCAGGCGCAACGTCCTTGTGCGGGAGTCTAAGGGCCGCTGGGCCGTGGCCGCCGTTCTGGACTGGGAATTCGCGGTTTCCAGTACACCACTCACAGACCTCGCCAATTTTCTGCGCTCCGAGCGCGCCGCGCGTCCGCTGGTCGAGCCATACTTTTCGACCGGCTACCAGCAGGCAAGCGGCTCGCTGCCCCCAGACTGGCGCCGCCTCGCGAGGATCGTCGACCTGGTAGCGTTGTGTTCGAGCTTGACGAAGGATTCACTCCCCGCCGACGTGGAAGTGGAACTGGCCGAGTTCGTGGGGCATGCTTTGCTTGCCCATGATCACTAGGCAAGCTAAAGCATCCCCACAGCACACACGTCAGGGTTTGAAATCGATGCCCTGTGCTTCAATCGTCCGGGAAGTGGCGCGGTCGAGGTTGGCGAACGCTTCGGCCACGTCTGCATAGGCGCGGACCTCGCGGGCGCGCGCGTTGATCCAATCGGTCTGCCGCTGCAACACCAGGAACGTCGATGAAGTCCCCGCCTGAAACTGGCGCTGCTCGCTGTTGTACTGCTCTTCGGCCGAGCGCGCGGCCAGTGATGCGGCATCCAGGCGAAGCTGCGCCGAGGTGACGCCCTGCAGGGCGTTGCGAACATCGCTTTCCACGGCCATAGCGAGCTGGTTTTGCCGGGTACGAATACGGCGGCCTTCGGCAGCCGCGATCTCGGCCTGCGCGATGGCAGTGCGGTTGCGAATTGGCAGGGAGAACTGCACGCCCACCTGCGCCGTGGTGAAATTGCCCGATGTGAGATTGCTCAGCGATTGGCCGTCACCGCCCACCAGAATGGGTGGCACTGCGCCAAAGCCGGCGGGCAGCAAGGAGGAAAGGACGCCGAGGCCCGAAGACGGCGGGATCCGGCCTGCCAGACCTGTGGTGGTGAGGTTGGCGAATAGATCGATGCGGGGTTTGACGCCTTCGCGGGCCAGGCGTGCATCCAGTCCGTTAATGTCGCCGGCGACGAGGTTTTCCTTGAGCTCGGGCCGTAGATCGAGTGCCTGTTTGAGGGCGTCCGCAAGCGATGGTACGGAGACATTGGGGGCCTGCTGGGTCTCGGGGATCAGTGCGGAACTCCACAACAGGTCATTGCGATCGGGCAGCATCAGCGACTTGAGATTGTTCTCGGCCTGAGTCAGGGCCTGCTGGGCCGTGAAGACGCTCTGCTGGAAGTTGGCCACCTGGGTTTGCGCGGCGATCGCATCGATGGGAGCGAGCAGGCCCTGCTCCGCCTGGCGGCGGTTGCTCTCGTACTGGCGTTCGGCGAGTTTGACGGCCTCGGACTGCACTTCGAGGTTGTGCCACGCGTAGTTCAATTCCCAATAGGACTGCACGGCCTGGGTGACCACTTCGATCACGCGCTGTCGCAGTTGCAGGTCGCTCAGATCGCGGTTCTTGCGCGCTACCTGAAGTCGGTAGCGGTTCTGGTCATAACGGAGGCCCCTCCAGAGGGGCTGGGTGAGGTTGAGATTCACGCTGGTGGGGTATTGCGGATTCAGGGTGTTGAACAGGCTGTCGGTGGCTTGGCGGGAGTTGACGAAATTCAGCGTATAGCTGGCGCCCCAGGGTGAAATGCCGCTAATCTGCGGCGTCACGCTGAGGGTCTCCTGGGCGAGTTTGCCATCGGCGGTGCCGCCGAAAATGGAGGCCACCGGTGTAACGGAGCGGGTGCGGTATGCCTGAAGGCTGGCGATGGGGTCGTAGTAGCCCTGCGCGGCGCGGATGTTATAAGCCGCCTCCCGAAGCTGGATGCGGGAGATGTCGAGGTCGGGATCGTTGGCGAGCACTCGTGCGATGACTTCGGGCAGACGGATCGGGCTNNGCGTCTGTCCGAAACCCGAGGTGACCATCGTCAGGAGGGCAGCGGCGACGGCGGCGGTCCTCTTGAAACGGCCGCGAATGTTGCCCAGGAAGCTTGCGATCCGGCCGGTGGCGAAGAAACTGCCAAAGTCTTCAAAGAGCGAGTAGAAGACCGGAACGGCGAGCAGCGTGAGCAGCAGACACAACGACTGCCCGCCCACCACCAGAACGCCGATGGAGCGGTTGGTGGCGGATCCCGTGCCGCGAGAAATCACCAGCGGGGCCATGCCGGCGACCAACGCCATGGTCGTCATCAGGATGGGGCGAAGACGATCGCGATTCGCCTGGATGATGGCGTCATAGCGATTCATGCCCTCCGCGCGCAGGCCGTTAGTGTGATCGATCTGGAGGATGGCGTTCTTCTTGACGATGCCGAACAGAAGCAGCAGTCCGAGGCCGGAGAAGATGTTGACGGTCTGATGCGTGAGCAGCAGGGAGAGGATCCCGAAAGGCACGGCCAGCGGCAGAGTAATGAGAATTGTAATCGGGTGGATGAAGGATTCGAACTGGGCCGCCAGCACGATGTACATGAAAATGAATGTGAGGGCGAATGCCAGCGCGAAGTAGTAGCCTGTGCGCGCGAGTTCTTTGGATGCGCCGGTCAGACCCGAGCTGTAGCCGGCCTCCATGCCGAGTTCTTTAGAAGCCTGGCTCATGGCGGCAAGGATGGCTGACTGCGAGCCGCCGCTGAGGACGTTGCCGGTGAGCGAAACCTGGCGCTGCCGATTGATGCGGTTGATGGAAGAGGGGCCGGTTCCGGGGACGATATGGACGACGTCTTCCAGCGCAACCGAGCCGATCTTCGACGACGGGACCGTCATTTTGGCCAGGCCGTCGGTGCCGGCGCGGAACTGCTCCTGCGCGCGTACCACCACGTCGTACTGATCTTCGCCGGCGTTGTAAGTGGAGGCCGTCTGGCCGGCTACCAGCGAGTTGAGGGCGGTTTCGATATCCATCACCGAGACTCCCAGGTCGGCGGCACGGGGCCGATCGATCTGCAGGCGGACCTCGGGCTTGCCGCTGCGCAGGGTGGTATCGGCGTCGGTGAGGCTGGGGATCTTCTTCATGCGGGCCAGCATCTCGCCGGAGTATTGAGCCAGCCTGGCGAGATCGGGCCCCTGGATGAAGTATTGAATTTCGGCGTTGCTCTGGTTGCCGCCCACCGTGCTTACCAGTTCCACGCCGGTGTGGATCTCCGGCGGATACTTCTTCATGACGTCGCGGGTGCGCTGCATGAGCTGCTGCTGCGAGACCTCGCGCTGGCTGACATCGGTGAGTTTGACAAAAATCGCAGCGTTGTTGACCGACCTGTCGGCGCTGCCGCCTGCCGTCATGAGAGTGTCGTGCACTCCGGGAAGTGCGCGGATATCCTGCGCAATGCGCTCGGCCAATGCGGTAGTGGCGGCCAGCGAACTGCCTTCGGGCGTGCGGATGAGGACGTTGTACTGCGACTGATCGTCCTGCGGCAGGAAGTTCTTGCCCACCAGGGCGAACAGCGGCACAATGGCGAGAATCATCAGGCCGCTGAAGGCCACCACGGTTTTGCGGTGCGCCATGGACCACTTCAGCATGGTGGTGTAGTGAGTATCCAGGAAGCGAAAGAAAAACGATCCTTTAGAGCCGCGATGCTCAGCCGCGGTCTCAGCAGGGCGCTTGATGAAGCGCGAGCAAAGCATGGGGGTCAGGGTGAATGAGACCAACAGCGAGACCGCGATGGCGAACGCGCTGGTGAAGCCGAAGGAGCTCATAAATCGGCCCACGATGCCGCCCATGAATCCGACCGGCAGGAAGACCGCGAGCAGGGAGAGAGTGGTGGCCATCACCGCCAGGCCGATTTCCTTGGTGCCCTGAATAGCCGCCTGGAAGGGCGGCATGTTCTTCTCTTCGATGAAGCGGTAGATGTTTTCCAGCACGATGATGGCGTCATCGATGACAATGCCCACCATCAAGGTGAGGGCCAGCATGGTGATCTGGTTGAGGGTGAACCCCATGGCAGCCATCAGAGCGAACGTGGAAATGATGCTGGTGGGGATGGCCAC
>PMTT01000559.1 GCA_003167275.1 Bryobacterales bacterium | reverse complement strand
CTGTCCCGCGACATTCGCGACCTCCGCCTGGTCAAGACGCGGGACGGCTATCAGGAGATGGCGCCCGAGGAGACCGGCCCCGAGTTCTCCATGCTAGCGGTCGAGTTCCTGAAGGATGTCCTTCGGGCGCAGAATCTGGTGGTGCTGAAGACCTCGCCGGGCCACGCCAACTCCGTGGCCGTGGCCCTCGACAACGAAGAGTGGCCCACAGTGATCGGCACCATCGCCGGCGACGATACCATCCTGGTGATCACTCCCGACGGTCCGACGGCGGAAGCCGTCCAGGAAAAGCTCCTGGAGTTGCTCGACAAAGGGTAGGGTATGCTTTAGCTTGCCCAATCACCCAGCCCGGTCTCTTCCACGTCAGTCGGAAAACTGCACGCTCGATCCCATTGAGGCCGCATTCGTGCGCCAGTCGCCCAGTCGGCGGAAAACGAGTTGTGTGGCCCAGTTGGGACAGCCTGTCCCAAGTGAACGTGTAAGCATTTGCTATCAATGTCGGCTCTTCCGAATTGGGACAGGCTGTCCCAACTGGGCCTCAAGACCCTTTTTCGGCATCACGGGCAAACAGTCTCACCACCCCCTACGGCGCATCCCCAAGAGCCTGGGCACGGCGCGACAGAGTGATGTAGCCGCGATTGGCCGCCGCGGTGGTGAGTTCCTGAAACAGCCGGCGGCTGCTCGCCACCCCGGCACGCTTTGCCCGCATGGCACTGGCGAATTGTGCCCAAAGGTCGAGTTCCGGATTCCGCAAAGTGGCGATTTCCGCCTTCAGCCCCCCCGGCAATGCCGCGCCAGAATCAGTGGTAAGCCGCCACTCCGCCAGGCGGACGAGCGCTATGGCAAGCTGGTTCGGAGTGCGCGCGGCCCGTTGCACCGCTTCCCGGCAGGCAGCCAGCGCGTCACCGGGCTTGCCGGCCATTTCGAGCGCGTCCGCCTGCGCCATCAGCGCCTGGGCCGACTCCACATCCAGGTTCGCCTTGTCGAAAGCCGCGGCCGATTTCTTCGCGGCTTCATTAGCTTCAGCAAACTGGCTTCCGGCGAGAAGAAACTCGGCGCGAGCCAGTTCGACAGTTCCCGTCAACTCGGGAAGTGGTGGACCCGTCGCCTCGCCAAGAAGACTCTCGGCCCGCTTCAGATCGCCGCGCGCTGTTATTACCAAACTCAACCTGGCCACTGCCAAAGTAAGAGCAAGGCGGCCGTTCGTGGGCCGGAGCTCGTCCACAGCTTTCTCCGCCAAACCCTGGGCGGTATCCAAGTCGCCTGCCGATTGCGCAAGGGTTGCCCGCATGCGGAGAACCTCACCCAGATCTTCCCGCGCACCCGCTTCGTGAGCCGCTGCCTCCGCCTTATCCAGTACTTGTAGAGCGGCGGACGATCGTCCGATCTCCAAATACAGATCGGCCAACTGGATCTGTTCCCCGCTCGGGGAATAGCCGGCTTCCAACCGGAGCGAGATAGCCTCCTTCAGACTCTGCTCCGCTTGCAGCCAATCCCGGCGGGAGCGCGCCACCACTCCCAGGCCCGTCAGAATATTCGCGATTTCGCCCCGGTTGCCGAGTTCCCGCGCGATCACGAGCCCGTTCTGGTAAGCCTGCTGCGCGGCGGAAAAATCCGCGAAAAAGTACCGGTCGTTGCCCCGAATACGCCACGCCTTGCTGACGCAGTCGCGGTCGCCGATCTCCTCGCACCGCAGACGGGCCTCGGTTTGAACCGCATATGCGTTCGGATCGCCAAGCGTTTGCATGGCGCCGCCCTCCAGGAGACGCGCGCGCGCATACAGATATCGCGCTCCCCGCGAGGCCGCTTGCTCGGCGGCTCGATGGGCATACTCGCGCGTCCGCGCATAGTCGGTCACCACGCCGGCGTTTTGGGCCTCCAGAAGATCGATGCGAGGATCCGTTCCGGCAGGCCCCGGAAGACGGCGCAACGTCCGCAAAGTCGCGCTTGCGTCCGGGAACTTGTGGCCCGACATTTGAGCACGCGCCAGATTCAGGCCATCTTCCAGACTGTCGGGAAACAGTTGTAACACGTTCTTATAGATTTCGATGGCCCGATCCCACTGTTGTACACTCGACCGGTAGCGCCCCTCGATTCCCAGTTGATCCAGTCGGCCCAGCGAAGCGGAAAGCTCGTAAGCCCGCTGGTATTCCTCACCGGCGCGGGTATTGTACCCCAGGGCGGTCCATGCGTCCGCCAGCGCCGCGTGGATCAGAGCATTGCCCGCATCCGCGCCCACCGCAGCTTGCAGATGGTCGCGAGCGGCCATGGGATCCATGAGTTGTAGCGCCTTCAATCCTTCGGCGTACTCCCGCATGGCGCTGGTAGCGGGCCAACGTGGCGTAGCGCTGGAAGCGCCGCCGATGCCGAGTTCCGCGCGCAGTTTGTTCCCCAGACGCGCGGTCAAATCGAGCAGGTCTTGAGCCGAACCTTCATCGATAATCGTTCCCGAACGGTCGCCGGTGCGCGCGTTGTACAGACCCAGGTCCACCCGTACGCGGCAATCCGGACACGCGCCGGTGACCACGTACGACCCGACCACAAACGAATCCGCGCCGAAGCTCTTGCGCGCCGACTGCACCAAGGCGCTTTGACCCATTCCTTCGGAGGACGTTCCCAGATCGGTGCGCCAGCGGACCACGTCCTCGGCGGGAATGGTCCGGATCTTACCGGCGGCGGCCAGCTCCGAAGTGAGCATCTCCGAGAGCGCCGTCTGGAGCCAGCCCTCGCTCGTTCCTTTAGATAAATCCCGGATCTGCAGTACGGCGATCGAACGCCTCGACGCCTGCGGCCCCTGGCCCAGCGAAAACAGCCACAGGCCGAGCGCCACGCAAGCGGCAATACTCCCTACTCGGACGGCTACGGCTTTGGCACCCCACCGGCGGCCGGCAGGCAGCTCCGCGACCGGTGGGCCAGCAGCGTTGACGGGCACTTCCTCAACGGGTTGCCCGGTCTGGAGGGCAGGTCGGTGACCTGCCCCACGTTCGGTTATACCGGGCGTCGGGGAAACAGCGGTCAGGGCCGGCTCGATGGGCGACACGGAGGCGACGAACCGGTATCCCTTTCCCGGTTCCGTCAAAATGTAACGGTTGTCGCCGCGTTTTTCCCCCAGCACCTTGCGAAGCATGGAGATGCTCTGGGTGAGGTTGTTCTCCTCGACGGCCGCGCCGCCCCACACACGCTCCAGCAACTCCTCTTTCAGGACCGTCTCGCCCGCCCGCTCCACCAGCACCACCAGGGTGGCCAGAGGCTTGGGCATCAGGGGCACGCGCAAGCCGCTTTTCAACAGCGAACCCTGGTTGGGGAAGAGTTCGAACTGATCGAAGCGGTAGTTCCTCGGACGGCTTGCGGTGATGGAACTCATTGAAAACAGGCTTTCAGAAATTATCAGAACGCTCTAAGGACATTTTAGACTAACCCGGTGGTACATTTGGAACTCATTTTAAGTAGCTGGGAAAGCAGTTTGGTACCAGCGCTGAACTGGATGCCACCGGAGGTTGCAAGGAGGGGCTGATGTGGACGCATACACCATCTCGAAACCGCGTGCTGGTAGTCTTATCCTCCTTCTCGGCAACAATTCTGGCGGCCATCGCGCTGATGATGCCCCGCAGTCCAGATGCGCCGGCGACCGTACAGATGCCGGGCCATGTGCCCGCCGCCATCCAGAGCGCCGTGCCATTGCCTCTCCAGGAGGCGGAAGTACGGCCACCGGGCCACGTGCCCGCCACTATTCATAGCGCCTTGCCATTGCCTCTCCAGGCGACCGTGCGGCTACCGGGCCATGTGCCCGACGCCATCCAGAGCGCCGTGCTTTTGCCTCTCGAGGAGGCGGCCGGTTTGCAGCCGGTCATGCTGACTATCGTCCTCAAGCGGAGGGATGAGAGCGGTTTTCGCCGCTATCTGAGCGATGTGTACGACCGGCGCGGGCCGCGGTTCCAGCGGTTCCTGAGCGTGGAAGAGATCACCGCGCGGTTTGGTCCCTCGGTGAAGGCATACGACGATGTGCGGGCGTATCTGCGGCGGAGCGGATTCCAGATCGTNNGGACCCGGCGGTCCCGGCCTCCCTGGCCGCGCATATCGATGCGGTGGTCGGGCTGTCGAACCTGGCGGAGCCTGCCCCAGCGGCCATGGCGGGATTCGGCCTGGAAGTGGAAGAGGCAGTGAAGGAGGTGGATGAGGTGGCGGGGTACCTGCGGAACGGGGTAGGTCTTGGATCATCGGCAGGGATGGACGCACAAATCATCTTGAAGATCAAAGAGTTCTATGGGGCGGCGAGCGCGGCAATAAGGTTGGGCGTAGCGCAGTTGGAAGGGCTGGTAGTCCCAAGAGAAATAAATCTTCGTCCTCAGCCCCTTCTACGTCCGAAGCAGAACCCCCATCTCAAATTAAGCCCCCGCGCGGTGACGCCCGGTTCCGGCCAGAAAATCGGGATCCTGGCTTTCAGCAGCATCAACCTCCAGGACGTGGCCGACTGGGTGGCGCTTACGCAGCAGCCTGCCAGCCTGGCAAACCAGGTGAGCCAGGTCGCAGTAAACGGCGGCGCGCCGCTGGGCGCGGACGAAACCGACATTTTGTTAGCTGTGGAGATGATCCTGACAGCGGTTCCCGGCGCCCAGGTAGTCGTATACCACGCGCCCAAGGGATCGGGAGCGCCCGGCGCCGGCTTCCAGACGCTGTTCAACGCGATGATCGCCGATCACGTGACGGTTATCAGTAACAGCTTCAGCTATTGCGAAGACCAGACGACTCTGGCCGATGCGCAGAGCCTCGATAGTATTCTGGCAACCGCCGCTGGAGCCGGGATTACCGTTCTGAACGCGACCGGCGATTCGGGCAGCGCCTGTTCGGACGGAAGCGCCAACACCATCGCGGTACCGACCGATTCTCCCAATGCCACAGCGGTGGGCGCTACATCGCCAACGTACGGCCCGGCTTTTACGTATGGGAGCGAAACGTGGCTGGATGGATCGAGCCGCATACCGCCATTTGGCCAGTCCGGTTACGGCATGAGTAAATTCTTCGGCATTCCCCCTTATCAGACGGCCCTGATTTCGGGGTCTAAGCGATCGGTTCCGGACGTGGTGGCGCCGGGCGATCCGCAAACCGGTTTGGCAGTGTGCCAGGCGGACGCCGGCGGGTGCCCAACTGGACTTATTTACGGCGGAACCAGTCTTTCCACTGCCTTCTGGGCTTCGGTGGCGGCCGTGATCAATCAGATCGAGGGACATTCGGTCGGCAATCTCAACGTCTTGCTCTACCCGCTGGCAAACACCTTTCATTCCGCCGCAAGTATGGGCACCGACGCCTCCCATGTCGGGTTGGGATCGCTGAACGGGATACTGCTGGGTGAAGCGCTCTCCGGGCGCATGCCAGGGACGCCCGATGCGTCGGTGTCTACGGTGCAGGCCACGTCTCCCAACCCATTCGTGCCTTTCTTGGGTACAGTTCCGGCAGACGGCTCTTCGGCCGCGGCTATCGTGGTGTTCCTGCAGGATACCAACGGGCTTGCCGTTACTGGGAAAACCGTGAAACTCTCCGCCACCGGGGGTCACGCAGTCATCACGCCTTCCACGGGGGTGAGTACCACGGCCAACGGCGCGGTGATTTTCACTGTGACGGACACGACGGTGGAGAACGTCACCTTCACGGCCCAGGATCAAACCGATGGCATTACCTTGACCCAGACGGCCACGGTCAACTTCATCGGACCGCCGGCCACCGCGGGCGGGATCACCACCAATCCATCCACGGTCACCGCCGATGGGACATCCGCTTCCACCATCACTGTCACGCTCCAGGACTCCCACGGAAACGGCGTACCCGGCAAGACAGTCACCATCTCACAAGGAAGCGGTACCTCGACCATCTCCGGTACGACAGCGGTCACTAACGCCGCCGGCCAAGTCACCTTTACCGCGACCGACACCATCGTAGAGACTGTCACATACACCGCTGTTGACGTAACCGATGGTGTGCCCGTGCCCGGCAGCGCGACGGTATCTTTCGTCAACGCGCCGCTCAATCCGCCGTGTCCCACGGGACTGGGGACGGCCTCAGCGGGTTATGCGGTGACCACCTTTGCCGCCGGCTTTCCCACGGGCTCCGCAGAGGGCGCCTGCGAGGGACCGATTGGTGTGGTCTTCGATCCGCAAGGGAACCTTCTGGTAGCCGACCCCGTCACGGGCTCCATCTACAGTTTC
>PMTT01000662.1 GCA_003167275.1 Bryobacterales bacterium | reverse complement strand
GCGCTCCAAGCTAAAGCATGCCCTACGTGGTGTATACTACGAGAATTCCGGGGGTAACAAATGCCGCCTGCTGAGACTTCCGAAAACCACGAAAGGGTGCCGTGGTATGTCTGGTGCTCCGTGGCTGCCGTGACGTTCGCCATGGTGGGGATACACTGGGATATCTCCTGGCATCGGTCGATCGGCCGCGATACGTTCTGGACGCCCGCTCACATTGCCATTCACATGTGCGGCATCCTGGCGGGGATCTCCTGCGGATACCTGGTGCTCAATACCACCTTTAGCCCGCGATCGCTGCTGCGCGAATGTTCCGTCTGGATCTGGGGATTCCGCGGGCCCCTGGGCGCGTTCATCGCCGCCTGGGGCGGGATCGCCATGCTGACTTCGGCGCCCTTCGACAACTGGTGGCACGACGCGTACGGCCTGGATGTCAAGATTCTCAGCCCTCCGCACATGGTGCTGGCGATGGGAATACTGGCGGTACATGCGGGGGCGCTGATCCTGATTCTGGGCCAGATGAATCGCGCCTCGGGAGCTTTACGGCGCCAGTTCCAGATGATGTTCCTCTATGTGGGGGGCATGATCCTGGTGCTCCTGACCGTGCTGCAGATGGAAATCACATCCCGCATCTTCATGCACCAGGCGCATTTCTATTACCTGGTGGCGATGGTGGCCCCGATGGTGCTCGCCGGGGTGGCGCGCGCCAGCAACTTCAAGTGGGCCGCCACCACCGTGGCCGGCGTCTACTTTGGATTTGTGTTTCTGATCGGCCGGATTCTGCCCCTGTTCCCCGCGGAACCCAAACTCGGTCCGGTCTATCATCAGCTCAACCAGTTCACGCCGCCGGAGTTTCCGCTGCTGCTCATCGTCCCCGCGTTCGCCCTGGACTTGATCTGGCAGCGGACCGCGGGATGGGGGACGGTGCGGCAAGCGCTGGTTTCGGGCGCCGTGTTCCTGGGCCTCTTCGCGGCCGTCCAGTGGCCGTTCGCCACTTTCCTGGCTTCCCCGGGGGCGCGCAACTGGTTTTTCGGCAGCAAGTATTTTGGCTATTACGTGCAGGAGGGTTCGCTCTCGGCGCGCTTCGGCTTCGTCGGCACGGAGAAGGGCGCCGCCTTCTGGCAGCAAGCCGCGCTCGCGCTGCTGATGGCCATGGTCACCAGTTGTCTGGGACTCTGGTGGGGCAACTGGATGCAGCGCATCCGAAGATAATATGAAGCTGCTTGCAGTCTGTCTGCTCGCCGCCGCCCTGCCGGCCTACGCGCACGTCGGCAGCCCCGACGTCTTCTTCGAAGGCAATGCCGGACCATACCGGCTGCTGATCACCATCCGCCCGCCCCAGGTGGTGCCGGGGGTGGCGGACATCGAGATCCGCAGCGCATCGCCGGACGTGCGCCAGATTCACATTGTGCCGCTGCGACTGGGGTACAGGGGAGCCCAGTTCGCGCCTGTTCCGGACATCGCCCAGCCTTCCCGCGAAGATCCGCAATTCTATACCGGCGGTCTCTGGCTGATGGGCACAGGGTCGTGGCAGGTGCGCGTAGATGTGGATGGCGCGCAAGGGCCGGGAAGAATCGCCGTGCCCGTGCCGGCTCTCGCCACGCGCGTGGCAGGGATGCAGAAGGCCATGGCCGCGATCCTGATCCCGCTGGCGCTGGTGCTGTGCATCGGACTGGTCAGCATCGCCGGGGCGGCCGTTCGCGACGCCATGCTGGAGCCCGGCAAGCAGCCGGAGCCTGCCCGCGTGCGCCGCTCGCGAATCGTGATGGTGCTTACGGCCGTGCTGGTTGGCTTTGCCGTGTGGTCCGGCAATAACTGGTGGAGTTCCGAGGCTGGATCCTATAGCAGGATCATCTACAAACCACTTCAGTTGAAAGCGACGGTGGAGGATGTCAGCAAGCTGGTGCTCCAACTGGAAGACCCCGGCTGGCTCCGCACCGACGATCTGCTGCCCGACCACAACCACCTGATGCACCTTTACGTGATCCACGTACCGGAGATGGACCTGGTGTGGCATCTACATCCCGAGCGCGGGGGCAACGGGAATTTCGAGCAGCGCTTGCCGCCGATGCCCGCCGGGCGCTATGCCCTTTTCGGCGATGTGGTGCATGCCAGTGGAATCGGCGAGACCGCAACCAGTGAGCTGGAATTACCGCAAATCGCGGGCGCTCCGCTCACGGGCGACGATGCCGCCGGAACGGGTCCGCCCGTGTCTAAGGCGGACTACACCCGCACTGCCAGCCCGGTTTCCGGCGGCTATCGCATGGTGTGGGTACCGGGCGACGCCGGCGACCCTTCCACCGCCACCGCAGGCAAGCTGCGCGCCAGGAAGCCCTACGAGTTCCGCTTCCGCCTGGAGGACGCCCAGGGCAAGCCGGCCAGTGATGTGGAGCTCTATATGGGAATGCTCGGCCACGCCGCCTTCGTCAGCGTGGACCGCAGCGTGTTCGCACACGTGCATCCCTCGGGATCGGCGCCCATGCCGGCCATCGCCTTGGCGCAACCGGAGAATCCGCATGCCAGCCACACCATGGCGGCGGTTCTGCCGGCCGAGGCATCCTTCCCCTACGGATTTCCGAAGCCGGGCGCGTACCGCATCTTCGTCCAGATGAAGCGGGCCGGCGAAATCGTGACCGGCGTGTTCGACGCCCAAGTGGAGCCCTGATGGCCAGTTGGCAAGCGCATGTCGCAGTCTGGATGCTCAAGCTGCGCTTCAAGCCAAGGCTGGCGAGGGCCAGCGGCAATGTCCGGAGAATGCGCAGGCTGATGACCCCACTGCCATTTCGAGTTCCGCCGGGAGTGACCATCACGCCGGCGCACGTTGGCGGGATCGCGGGGGAGTGGGTGGCGGGGACGGGCGGCGGGCCCACGATGCTGTATCTGCATGGCGGCGGATATTTCGCCTGCTCCGCGGAGATGTACCGCCCCATCACGGCTGTCTTCGCGCAACAGGGCTTCCGCGTGTTTGCGCCCGATTACCGGCTCGCCCCCGAGTATCCGTTTCCGGCGGCCGTAAACGATGCCTTGGCGGTCTGGCGCGGCTTGATCGAACTGGGAAACTCGGCCCGGCACATGGTGGTCGCAGGCGATTCCGCCGGAGGTGGACTGGCGCTGGCGCTACTGGTGGCAGCCCGCGACACTGGCGATTCCCTGCCCTCGGCGGCTGCGCTGTTCTCACCCTTGACGGATCTAACCGCCAGCGGCGATTCCATCCGCGCGAACACCCGGCGCTGTGCCATGTTCGTCGGCGCCAACATTGGGCCGGGGGCGCTCCTTTACCTGGGAGGCGCGGACCCTCGAAGTCCGCTGGCCTCGCCGCTCTATGCGGATCTCTCCGGCTTGCCTCCCCTGCTGATCCATGTGGGATGCGACGAAGTGCTGCTGGACGATTCCACGAGGTTGGCCGAGCGTGCGCGCGCGGCTGGTGGCGCGGTGGATTTGAAGATTTGGCCGGTGGTGCCGCACGCCTGGCAGCTCGTCTATCCCGCGATGCCGGAGGCGCGGCAGTCGATGCAGGAGGCGTCAGCATTTCTGAAAACTATGATGGAGCAGATGGTGCCGCCTGCTGGTGGGGCGGACCCCCTGGTCCGCGGCCGACGCCCTCGTCGGCCTGCTGGCATCGGGCGGGATGTTGATTGCGCTGGCGACGGCCGGTCCGGGGGGACCCGCGCGGACCAGGGGGTCCGCCCCACAACACCGACAACTGGGACCCGCGCCTGATGTCGGAGTCGGTGGATGTCCTCATCGTCGGCGCAGGCTTCTCCGGTCTCTGTATGGCCATCCAGCTTAAGGAAGCTGGATGGGACTCGTTCCTGATCATCGAGAAGGGCGAGGAGATCGGCGGCACCTGGTGGTACAACCGATATCCGGGCTGCGCCTGCGATATTCCCTCGCACTTGTACTCCTTTTCGTTCGACCGGAATCCCGAGTGGACCAGGATGTATGCGGAACAGCCCGAGATCCTGGACTACCTGCGGGCGGCCGCAAAACGTCACGGCGTCGCGGCGCGGATTCGCTTGAAGACGCCGCTCCGCGAGGCGACATGGGACGAGCAGCAGGGCGTCTGGCACGCGATCGCGGGAGACGGCGTCCGCATCGACGCGCGGGTGCTGGTATCGGGAATGGGCGCGCTGCACGTCCCGCGTTATCCCGAGTTGAACGGGATGGAGCGCTTTGCGGGGCCGGCCTTTCATTCCGCTGCCTGGAATGCCGACGTGAACCTCGAAGGTAAGAACGTGGCCGTGATCGGCACGGGCGCGAGCTCAGCCCAGTTTGTGCCGCGGATTGCCCCGCAGGCTGGCAAGCTTTACGTCTTTCAACGCACACCGGCGTGGATTCTGCCCAGGCCGGACGGCCCGATCCCGGCGCGGAGGCGACGCCTCTTCCGCCGTGTTCCTGGCGCAACGTGGCTGGTCCGGACGCTGATCTTCTGGAGACTCGAAATGTTTGTCTTCGGGTTTCTGCGAAACGGCACGATGCGGCGGCTGGGAGAAAAACAGGCGCGGCTGCATCTGGAGCGGCAGGTTCCCGACCCGGGACTGCGCGACCGCCTAACTCCTCGATACCAGTTCGGCTGCAAGCGGATCGTGATTTCAAGCGACATTTATCCCACGCTGATGCGGCCGAATGTGGAGCTGGTCACGTCGGGCATCTCCGAGGTACGCGCGCACTCGATCGTCACGGAGGATGGCCTGGAGCGGCCGATCGACGCGATCGTTTACGGCACAGGCTTCCGCGCTACGGAGATGCTACGGGGCATTCGCATCGTCGGACGCGGCGGCGTGGAGATTCACGAAGCATGGCGGGAGCGGATCAGCGCGTTCCTGGGAATCACGGTGAGCGGCTTCCCGAATTTCTTTCTTCTGCTCGGTCCGAACACCGGCCTGGGACACAACTCAGTGGTCCTGATGATCGAGGCGCAGGTTCGGTATGTGATGAGTTGCCTGCGCCTGATGCGGAAGCGCGGTCAGACCGTCATGGAAGTCCGTGCGGACAGACAGCGGAAGTTTGTGGATGAGGCCCGAAGGCGCCTGCCCGGGACGGTATGGGAATCCGGCTGCCGCAGTTGGTATCAGGATGAGCGAACGGGCGAGAGCACCGCGATCTGGCCGGGTTCGGTGGTGGCCTACCAGAGAAGAACGCGCGGCGTTGCGCGAAAGGACTACATGTTTGGGGGAAAGGGACCGGCCAAGTAGGAACGCCAGGTATGGCTAAAATAACCATACCTTTATGGTAGAATTGGATGTATGAAGAAAACCTTGAATATTGAGGACGATCTTCTCAAGGAAGCGAAGGAAGCTTGCGGCGCAACAACAGACACTGAGACAGTCCGCAAGGGCCTTGAAGCCTTGGTGCGCCACGCGGCATACCAGAAACTTCGCGAGCTTGCGGGCTCGGAACCGGATGCAGAAGACGCGCCCCGGCGGCGTGATTGGCCGGCTGTGGAAGACAAGGTGGCCTGATGGTCCTGGTGGACACGTCCGTTTGGATTCGCTGGCTGGCCGGGCGGGAACCATATAGGGCCGAATTGGGCAGACTTCTGGGCCGTGACCAGGTAGCCGGACATGAGTTGATCTATGGGGAACTGCTGATGGGTGATCGCGGCGGCCGCCTGAAAGTACTGACCCATTACGAAAAAATCCAGCAAGCGGCCCGTGTCCATCACCGTGACGTCGTAGCCTTCGTTCGCCATCGCGGCCTGCATGGCCGGGGAGTGGGTTGGATCGACATTCACATCCTGGCATCTGCCGTGGTGGAGCGAATGCAGGTATGGACGGCCGATCCACGTTTTGCGGCCCTGGCTAACGAACTTGGCGTCGAGTACAATCCGTTGAAACCCGGGAACTGAGTTTGACCCCCTTTGTCTTCACCGCCGCGCGCTCAACCGGCCCGCCCGCTCGACCTTCTGCAGCGCCGCGCGCGTGAGCTGAATGTAAGGATGGCCGGGCGGTAAGAGCGCTTCTCTCATCGAGAGCGGTTCTCTCCGTCCTTCTGGTTTTGCTGATCCGCCGGACGGCGTACCGAAGCCCGGGCACGTCTCTGCTGGGTTTCTGCGCCCTGCTGTGGAACGTCTTCGGCCTGATGTTGAACCTGCTCGCTCACCATCCTGGAGGCGAAGTTCGGTCCGGAGGATGTCAGCCTGGTGCCGGCTTTGGATGACTCTCGGGGCGTACCTGCTGGTAAGAGGGCGGCTCAAAGCAGCCGCGGACTGGATTTATCTCACCTTTACATCGCGCGGGTACTGCCGCGCAACCAGATTCCCGCGATCGAAGCGCACGCCGGAGCGAACGCCGGACGTTCTTGGGATCTGGCCTGCAATGATCCCAGCCGGCGGCTCCTGCCCGGCCTGGATGTGGATGTGCTGCTCCCCATCAGAGTGCACGGCGAGATCACACACGTGATGGCCGTGGCCCCTGGCCGTTCCAGGCGCAGCCTGCTGAACAGCGACCTGGAATTTCTGGAGAACGCCGCCGGGCAGATCGGGAACCGCCTGGAGTCGCTGGCGCACGAACGCGAGAAGATGGAAAGGCAGAGCCGCGAAGCCACACTGCGCGAGCTAGCGGTACAGGCGGAATTGAAGGCGCTGCGGGCGCAGATCAATCCGCATTTCCTCTTCAATTCCTTGAATACCATCTCCGACCTCATCGTCACCGACCCGGCCAAGGCTGAAGCGATGACCGTGTTGCTGGCGAAGGTCTTCCGGCATGTCCTGATGCACAGCGACCGGCAACTGACGCGCGTGTCGGAAGAGATGGAGTTCCTCGAAACCTACCTGGGCATCGAGCAGGTGCGATTCGGCGAGCGGCTGCGGGTCAGCATGGACGTAGATCCCGCAGTCTCCGAAGAGAAGATTCCCTCGCTCATCCTGCAACCCGTGGTGGAGAACGCCATCAAGCATGGGCTCGCTCCCAAGATCGGGAACGGCCATATCAGCATCACGGCCGGGCGCCAGGGCGAGTTCGTCCGGCTCGACGTAGCGGACGATGGCGTCGGCGCAACCTCTGCCGCCCCCGCCGTTCCTCCGGCCGGCAGCGGGCTCGGATTGAAGATCATCGCGGAGCGCCTGCGAACGCTCTATCAGGGGCGCGCCAGCCTGGACTTCCAGGCCGCCGACTCCTTGGGAAGCCGCGTGACCATCCTCATCCCCAGAAACGAGGGCGCCATGTGAACACGATGAATGAATAGTCTGATTGTGGATGACGAAGCGGCCGCGCGTTCACGCCTCACACGCCTGCTTGCGGTGCACCCGGAGGTCCGAATCGTAGGCGAGGCGGCGAATGGCCTGGAGGCCATCGAGAGGATCGAGAGTCTGCGGCCCGATCTGGTGTTCCTGGATATTCAGATTCCGGGCCTGGATGGTTTCCAGGTGATCCGCTCCCTGCGGCCGTCAGTGCCGCGCCCGCTGATTATCTTCGTCACTGGATTCGACCGGCACGCGCTGGAAGCGTTCGAGGCGAACGCATTGGCCTATCTTCTGAAGCCTGTGGAAACCGGGCGACTGGCCGCGGTACTCGAACGCGCGGTGAAGTTGTGTGAGTTCGAACGGCTGCGCAGCGAAGAAGAGCGGCGGGTGGCTGATACGGTCCGCACCAACGCACCGATCCTGCAGCAGATTGTCGGGCGCAAGCGCGATCGTTTCGTTCTGCTGAGTCCCGATGACATCCTGTACTTCAGCGTGGAGGGCCGCCTGCTCAAGGCGAAGACCGCCACGGATTCGTACCTGGTCACCTATCCGATGGCGGAACTGGAAGTCGCTCTGCCGCCGCAGTTTTTTCGGGCGCGGCGGTCGGTTCTGGTGAATCTGAGCCGAGTGAAAGAGATTCGTCCGTACTTCAAGAGCAGCTTTCTGCTGTCGATGGCCGATGCGGCCGAGATCGCCGTCAGTGAACGTCAGTCCAAGTTGCTGCGCCAGCGGATTCCAGGGCTGTAAGGCCTGGAGTTTTTGTGGGGCATCCGCCTCTCGAACTCTGACGCCCCATTAAAGTGGGGCGGACGCCCTCGT
>PMTT01000789.1:2728-4073 GCA_003167275.1 Bryobacterales bacterium | reverse complement strand
CTTGATCCTCAGCTCCGTGTACGGCTCGATCTCCCACTGTTTCCGCCGGTGGCGCATGTATGAGCCGAGAGCGATCTGTAGCAGCGAGTGTGCGTTGTCTCCCACGTTGCGCTCCATGACTACGCCGTCGCGGTATTCGCGGTCCGGGGAGTAGGAAATGTGCAGGTATTCTTCTACCGGGATCAGCGTCTCGACAGCCATGTCCATAAGATAGCATTCCGGCTCCCTGGACGAGCCCGTGTCACGCGGCCGGGCGGCTGAACACCTCGCGCAGCGCTTCCCCGGCGGCGGACAGGTTCGCCAGCCACATCTCCACGTACTCCCGGGCCAGCACCACGCCGTCGGCTCCGGCATCGAATGCGGCCCGCACGGAGCGCCGCACGTCATCGGGCTTGGTCCGCTTGTCCGTGAGCCTGGTGGGCACGTCGATGTCCACGCCGGGATAAATCTTGACCTGCCCTTCCACTCCGGCAATCGCCCGCCGCGTCTCCCTCACTACATAGTCGGGCGACAATCCCGAGGTGGCCAACTGGTCGTAGGGGCCCTCCTCATAGTTCATGATTTTGTAATAGAACGGCAGGAAATCCTTGGGGCTGGCATCATGGAATACCGTCGCGCTCAGGCGGTCCAGGAAAGCTTTCATGCGCGGGCCGCCGGCGTTATTGTAAGTCGCGATCTTCAGATAGTCGGCGTAATCCTTCGTGCGGGAATAGTCCTCCTCGGCGCGATAGAACGGGCTGAACGTCATGTTCTGCATGATGTGGAAGCCGAAAGGCTTCTCCGCGGCGATGGTCTTGGCAGTGCCGTACAGCTCGGCGCGGACCTCATGATAGCTGTCGGTCCACAGTTTCTCCCAACTGAGGATCTCGGGATAGTCGAGCAGCAGCCGCCAGAAGGCGACGAAGTAGCCGTCCACCGGACGCTGATCCTTGGATGCGGCGCGAAACAACTGGTCCAGTTGCTTGTACCCGGCCTGCGCGCGGTCCACCGAAATGCCGCGGATGTGAGCTTTGGCGGTGCAGTGTTCGCAGAAACAGGAGATGCCGTCGGCCGTCCAGCCGCCGCCGATCGCGGTTTGGAAAGGGCCCTGTCGCTCGCAGCCCCACGCGATCCCATCGACCTCATTGGGATACTCGCCGAGGACGCTCTCGATCTTGCCGATCAGATGGGCCCGGTAATCGGGGTGATTGAAGCAGGGAGCGATCATGCGCCTGCCGTAGAGATCGATCTCGGTGACCTTGGCGGCGTTGGGCAGATTCCGGATCATGCGCCGGCTCTCGTTGTTGTAATCCCAGCAGAAGAAGTCCATGCCGCGCGCTTTACACTTGGGCGCCACTTCGGCGAT